>JACPRH010000024.1 GCA_016190055.1 Nitrososphaerota archaeon | reverse complement strand
TTGGATGAAAGATGAATGAACTTTTGAGCGACGTAAACGGTGCTTCGAAGATTAATAAGCGGCTCGCGCCTTGCTCTGCGTATGGGACCGATCCCGAAATACTTCTTTTTAACTAAAGGGGTTGGCAAACACAAAGAATACTTACAGTCCTTCGAACTGGCGTTGAGGTCCGCAGGCATTCAGTACTGCAATATTGTGAACGTGACTAGCATAGTGCCGCCTGGCTGTAAACTACTTTCGAAGGAGAAAGGATTAGAGATGTTGAAACCCGGCGAAATAACGTTCGTTGTTCTAGCTAGGAACTCGACTAACGAGCCGAACCGGCTGGCCGTCGCGTCAATAGGTGTTGCGATACCATCCGAGAAAAAAGATTACGGCTATCTCTCAGAACACCACACCTTCGGGCAGACAGACGAAGCAGCTGGAGACTACGCAGAGGATTTGGCGGCAACTATGTTGGCGACAACCATGGGGATTCCTTTCGACTCTGAGAAGGATTGGGATGAAAGGAAACAAATCTTCAAAACCACAGGCCTGATAATCAAAACAACCAACATAACACAGTCTGCGCAAGGAGACAAAAAAGGGCTGTGGACATCAGTCATCGCAGCTGCAGTATTCATATTGTAGTACAGTAGATGCTACTTTTACATCCTTCAACGGATGAGCTGGACGATAATGTAAAGCGTGCCGCCACAGTGCACTATCTTGACCACTGCCCCCGCATTGACGCCACATCTAGTCAAGGACTCTGTTCCGTGATTGGGTGATCACGCATAGTGATCGAGCATACAGCACCCGAAGATGAAACAGAGATGAGACTTTTCATATTTCCACACGTTTCAAGTCTTGAGCAATCATGCACCAAAAAATGGAGTCCGAAGAAAGAAAAAAAGGACTTGACACTAAATGGGAGCGGGCCCGGTGGGATTTGAACCCACGGCCTTTAGCCGAAGACTGGTTCATTACCAATCATCTACAGCTGTCACCGGCGTGCATAGGAGGTTCGACCAACATTGTGTCTGCCGCGCTGTCCATGCTACACCGTCTCCGCATGTCATGGTTGACATCGGTAGAACGTCTGCGCTACGAGCCCGCATTAAGTTAGTCCCGAACCCGTTCAGATAAATCTTATTGTCAGTACTTATTGCTCATAGGAGGATATCTAGATTCTTTAAAATTGAAATATTAGTAATCTTTAAACGAATATCCTGCATCAAATTTAAGAAACATCTGAATACCTAAATAGTTGCTTGACAAATAATACTTTGAGGTTGATTACTGGTTTGAAGATGAGCGCAAGAAACCGGTTTAAGGGCACCGTGAAAAACGTCGAGAAAGGCGCCATAATGGCGAAGGTCAAGATTGAAGTAAAATCACCCATAACAATCACTGCCTTGATCTCGAAAGAGGCGGTCGAGGACTTGGGTCTGAAAAACGGCGGAACTGTTGAGGCTATAATTAAGGCAACCCAAGTTATGATAGCTACGGAAGAAGAGTAAATAATAAAGTAGGACTTCGCTAAGCTAATAGATCATTCTGCCGTCTACGTAGGTTGCGGTTCGTTCGTCCTTCGGCTGTTCAAAGATTTCTTTCGAAGCACCTTCCTCCACTATCTCTCCATCTAGGATGAAGGCTACTCTCTGGGCTAGACGTTTAGCTTGGTTCAGATTATGTGTAGCTAGTACAACGGTTACTTGAGACTTTGTGTTCGCTGCTCGCACTATGTCTTCTATTATTGAGACGTTCTTAGGGTCTAGATTAGATGTGGGCTCATCTAGTAGTAGGAGCTTCGGCTCTGTTACAAGGGCTCTTGCCAAGGCGATTCTCTGAGCCTCTCCTCCTGAAAGTGTCTTCACCATTCTCTTCTCGAATCCTGAAAGCCCCACCACAGCCAGCATATTGTCTACCTTTTCCTTGATCACGGTTTCAGGGCAACCTCGTATCTTCAAGCCTAAAGCTACGTTGTTGAAGACGGTCGTATCGAATAGAGCGGGATACTGTAGCACCAGGCTCATCTGCCGCCGCAGGGAGCGTTGATGCTTGTCATCTCCACTAGTGTTGACATCGTTGAAAAGGATGAGACCGCTGGTTGGTTGAATGAGAAGATTAACTAATCTCAGAAGTGTAGTTTTGCCTGCGCCGCTGGGACCTATGATAGCCAGAATCTCCCCTTTATTGACGCTGAGAGAGGCATTTCTAAGAGCCATGCGCCCGGAAAAGGATCTGCAAACATTCTCCAGTTTGAGCATCATCTTCGCATCATCCTCGATACTTAGATTACGTAACGGGGTGGTGCCGCTCCGTCTCCGCAGCGAACAGTCCGGCTTTAGTTCTAAGCTGAAGATAGGTCAGTAGGATGTTGATGGCGAAGGCTAAGCCGAGAAGAATGATTCCTAGAGCAATGGCCTCGGTAAAAGCGCCTTGATTGGTCAGAAGCACAATGGCGGTGGTCAAAGCCCTTGTGTATCCGAGCAGGTTACCGCCCACCATCATTATTGCACCAACCTCCGAAATAGCTGATCCAAAGCCCACGATAACCGCGGTCAAAAGTCCTAAACGAGCCTCCCGCAGAATAATTCTGACTTCTTGCAGAGGGTCTGCGCCCAAGGAGACAGCCATCTCCTTCAAACGGGCATCGACGTTAGAGACCGCTGAGAGTGTGACTCCGGCCGTAATCGGTGCGACTAAGACCAGTTGAGCCAGCACCATCGCTTCAGGAGTATAGAGTAGACGGAGGAAGCCCATGGGACCGAAGTTCGAAAGCATCAGATAGAGAAACAGCCCGACAACTACCGGCGGCAAACCCATTAACGTATTGATTACGCTTATCAGCAGTGTTCTAGCAGGAAATCTTCGAAGCGCTATCGAGGCACCGACCGGTATGCCAATAGCGGCACCTAGCAGTGTAGCTGTTCCTGATACTCTAAGGGAGATGAGTGTTATTCGGAGAACCTCGGGGTCGCCTGAGAAGATTAGCTGCAGAGCCCTGAAGAGCCCGAAGCCTATCTCCTCCCAGCCGCCCAGATAAATCACCTTAGTTTTTGTCGCCGGTGAAGATTGAGGGTATGGCGACGACTATGATTTGTTGAACCCAGCTCGGAGGCTTCATCTGGTTTGATGTTAACTGTTGAGCCCAGTACTGAACTTCGCTCTTCTCGGATGGCAGCCCTATTGTGTCTGGTTTCCCGAAGAGGGGGAAGAAGAGTTGGTCCTCACCTACTTTGAAGTCAGCGATCAGTTTCTGACCCTCGTCTGAAATCATGAAGAGAAAGAACTTCTCTGCGAGCTTCGAGTTGATGTTCGGATACTTTTCTGTGTTCAACAGTATTATGCCGTATGGGTTTAGTAGAGCTTTATCCCCTTCGACGAGTATCTGCATCTTCAAATTATCACC
The DNA here is from genome assembly GCA_016190055.1 of Nitrososphaerota archaeon. Lineage (GTDB taxonomy): Archaea > Thermoproteota > Nitrososphaeria > Nitrososphaerales > JACPRH01 > JACPRH01. The sequence continues at coordinate 9,124 of JACPRH010000024.1, read as the reverse complement.
CATCTCACTTTTCAGCTTATTCCAAGTGCCTCTATCGCTCACTGTGTATCCCTGCTTCTCGTTACTAATCCTAACGGTAGGCCCCATTCCCTGACCCGCCTCGATATACCATGGTTTCCCTTTTGCAGTTATCTTTGCAGAGGACCAGATTCTAAGCTCTAGAGCATTGGTTCCAGAGTTGTCTCCACGCGAGACAAATACCGCCTTACCTTCTTCGCCCTTCGCAGCTATCCGCTTGAACGCCTCTGTAACGTTGCTCATCCCTTTCACACCTGCAGGGTCATCCTGTGGACCGATGAGTACAAAGTCATTATACATGACGGTGACGCGGTGTGTGCCGTTACTGGCTTTTACGAACGCGTCCTCTCTGACTCGGTCGTGTACAAGCAGGATGTCCGCATCACCTCTTGATGCTACAGCTAAAGCCTGACCTGTGCCAAGGTAGAGCCAAGTCATGTTCGCGTGAAATTCGTTGTCAAAATGAGGCTTAAGATAATCAAGAAGCCCCGTATCCACTGTGCTAGTTGTGGTCGCGATAACAAGACGCTCCGGTGGGGTAGACTGGGCCATGCCGCTTAACCCTAAGGCAAAGGCTGCAGCAGCAGCGACAATTACAAGTAAGATTCCAGCCAGGTATTTACCCTTCATCGTTATATCCTCTCCAATATATCGCCCGTAGTATAGTTATAAGTATATCGAGCATCAATACCCGTGGAGATATCCATGAACAAGCTGAAAACAGGCTTCCAAGTATGGCTAGAAGCAGACGGCAAACGTACCTTCGGCAGACAGGAAGCGGAGATCCTTGAAGGAATCAAGAAGCTCGGCTCATTCATGGCTACTGCGAGATCCATAGGCATCTCCTACGCTCATGCGTGGAATACAATAGACCAAGTGAGTTCAGTACTGGGAGAGCATCTTGTAGAGGCTCGGAAGGGAGGTGAGTACGGAGGAGGTGCGAAGCTAACTGAAGCAGGCTTAAAGATCCTTAAAGACTATTACAGGCTTGAGCGTCAAGTCGAAGAGTTCCTATCCGGATCCTCCGCAGCCAATGCCAGAGACATCTTCGAATCGAAGAAGACTGAGCTCCCAGAGTTCACGGTAATCGGGAGCGATTGCGTCGGTGTTAAGCTACTGGTGGATATGATGCTGAAGAAGGAGCAGTTCAGTTCTGAGGTCGTCAGCGTAGGCTCCTCCGGCGGATTAGCTGCAGTTATGCTGGGAGAGACTGATGTTGCAGGAGTTCATCTTTTAGATGAGGAGACCGGAGAATACAACACTCCGTTTCTTAAGAGGTACTGGGTGAGCGATCGAGCAGTTCTGGTAAGAGGGTATCTGCGAGATCTGGGACTAATCGTTAAGAAGGGTAACCCTAAGCATATTTTGGATATTGAAGATCTGCTGAGAAGCGATGTGAAGTTCGTTAATCGGCCTTTGGGCTCCGGTACAAGAACACTCCTAGACATCGTTCTAAGAAGAATAGGGGAGAAGAAGGGACTCAAATTCAGAAGCATCGCTGAAAAAGTGAAAGGCTACCCGGTCGAGGTGAAGCTTCACAGCGAAGCAGCTGAAGCGGTTGCAATCGGCAAAGCTGACGTGGCTTTCGGCATAAAGGCTGCGCAGACACGCCAGTTAGACTTTATCCAAGTTGCTCAGGAAAACTTTGACTTTGTAATAGAGGAGAGGCGTCTGAGAAAACCGCTCGTAAAGCTTTTCATCGAAAGATTATCCTCAAAGGAGTTTACGGACAAACTGCGAGAGCAAAATACTGGCCTAAGAACCACTAAAGAGACAGGAACAATCATCTACAGACCCTAGGAAGCCAATCCTGCTGGTTCGTGATAAAGCTGGCAGACTCCGCTCTAGCATAACTAGAATAGGCCGTGTTCTCCACTGATTTCGGAAGATGTGACGCCTATGGGTTTCGGATTGTTACCTTGATTAAAGTAACATTCTGGAGAGGTTTGTCGTATGGATCTGTCTGCACTGATCCGATTGCGTCGAGGACATCTTCGCCTTTGGTTAGCTTTCCAAAGACAGAGTAGCCGCCGTCAAGGTTTGGCTGCGGTGTTAATGTGACGAAGAATTGGGAGCCGCTGCTGTGCGGTTGGCCGGTGTTGGCCATTGAGAGCATGCCTTTTACATCATGGTTCAAACCTGTGTTGAATTCATCATCTATAGTGTAGCCGGGGCCACCCATGCCTGTTCCAGCAGGGTCTCCGCCCTGAATAACGAAGTCGTGGACAATTCTGTGGAAGATGGTGTTATCGTAAAACCCCTTATTCGCGAGAGTAATGAAGTTCTTTGTCGTTATAGGCGCCTTATCCTCGTAGAGCACGAACTCCATAGTCCCCTTGCTCGTCTCCATAACCGCGATTCTGTTACTGCCCGTTTGATTCAACTCAGCGCCCTGATCGCTCTTCGGCATTAAAAGGTATACTGACAAGGCGGCAGCGGCAACAACAACCACAAGAACAGCTAGTAGTAGCGTTCTTCGCTTCATTTAATCCACTACGCAGGGGTCATACTGAGCTAACACTTGAATTTGCCGGTTCCATTGAGCAGCCTATATTCGCTTCTCAGTGATTAATCCGCTACTAACTGGGAGATGCTTTGAGTCAATTACTCTACAGTGCAACAAATATTAGTAAGTTGAAACGGGTATCATCTAGGGAAGATGGCGAGGAAACCTCTGGAACCGCAGTTGAAGAGTATAGCACTCTATACGCCAGTGGAGGCTGTAGTGGAACAGGTGTTGAACCTCGGTTTTACAGAGATTGCCGCTGCCACCATTGTCTCAGACTCGAAGTTCTGGGATCGCCACGTGTTCAAGAAGGGCCGTGAGACAGTTATGATTTCTGACGAGATTGGGGACGCGGATTATCTGCGTGACCCGATTGTCACTATTTGCGGAGGCTCGGATACAGTCAAGACGCTTAAGAGGCTAGAGCAAGATGCCGACTTATGAATGTAATGAGCATCAGTTTGTTGAGAACCTAAGAAGACTAATCGATACTAACTTCAAGATTATTGTGAAGCGAAGCATCAGGCTGCACGACGACGCTAAACACACCGTCTCGAAGCTCCCTGACTGCGAATTCGAGAAGTTCAACAAAGTGCTGAACCGGAAACGCGCTGGAGTAAACGTCTACGCAGTAAAGCCCTTCTACGACCTCTTCCACCGACGCTTCTACAATGAAGAGGAAACGGTGCATTCAGCCCGCTATCCGCGGAGCAACACACTCTCCCTCCCCTACTTCAAAGTCGAATACTCCTTCGACATCTGGGGCGAAACATACTACTACAGCCTCGACGCTCTCTTCAACCCAGATATCAGGCTCGAAACCCGAAGAATCCGACCCCTAGGCAGCACAGGCAAAGGAAAATCAGTACTCGTACACGTACTAGACTTCAAACCACCCCACCCCAAAACACTACACCTAGACCTACCACCCTCAATACTCCTATTCGACGTAAACCAGAAAATCCGACCTTAACACAAATAAACAAAAAAAGCAGGTTAAACGATAAATAACAAGCCAGCCGCCGCTATAGCTGAGCGGACGGACGAGCGGGCGGGGGTTGCCGAGACTGGCCAAAGAGGGCAATAGCCGTGGAAGCGCGGGACTTAAGATCGCCTCAACCTGAGGCTGATAGAAACTGGCCGATTAGACATCCCGTCTCTTAGGGGTTCGTGGGTTCGAATCCCACCCCCCGCACCAAAATCTCATCTTGTATGATGCCTAATTTTGAGGCAATATTTATATAAGTAACTTACGAGGTTACTTATTGTGTTGGAAGAAGTTCCTGCTAGAAGAGTGATACTCAAATCCGTCGCAAGTGAAGCTGAGAAGCAAACTGTACTGAAAAGCCTTCTCAAGAAAGGCGGCGCCGGCGGTGATGATGAAACAATCCTCCTCCTCACGCCTGAAGAGTTCTCAAAGGTCTTCACACCCGAACGCATCAGGCTTCTAAAACTCCTCAAAGACAAGCCGGACCTCCCAGTCAACGAGATATCTAAGAGCCTTAAGAGAAGAAGAGAAGCAGTCAGCAGAGACATAAGGTTCCTTGAAGGAATAGGCCTGATAAAGCTCGAAAAGCACGCGAGACTCAGAGTACCAAAACAGGTAGTCCAAGATATCACCATAAGACTGTAAGTGGGCTGTCCTCTTGAGCGCAAACCCTTCCTCAGGCTTCAAGAGAATCATCTTGCTGTCTGATAGAGAGAAGCTTGACGTCCAAAACATCCCAAAAACTAACCGAGCAAGACATCCTCAAGGCTTCAAATACAGCTTCAACTACCGTGTCTTTTTGAAGGGAAGGTGGATCGCACTAGTACGTTGGGATAACAGCCACCAAGGATGCCATATAGACCTACATGGAATGCAGGAGAAACACCAAGACGAAAAGAGAGCGCGCATGCAACTATTCGAGGAAATATCGGACTCTATTGCTGATGATTTACAGCAAGTTCGCTCAACGGTTCGATCTGCAGTAGATAATGACGATGTTGAAAGTATCGATTATCTGTTGAAGAACATCCTGAAAAATCAGTATGACGGCTTAAAATGAACCTGCCATCATGAATTTGGGTAATGTGCAATAGATATACTGATTACAATAGGCAAGAAGGTGTATTGGTTGTGAGGAAGGCCGATAGGCTAATCGAAATGGGAAGTAGGCGTAAAAAGATGTGCGGTAAAGAAACGTAAGTGTCTGCATATGGGCGTTCCATCTACTGTATAATCTGGTGACGTTACAGGTAGGCCTTCTTATCAAAATCCGCAGGTATCGTATAGACATCGTTTCCAATCTTTCTTATCTTCATAACGCGACTAGTTCTGAATTTCCTCATAGCGTTTCTTAGATGGTCGAAGGCTATCACATATCTTCGGTTCAGATAGTAGATGTCTATACTTCTCCTTGTGGCTTCAGCTCGCTCCATGGAAAAGTAATCAATTTCAATCCGCCTCTTGTTTTCGAAGGCCTTACTGAGAGATGAATAAACACGCTCATCCACCTCATTACGAAACGTGCTGTATCTTCTCAATAGAACAGCCTTCTCTATTTCTTTTGCCTCTTCTTTTGGCAACGAAGCCTCCAGTTTTCGAATTACTCCGCCAACACCCTTACTGTTAACAAGCCTCTCACCGTACTTATCGAGATCCCACGCTTCATCGTCATTATCATCGTAAGTGAGCAAACCATCCTTAAACGCTCTAAGTATCATGAGAGTCATCCGTACTTCTGATACGGTCAAATTCATCTTTCTAAACTTGGACATACCTAGACCAGATAAGATAGATATGCAGGACAATCGATTAAATTGTTTTAGACAAGTCGTTGACCAAGTAAGCATCATCACTTCAATCGACCAAACTCGCCTAAAAGGAAAAATCAAAACTGCAAAAGTGGACAGAACACCCAACCAACAGTACTAGTAAATTGGTGCTGTAATCCCACCCCGCACCATAATTACTCGGCTGAGACGGGTATTATGAAGTCAAATCGACCTATCAATCAGATTACTTGAGCAGCAAGTCTTACATTACGGTTAAGTACTACTTTTTTCATAGTCCTACTGGTAGATATTGTCGGAAGAGACTGTTAAGGTAACGAGGAAGGGTCAAGTAACTATACCGGCCACGTATAGGAAGAAACTGCGTATACGCGAAGGAACGAGGCTGATTGTCCTGCAGAACAAGGATACTATCGTCATGAAGCCTATTCCTAACATCGAGGATCTCGCTGGTGCTCACGCAGGAAAGATTACTCTTGAGGAGATGAAGAAGGAGCTCAACTGGATGCGTTCAGAGGATAGGTATTAGTTATTGGTTAGGACGTTGGATACGATATTCTTCCTAACGTACCTCCTAGTTGATGATGAAGCACTGAAGCAGAAAGTAAAATCAAAAATGATTGAGCTCCGCAAAGAATCCGCGATAGTTCCCACTATGGTCATTCATGAAGTGTACAAGTTTGAGTATCAAAGACTTGGGAAAGTTACTGCCGACATAGATGTGAGAACAATCGAAAACGCCGGATTCAAAATTGTGGATCTGGACACGAGCATAGCTAAGACCGCGGCTACCCTAAGATGCAGACTGAGTAACCTGCCAACTGCCGACTCGATAATTGCGGCCACAGCAATCGAGCAAAAATCGTATCTAGTGTTCTCTGACGATGAACACTTCTCTAAGATAAAAGAGATAGACGCTGAATGGCTTTAGCCTGCAGAAAGACTGCTAAAAGCGAGTTTCCGGTATTTTCAATATGGAAATACCTATATTAGATTCCAAAGTTTTGGTATGATCGGTGCTTGCAAATTTGACTTCGATAGAAGTATACATGATCACTGGAGGATTGTAGCATTGGGAAAAGTGAACGATAGGCGCATTCCGCTCTTTTTAACAGATAACTTTCTAAGACGACTTTTCTTTCCTCCCAAGAAGACAGTATCCAAGTTCATTTCTGCAGGACAGGTTGTTGCAGATATCGGGTCGGGTCCGGGCTTCTTCACAATTGCAATGGCCGAGATTGTAGGTAAAGAAGGCAGAGTCTACGCAGCTGATTTCGACAGGAAATCAATTGAAGCACTGACTCGTAAGGCAGAGGGGCACAACTATTCGGATATCATAGAGGCTAGAACAACCTCAGCCGCTGACCTGAGCTTCATTCCAGATGCTAGCGTAGACTTTGCATTTTCAAACGGACTGCTCTGCTGCATGCTAGACCATGAAGGCGCAGTTCGCGAAGTAGAGCGAATATTGAAGCCTGATGGCAGAGCATACCTGAGTGTCACAAAGAGGCTTCGAAAGAAAGATCCGCGAACAGTTGGAAAGGATGAGTGGCACAGCCTACTCCAAAGGTTCAACGTGGTAAGTCAAGGAGAAGGCTTCATGGCTAGGTGGGCTGTAGTGAGTGTCAGAAACATTGATCAAACTCGCTTAGCCTCTAGGATAGAAAGCCTCAAAGAAGGTCGTGAGCAAAAGGAGAGGAAAGGCTTGGCGGAGAACGAGCAACAGCACATCTCATGTTGCTCGCCGTAACAGAAGAAGAACCAGTGATGCACTACTTCCAGCAGAACATTACTTCTTAATCACATGTTTGCAGACTGATTGTCTGCAGCGGCAGCCAAACTTTTCCCAGCCTAAAGGCATCGTGATACGACCGGTAATAATGTCGTTCCTCACCTCTAACTTATTGGCTACTTGGAAATCCAGCTTTAACCTGTTTGTCAGTATGTCTGTCGCCAGGGTGTATCTGTAACTGATTACCCCTAATGTAGTTCTCGGCCTGCAAATGCCTAACCGTCTGTGTTACGCCCTTTGTGAGAGGTATTGCTCGAACAATTTCAATGAATTCGGAAATGCGTATGCCTCTCAGCAGTTTTGCGATCCTTCTTGATCTTTCATGTGCAATTCTAGATGACTTAGTAATATCTTCTATCTTTGAGGTGAATCCGAATCTTTGGCCTAGGCTGTAGATAACCAGTCCTTTGAGTAGGGTTCCATCCATATCAAAAGCTATGAGTTTAGATATTGCTGCTTCGTCGGCCACTATTATTCCCTGAACTCTGTTAGTGTCTGGGATTTCTCTTTCATTATCTGCATAAAGCGGGGAAAATCCAGTTTGATTATTGGATCAATTTTATTTATAGAGGAGGATTCTTTTGTCACCTCAAAATACTTGAGTATGCTGTTCTTCACCGTTTCTGTGCATATTGGGGAGTTATAGATAATGTCTAGTGATGTTTGAAGCATGTCTTGGATGTGTTCATCCCCTTTTACCTCATGTAGATGTGGGTTTCGGGTCTCTATTTGCAAGATGTCGACGCCTTTTGCTGTAACTTGGGGATTGGCACATGGCAGTACTCCTCCGAACTGCTCCAAAGCGTTGATTATCTCATATGTTTCAACCGCGTATCCCGATGCGTAAGGCAAAAGTTCGGCTAGCCGCATACTCATCGCATGCTCCCCCGCATTGCCTGTCTTGATGATATCCGTTCCAAAGCCGGTGTAACTCTCGATTAAACGGTTAAGATGTTGGCTGGAGATCTCGGAAACTCTCCCAAACTTGGGGAAGAACAGTTTGTCTTGCACTATCTTTGGCTTGTAGACCCATGAAACTCTAACCATTGAGTAGGGGCTCTCGGCCAAGATGAAGCCGGCTGCATAAATCTCCGCGTACTCGTGAACAGCTCCGGGCACATAGTTATCAGCATCCACAAATCCAACATACTCTTTGCCAAGCATCTTAGTTAGCAGCAGTCCTATGAACATAGCTTCAGCCTTACCGCTCCTAACTATCCCCTCTTTGTCGAGGATGGAGTTGAAGCCCACCGTTTTGAAGGCCTCGGAGAGACCTAGGTCTTGTTGATGAATTAGGAGAATCTCATCATCTACAAAATGGTTGAACTGCTTTATCATCTGCTTCTCCATCATAAACCTGTCGACAGGAGATCTTTGGCTACCTGAAACCACTATCACAAGGCAGTCATGCGGTATCCCACTTAACACACCTTCCAGGAGCTTTAGCTTTTCATCCTTAATCGGGATTACTATCGCCATCTTCTCATTAATCTTATCTATTTCTTGGCTTGAAATGGTAGCAACTGCATCTCTAGATCTGGTTGGAAATTTTCTCGTGCCAGAGTCCAACTCATAAACTCTCTGAACATCATGGAAGCGAACAGCTCCAAAATGTTCTGTTCGCCTAGGTAGTTCCAATATCATTGCATTGAATTAGAACATGGTTATAGTATTAGACTGTTTCGAAATCAAGCAAACAATGCTATACCTTACCTACGTGAACCACAGATTAGCCAGCTATGCCACTTACATTGGTATGGCCCGTCTTTCGGCCGAGTTCGACCAATTGCTTATTCGCTTTCGTTTTTTCTACTAGTGAACTACCCACGCCTGAAGGCTGTGGGCTTCCTGCTTCCTTGACTGAACTTGCCTATCCTCCGCACGGCGGTGACAGGTATTGGTTCTGTCTCAGCATGGGCCTGTTCCAGGCCCAGATTTAAGATGTTTCGTGCGGCATTCACGTCTCTATCCAGGATGATGCCGCACGCTGAGCATCTGAATGCCCTATCGCTTAATTTCAGGTGCTCTTCTTC
>JACPRH010000003.1 GCA_016190055.1 Nitrososphaerota archaeon | reverse complement strand
TTATGCTAATCCCCTGCGTATTATCCACTGCGTTTGTGAGGCTCAACCAGATCTCGATTTTGACTGTTTCATCCGGATCCCACATTCCGGAGGAGGCTGAGGGTACGTTGATAGGACTTATTGTTTCTCCGAGTCGACCATTGGTGTAGACCGAGGTTGCTCGCCAGCCGTTTGCTGATGTCTTTGTTGAGTCGTAGCTTAGCCTGACTGAGACCTTGGAGGCGTTGGATAGAGCAGTGTAGACAAGTATCACATCGACCTTGTTAAAGTCTCGGGCCGCGATAGAGGTCTGCCCAAGGTTTGTGACATTGCCGTAGACTATGGTTGAGTTGAAGGCGACCAATTTATCTACGCTGATTCTTTCGCGGATCTCTAGTTTCTTGGACTCGGCTGCCTCGTCTATTCCTGTGCGTATGGTATCTGCCGACTTCAGTGAGGCTGAGTAGTAGAGGGTTAACATATTCATGAAAAGTAGTATTATGAATGCGCTTGATATGACGTTTGCGAGTCCACCCAAAACCATCATTCACCTTCTTTTTAGATTGAGAAGTCGTACTCGCTCCAAGATCCTTGGAAGGTCGCGAACTTCACGTAGTAGTCACCGGTTGAGAGCGGGGAGTCTAATGTGATTGCGATCTTGATAGTTTCAAGTGGATCCCAGATGCCGTCTCCGTTTAGATCATTTTCAATTGTGTAGTTCCATTTCGAGCCGCTGGTCTCGTTATATTTGATACGTGAGAACTCGCCCACCGGTCCGAAGAAGACATCTGACTTTTCTATCAAGCTTGACGGAATTCGTATTTTGCCTGTATTCTTCACCCAGACATTAACTGTATTTTCGCCACTTACACCGAAAGAGAATATTACTTTGATATTTGTCTCCGATTCGATCTTAAAGTCCTGCGCCTTGTTGTTGTAGACCTGTGTTATCTGGCTTACGCTTGGGAGGACAGCGGCGGAGAGGATTGACGCAGCCACGATAGCTATTATAATCATGTAGCTCTCCGAAATTGCTGTGCTGGCCATCTACCTGAGATCCTCCTTGTCATCATAACTACCGCTATCGATCTTGTCAGCCCAGAAGTTGAGGTGCCTGAATAGTAGGTAAAGGAGCCCTGAGGAGTCCTTGGAGAATACCTCGATCAAGTATATTGCGGTGATAATGTCGTCTGAGTCGACCGGTCTCTGCCGCTTAGGCGGCTCGGTCTTGACGTTCTTCGTAAGCAGGTCTATCGCCTTCAAAATAGACTTTACAGAGTCCTCATCAGCCATGCCTATTTCGAGATATGACTGCAGGATATCATACAGGTTGTCTTTTCCAAAAAGTGTGAGCAGGAATTCGGATAGAGCGATTGCATCCATGAAACGAAGTATTTCGGCGCTGAGCATATAGCTCTCAGGTCGACCGTAGAATCCTTGCTGCGCAGGAATACGCGGGAGGTTCACTCCTTCATCTCCGAGGTTTTGAGGATTGATTCTGCGCTGCGGCCCTACTCCTCCGCTGATCAAGGGGTTTGTGAGCATCTCCTCTTCAGGGTCTTCGTTCGGGTATTCTTCAGAGTCCATTGGTTCCGGGCTGCGATTTGACTGTGGGGGAAGTGGACTTGGAATTGGAATTAGTGGCGGGATAGGTTTCTCCTGTACGGGGGAATTATTTTTGTCGGGATACGAGGGTTCGGGGTTGAGTGAGATATTAGTCGGTGTTGGTGGTTCTTCGTGATCTTTGTCGACGATCTTTGTTTTGATTACTTTCTCCTTTCCTAAGTCCTTCGCCATCTTTCCGAGAAGCGTGAATGGATTTTCGATGTCTGATATGAGGTTCTGGATTTCAAGCAAAGTGTTATCGACTGTGTCCTGCATATTTCGCATGCGCTCCTCGATCTTTTCATGAACATTACTATCCTTCTCGGACTTCTCGTTGTCCGCCAACAATCATCATATACAAAAAACCTCTGTATCTTTTAAAGGACATCCACGTTGATTGATTCGAAGCGCAATAACGTGCGCTACCTCCTGTTTTGGACAGCTGCTAGTTCCCAGAAGCAAAGGGCGTCTAACTTGTGCTGGAAAACATACGCTTTTACGGATTAACGACAAAAAGTTACGAAGAAGATGGTAGTCTTCATCAAGCCGCCTAGCGAGGAATACAAACAGAAAATCGCTGCAGCCATAACTGAAAGTATGGCTCATCTTCTTGGCGAGAATGGGACGAAAATGGTGTTCTTCTACGCGGGATTGAAGCTAGTCGACCTGAACAATCTTGATCCGAACGAGGTCTATGACAGACTCGGTGATTTGATACCCTGCCTTAGGAAGATTTTCGGCCCAGGGTCAATGCTCATTGAAAGACAAATCACAACAATTCTCACGGCAGCGGAATCTGAAAAACAGAATTCCCCAATCTGAGGATTCGGCGATAAACACACTTCCTAGAGCACTGCTTTTTTCAAAGTCGATGCCCGAGGCATCACGAGTTCTAACCGCATAGTTTTGTGACTAGCACGGTTTGCAGATACTGATTTCACTGGCGTAAGAGGAAGCATCTTGCTAAGATAATTATTGAGCATTCTTTGCCGTCTTTTAAAGGATGCTTAGAATGATTGTCCGGTGTTAAAATGCACAAAACCCAAATCAGAAAGGGTATGACCGGCTTAGAGACAGCAATCATCCTCATAGCATTCATCATCGTAGCATCAGCATTCGCATTCACAGTGCTCAACCTAGGCTTCCAATCATCACAGAAAGCAGGCCAAGTAATCCAGCGAGGCACTGAAGAAGCATCTTCAGCGATGGAGCTAGACGGAGCAGTCATAGCGTACAAGAACTCATCAATCACAGTTGCAAACGTTACCTTTGTAGTCAAACTATCAGCTGGAAGACAAGCAATCGACTTGTCAACAAACAAGTTGACAGTCTCATACTGGAGCGCGAACAAATACTTAGCAAACATCTATACCAACACTACCGGTGAAGGCGCAGTCGTAACACAGGTAGTCGGAAACAACAATACAATGCTTGATTATGGAGAGAAGTTCCTAGTAACTGTCCACGTGACCAACGACGTTGTAAAGGATACAAACCTTAGCGCGAACGATGACTTCAAGATTGAGATCAAGCCGGCTCTAGGATCGGTCCTTACGGTTGAGCGGTATCTACCGCCATCCTTGGACTCTGTGATGAACCTAGGCTAAACCCAGCTCGGGTAGAACTGGATAGGGCAACCTATCCATCCTTTTATTTTCTCTTTTTTCTTCATCTCTACTTTATCCTGTATCTTCCTGTATCTTCTATTCACGACAAGTTAGTTTATGTCAGAACATTATGCCGCTCTTGGTCGTGTTAATGGGTAGATTTGAGATAATGACGACCCTACGAACAATGAACTTTTTAGAAAAACCCAGATTCTTGCGTGTTTCCTGTGGGGGATAGTCTAATTACTGATGTCTAGTTGTGGTTGTTGTGTATGTGTCTAGTTATCTTGTGGATGCCTATGTTGCGTCTGGTGTGGCGGTTGCTTTTGCTTCCTGATAAACTTACATAGCTCAGTGTGGTTATGGCGATGGATACTACGAGGATGTTACCAGTGATATTTACCGGTAGCAGCGTTTGCGATGATAAGGTAAGCTGCGCCGAGGCGAAGGCTGTGCCTAGAAGACCAATCCAGCGGACTGAGCCTCCGAGGCTAACCGTCGACTTTTTTAACATCTCAAAGAGATCGATGTAGAGATGACTATAAAAGAGAAGACTGCTTGGATCTTCGCAGTTGTCATCGTGATCTCCGCGATGCTTGATGTTGGAACCACGCATGTCGGAGTCTTCAGCCTCGGAACCAAGGAGATTGGGGTAGTAGCTAGCTTGGCGATGAAGAATCTCGGTGCAGACTGGTGGATACTGTATTTGCCCTACGAAGCGATTGTTCTTCTTGGGGTCTTCTTTGGAGTCAGGTTTGTGAGGACTAAAACGGCGAGTCGAATACAGTTTGATCTTTTAAAAATACCGGCGGAACACTTCACCATAATCATCACTTATCTAACTATTTTGAATAATGCTCTGCAGATAGTCAGGATTCACGGCTAGAAGCAGTTTTGCCTACCTAATACTAGTAAGTTCAATCGTATGCAGATGCTTGCATGCCTTTTTCTTATAGCAAAAGTCCTGCAAATCTATGATAGGAGAACAGCAACCAGCACAGATGGCGGCTAAGCCGTCTGCCGAGACGCCTCAAAGTAGATGTCAGCACTGCGGAGGCGGACTCATAGTTGATGCTGAAGAAATTGTTTGCACCACCTGCGGCGCAGTTTATCCAAATACAGTCTCTGATGAAGAGCAGAGGAGCTCAGCTCGAACCGTCTGGTCGATACATTCATCGACTCTAGGAACGAGGCCGAAGATTAAGAGCTACCCTATGCATCGGACTCAACAAAGGAGAGAGATATATTCGCTTAGAATGATCGAGAAGATCTCGGAGTCGCTCAACCTGCCGCCTCCGACCAAAATGATAGCGGCAAGAACTGCGATGAAGATTCTGAAGACACGAAGCTCAAAAGGCTCACCGCTTCTCCCAATTACAGTCTACAGTATAATTCAGGCATCTCGAACTTCGCCTGCCAAGAGAAGCCTGGGCCAAGTGCTCTCAGCCTCATCCGAAGCGGGCTTCAGGACTCGAGGCAAAATCATCCGTGAACTAAACAAGATCGCTAGCGAATACTCGCTAGGATACAAGACTTCTACCCCTGAAGACTACCTATCAGTAATTATCAGGCGAATCGAGGGAACCTTCCCTGACAAATTGTATCTACGAAACACCTACATCAGGGCGCAAAGCACCCTAAAGAAACTTGGTCACGCGACCTTTGGGAAGAGCCCGATACGTATAGCAGCCTACGCGATATTCATTGCCGACATGGAACTCGGATACCGCTTAGGCCTACGCAGCATCTGCACCACGGCCAGATGCACTCCTGAGAGCCTACGAAACTATCTAAGAAGGATTGGGGTGCCTGAAGGCGGAAATGTCAAGGTCGAGGAGCTCGAAATCTTCCTAGAGATGGAGGCGGACTCCTTCAGACGAAGCTTCATCCAAGAGAGGGTGAACGTAGCATGAAGGCAGTCGGCGAAGTAGTCTCAATACCGGTATCTGATCTAGAGGTTAACCCCTGGAACTGCAATGTTATGTCCGAGGCGCAGATGCGTCTCCTAATCGAGACGGTGAAGAGAAGTGGGCCAGAAAAGATGCAGCCAGTCATTGTGAGATCACAGCAGTCTGGGAAGATGCAGATAATCGACGGCGAACACAGGTTCTTAGCTGCGAAGGAACACGGATGGGAAGCAGTGCCTGCTATCATAGTGGATCTCGACGATGAGCAGGCGAAAGTAATGTGCATAAAGATGAATTACCTTCGCGGAAAGCTCGACCCAATGCGACTCTTCGACGTGTTCTATGAAGACTGGGATGGAGGAAACGGTAAACTCACGACCCGTCAGCTTGAAGAGAAGTTTGATCATCTTTTCGACCAATCGTGGATCGTGCGAATCCTTCAACTCAGGAACCTGTCCCCAGAGGTCAAGAAAGAGGCCCAGTCGCTCTTTAACGGCGAGAGTGAACCCAGCATAGGTCTTAAGCACCTGATTGCGATAGCTCAGCTAAAGAACGAGGAAAAGCAGACGCACTTTCTGAAGGCCGCGCTTTCAACAGGCGTCAGCGCCAGCACACTGGACCGAATGATCCGTGAGTACCAGTTAAGCCAGCAACAACCATCGCCTCAGGCTTGGGAAAGCACTGAAGATAGTCAAGAGGCTGAATTCTCAAAATCAGGTGGAAGAAGATCTAGAAGCACCCTCACAGAATCCATCTTCAGATGCGAGGTCTGCCACTCGCAGCACCGAGTAAACTGGAGAAGGAGAACCGTCTCAAGAATAATCGAAGAGGCGGATAAGAAGAGAGCAGTATACGTCCCACTAGTTGAAGGATAAACTGCAGACATAGGTAGACATATATTAAACGCGTCTCTACTAAGATTCGGCGCATCCGAGCGCTAGGAGTGAGAGAAGTAGTTGAGCCAAGAACGTGGCGGTTTTGGCGGGTTCGGGCCTTCAAAGCCTGCGCCAGTCGAGGCCGGTAAGGAATATGATGTCACCATAACAGAGACAAGCCGACGTGGAGACGGTATAGCGAAGATCGAGGGTTTCGTCATCTTCGTGCCAGGAACAAAAGCAGGTCAGAAAGCGCGAATCAAGGTAACAGACGTTGCACCTAGATTTGCCCAAGCAGAAGTGATCGGGGAAGGAACGAAGGAAGAGTAGCCATTTAAAGAAAGGCGTGCTTTTTCTTTTCTAAACCGGCAGCTTACTGGCGGAAGACAGAGATGTCATTCCGCCGAGATTGTTTTTTGACTATTGAAAATTATTTGTTGCGTCACCCCCATCTAACTGCAGTGCGCAGTTTGCGCATCGTTCGTCTCTACCGTCGGGACATTAGTTAGAGTTTAATCCTTATATGGGAAACTGTTTTAAGTAACTTTAATGGGGCTAAAACATTAATGGATTCTCAGAACAAACATCTATTCAGACAGATGAGTAAGATAGGGTCCGCACTCTCAAATGTTGATGCCATTGAGATTTTTGTCCAAGTAGGTCGTGGCATGAAGGGTGGGCAGGAAGCCCTTGAAGAACTCGGGATGTCGAAGAAGCGATACTATACTAGACTGCGTGAGCTTGTAAAATGCGGATTGGTTGAAAAGGACGGCACTCAGTACCGGTATACAGTTCTAGGTTCACTGTTTGAACAGCAGTTTGTAGGCTTGCTACAGATTGTTGAACGTGAAAAGGAACTTCAGATGATTGAGGAACTGAGAAAATCTGGGAGATTCACGGAGGAAGAGATAGGCGGCTTTGTGCGTAAAATTATCTTTGACAGCCCGGAGCGTATAGGTGAAGGGTCGTGGGTTATACCCCGCCTCGCCCGGTCATATGAAGAAATGGTCAAGTCAATAGTTGAGAGACTATCGACATCTAGGAAAAGCATCTACCTCGCATCCAGATTTACTGAAGAAAGAATTATCAGCGCTATTCTCTCCAAAGCGCAAGCCGGAGCAACTGTCAAGGTACTTGCCGATAGCAAACTATTGAAGAACTACGTAAATGAAACTAAAGGTAAACTTGAGATGACTGACAGTCACGCATCCGAGCGTGTGAAAGTTGCAGTCAACCCGTTCTACCCATATAAGGTAGAACGAAAGTTCTGCCAACTCCCGTTCAGCTTCATACTGATGGATGGACGAGGAGTAGGCATAGAACTGGTAGATGCTCAGCACCCAGACAAATTCACTGGCGCAGTGTTCATTGAGAACGAGACCCTGTTCAACTACATGAAGGCAACCTTCGACTCGCTCTGGGAAGGAAAAACCGAACACGCAATACCCGAAGCACCATCCACGCGCCCAAAGACTAACTTGAAGTGGCGGTCAGGTTAAATCCTTCACAAGACTTGCCAGCTAAATAGCTGAAAACAGAATTGCCGCCTGCAAGAGTATATGCATAGGCCTGATTCTGTTTCTAGTCTTCTTCAGGTACTTCTTGTCTTCCCAGTGGCTGGTTAGCGGCCTCAGTATTAGGAACGAGACGGTGGATATTATGCCGACAAGTATCGGTGAGACTAAGTTGAAGTTGAAGTAGTGATAAGATATGAGTGCAAGAAGCGATATGACTACGGGTAGTGAGAGAACCAACCGTATCGTGTTTTTAATGCCTAACACCACAGGAAATGTTCTTCTGCCCTGCATCCTATCACCCTCTAAATCACCCACATCGCCTAGAGGGCCGAGTATGAAAAAGAAGAGGAAGAACACAGTAGCCGCGAAGAGCACCTGCGGTGTGATACCGCCTGCAGCTAGGCCACCTACTAAACTCGCCATCGCCCCACCCAGTGCTGTAACCACAGTTTTCAGTGGGAAAAGTTTCTTCAGGTGAGTTGCTGGATGAGAGTAAACTACGCCTAACAATATGTAGAGCAAAGTCATGCCGGCGGCAGCCCATGTAAGAGAGACCTGCAGAAGCAGCGATGCTGACCATATTGCGACTACGAATTTAGCTGCCTGAGACTTCGTCACCTTTCCTGCGATCAAGGGTCTTTGCGCCGAATTTATCGAGTCTTCACCTATGTCGGTGATATCGTTGTACACATAGACACCTAGACTTGCTAGATACATGCCTAGCGTTGCAATAAGGAGAAGAGGGAGGGACGCCGCGCCCTGTACTGAGATAAGAGCCGCGATACAGGTAGCCGAAGCAAACGTATACACCAACGTTCGAGATTTTATGAAGTACCAGTAGCCGCTGGCACCAGCCGACAACCTTCTGAAGAGCGCCTTCAGATCCTTCGAATAAGATAGATCATCTAATGGGATGTTTAGCATCTTTTTTTCTATCACTGTTTCTTCGCTTCAGGCCATCACGTAATTAAAGTTCCCTAAATTGGGAAAAACAGATACCTTAATCTTAGATCTCAAAGAAAAACAGGCGGCCATTTTTTACATAAAAATCAATTACTAATCGCCTTTCTGACATGGTGAAATATCGTAACTGAAATCCAGAGCATAAGCGCGTAAATGCCTATGCGGCGAGAACTTGTTTACTGAATATCCAATGAATTAACAGTAGGCGCTAACTTGCCAGCTGCTTTTGGCGCACTGGCTTTGAGTATCTGTATACATTTCTACTCTGGAGCAGTTAGAAGAAGATATCTTCACACTTAGTTTGCGACGCTTGTCTAATCGCTCTTTGACGTTTAAACGAGTTCAACGTGGCTTAGACAGTATCACCGAGGTATGATCCCGCTGAAATCGAAGCGATCTTCATCCCCGAGCTCTTCCGTATGTTCTGCGTCCATCTTGGCATCATCCCTATCTTTGAAGGGACAATTAGATGGGCAGGAAGAGAAGACAGCGGGGGAGAAAAAGGGATTCGACTCTTGATCATCTTCATCGACTTGGCTGCAGCGGACATCGGAAGTAGAAGCGACCTCGCTTATGTCTTCGATAAAGTTCTGCGCCATATCTTCAACCCAGTCATTTGTATTGTTGAGTAAGTGGTTCAAGAATAGATCAACCTCATCACTTGTTGGGGTTCGGCTCAAAGTCTCGCGAAGCGCATGAGTAATGTGTGTCTCAGTGATATTGATGCGGCGTCGCTTCGGGAACAAGAATGATGAACATGCTTGTAGCAGTGTAGACAGCGTTCCGCGCGTCATATTCGTTGAACGCCTCCTCCCGCATTATCCGCGAACTCATTATTATCGCAACCATTCGCATAGTACATCATATCTATCATCCCTATGTTGCATCTACGGTTGTTGAGACGCCATGAGCGCAGCAAACACGTTATTTCTACCTTTGCGTCCAATAACGGAAACTCTGTCCTGCCAACTCGCGATTATATGAGATAGACCCCAGGTTCTGAAACTGAGAGACCAGGGTTGGAGGCTCCGACGGATCTCTAGATAATACCAGAGATTCGTTTGCAAAACTAGCGTCTATTTAGTTCTACGGGCTGATTGAGAAAGAACTTTGAGTAACTGGTATCCACTGAGTTGCTATTAACCGGCTGTCCTCATTATGCTCTTCGCAGAGGAAAATCGTGAGAGTTAGGGTCCCATTAACTGGGTCATCAAGCTCGATGCTCCGCACCATGAAGCCCTTATTGTTGCAGCCATCCACTTGACACATCATATTGATCGCCTTAGTGTCGCTTCCTATCAGGTTAAGACCACATATCTGCCTCTCTGTTATTTCTTCTTTACTACCCAAAAATGGACACTTAAAGCCACAGCAGGAGAATAGGGTCACAGGCTTCTAGTGATGAGACACTGTAAAAGGAAGAGAGAACAACACGATGCCAATCCTATGAACGCATCAACGAGCATCAGATTTATTCATTGTTCAGGTGATGTCAGAGTTGCGTAGAGCCGCGATACCCGCTTCGACTTTTTGAAGGATATGTGAAACTCTCTGTTGTATGGGCAGTCCTTATCCAGGACGGCTCGCTTCCCTGCCGCATCGTATATAGTAGGGTAGAGTGTGCAGCCCTCTGGCCTATCAGAATAGATTTTGCAGCCATCACCAAGAAAGATGCAGCTTCCCCGAATATTCCTAAGACGCCTCAATCCTCCACGCTCCACAACGAACGAATCCTCCCGATATCCGAGAGACACAATCCGCTCAATATCGCCTCTGGTCAAAGGCATCTCAGTCTCTTGACAGCAAGCAGCGCATCGGTGGAGAAGACAGACGTTAGTCAAAGCTCGATACGACGCATTCCAAAGACATAACCCAAACTATTATACTCTTACCTAAGAGGTTCAACTAACGTTTTAACACTGTTGCCGTCTAATGGCGAAAACGGGCTAACGTTAGGGGTGATCTTTTCGGCTTAACGCGTAGCCGACTACACGCTCTACAAACTCTTCAAGACTTAACCCTGCAGCTTGAAGAGAGAATGCGTAACCAGCATTAGGGTCAATGTCAGGATTTGGGTTAACCTCAAGGACGTACGGCGTATTACCTGATAGGCGAATATCCACGCGGGCGTAATCACGGCACCGGAGGAGGCGGAAGGATAAGATTGCAACCTCTTCGACCTTTTTCAGAATATCTGCATCGAGGTTTGCGGGACAGACAGGTGTTGTCTCCTCGTATGAGCGGCTCGCCCTGATCCATTTGGCGTTGTAACTCAAAATCTTCTCTTGTCCTACGAACAAAACTTCTTCGAGGGGCAACACTACAGGGGGATTATTGCCAAGCAAGGCAACGTTCAACTCTCGCCCATCTATGAACTCCTCAACCAACGCAGGTTGTTTGTAGGTCTTGGTAACATAGCTGATACGCTCAGTTAGCTGGCGACGGTTCCACACCACGTTTTCTCCGGTGACGCCTAGACTACCATCTTCCTGTACCGGTTTTACGAAAAGCGGAAACTTAAAGCCACGTAGCGAATATACCTCGTTATCTGTTAAGACAATATACTTTGGAGTTGGTACTCCATTGGCTGACAAGATGTTCTTTGCAAGATCCTTCTGTTGACATAATCCGAGTGAGAGAGAAGGCGAGCCGGTGTACGGAATTCTGAGAAGCTCCAGTACAGCCGCCATGTTCATTTCAAGACCACTCAGACCGTAAACTCCTTCACAAAGATTGAAGACCGCGTCCGGCCGCTGCGAAACGAGGGTGTTAATGGACTGTGTTATCTCATCGCCCACTGGAACAATTGTATATCCAATATTCAGTTTTGAGAGACACTTCACTACACTATCCACTTGGTCTAGAACATCCTCAGATGGATCGGCTCCAGGGGGAACGTCATTATGCAAGATGGCGATATTGAAGTTTGACAAACCAATCATCTCAAATAATTCTTAGGTCGGGTATCACGCCTTCCCCTTACTAATATAATATTTTTTCCATGAATCGAATGCACCGTAATGTCACTTAGGGCGTACTAATTGATCGCCAAAGATGTTTACAGCCAAGTTAAGGTCATAACCGGCTTAGCCGATACTTTAAACCTGCATCGACCCTCATGATGTATTACACATACCTCAGAACGTTTCCCAATTGATCGAAGAGAGATTCTATTCGTCCCTCACCTATAATATGTATGTTGTAGCAATTACTCAGATGGTTATAGGAAGACTGCATGTGAAGTCAAACTATCGTAATTTTCGTGATGAGGAAAAGAATAAAAAGCTCCTTTCTACTTCGATATAGACTATACTGGTGTAGTAGTTCGGGTTGATATATTACAACTCGTCGAAAACCAAGGCTAGCGGGATAGGTTGGCCGAAGACAGCATAAGACTCGTCCCAATAACTAAGCCCGCTCAAATCTCTCGGAGATTTCACGTCGACGCCTCGAGACTGGAGGCTGTCGCCCAGAAATATCCAATGCGCATCACAGAGCACTATCTCAGCCTCATTGAAGAGCCTGATGATCCTATATGGAGGCAATGTATCCCCAGTGTCGATGAGCTGAGCGGTGCAGGCGGAACTGAAGATCCTCTTGCGGAGGAGCGTGACTGTCCTGTCCCGTGGATGGTGCATCGTTACCCTGATCGAGTGTTGATGAGGGTCTCGAATCAGTGTGCCACTTATTGCAGGTTCTGCACAAGAAAGCGTGAAGTAGGGGATGTGCGGAAGTTCGTCTCTCAAAACGCCATCATGCGGCAGATAGAATACATCAGGGCCCATCCTGAGGTCAGAGACGTCATTCTATCAGGTGGAGATCCGTTGATGCTCTCTGATAGGATGCTTGACACAATCCTCAGCGGTTTGAGAAGTATCCCGCATCTGGAGATCATCCGGATAGGTACACGTATTCCCTGTACCTTGCCTGAACGGGTAACCGAAAATCTCTGCAGAACACTGAAAAGATATCATCCACTCTACATGAACATCCACTTCAACCACCCGCGCGAGATAAACGATGCAAGTGCTCGAGCATGTGGTCTCTTGGCGGATGCTGGTATCCCATTAGGAAGCCAAACGGTTCTCCTAAAGAATGTTAACGATAGCCCAAAGGTGATGAGAGAACTGGTGCAGAAGCTTCTCAGGATAAGGGTGAAGCCTTACTATCTCTTCCAGATGGATGATGTCACAGGTGGACAGCACTTCAAGACCCGTGTCGAAACTGGGCTCGCGATACTGAAGGAGATTATTGGTCACACCTCAGGCCTCGCTGTGCCGCACTTCGTTGTCGATACGCCTGGTGGAGGTGGAAAGGTCCCCATTCTGCCTAACTTCATTGAAGAACTCGGAAGAGACAAAATTGTTCTACGCAACTACCAAGATCTAAAGTTCGAATACAGCCAGCCTTCGGGTAAAGCCCCGATCCCCATTCAAGTAACGACTGGTAAGATTGGGAGACACCTCGCTAATTGAGAATCGGCCTCACATACAATCTCCGAAAAACATCGCCATCGTCACCACCTGCATCGGAGCTGCCTGTGGATTACTACGCAGAGTTTGACGATGAGACTACAGTTACAGCAATAGCTGACGCTCTAAGAAAAAAGGGTGGGCATGAAGTAGTCCTCATTGAGGCAGATGATACGGCCTTAGCAAAGCTCAAGGAGTCTAAGCTTGATGCGGTCTTCAATATCGCTGAAGGAGAGGGAGGTGACTGCCGAGAAGCTTTCATCCCCGCGATGCTGGAGAGACTGAAAATTCCTTACACAGGCTCCGGTCCTCTAACGCTGGCGATCGCATTAAACAAGGCAATGACTAACGATGTGCTGAGGCTTCACGGAATTGACACCCCACACTACCAGATATTCTACTCTGCTAATGACAAGGTGTCGACTCAACTTGACTTTCCGCTGATGGTGAAGCCACTCCATGAAGGGTCAAGCAAAGGCATCAGAGACAAATCCCTTGTCAGGAACAGCAAAGACCTTTCACAGCAGATATCTTGGGTTATCGAGAATTATCATCAACCCACGATAGTTGAGGAGTACATCAGCGGCCGAGAGTTCACGATAGCTCTGCTCGGAAATAATCCACCGAAGGTGCTCCCAATCGTTGAGATAGATTTTGAGCAACTTCCTGAAGGAGCCAGCAGAATATATTCCTACGAAGCAAAATGGATCTGGGATACCCCCGAGAAGCCTATTGAGATGTTCAAGTGTCCAGCGCGGCTCGAACCTGATATTCAAGCCCATATTGAGAATACGGCGCGATCAGTCTTCAACGTGCTGGGTTGCAGAGACATCTGCCGCATGGACGGAAGACTAGACGACCAAAGACATCTGCACATCTTGGATGTTAACCCGTTGCCTGGAATGATCCCTGATCCTTTAGCGCACTCATGCCTCCCTGAAGCAGCGATGACAGCCGGCTACTCCTACGATGAACTGATCAACACAATTCTCTATCACGCGTTGAAGCGGTATGGTCTGCCGCATCTACTTCAGAAGACCTCTTAAGCAAGCCAAACTCAACAATGACATTGAGTGACTGTTATGTCCTCCTTCCATGTAGAGCAGATGCCGCTCTCAGCAGCACATCGACCGCGAATTGAAGAAATCATCAAGAAGGTAGGAGTGTTCAACAAGGAGGAGATTGCAGTAGCGGTTGAACTTGTAGACCAATGTCTAGCAGGCGGCGAGGATTACATGATACATGTAGCGGTTGACGATGCAACGTCTCAAGTAATAGGCTACGTCTGCTTTGGAAGAAGACCGTTTACCGACGGGGCGTACGATATGTACTGGATTGCTGTTGACCCGGACTCCCAGCAGAAAGGTGTAGGTCAACAACTTCTAGAATCGGCTGAAAGAGTAATCACAAACTGTGGTGGACGAATGATACTGGCAGAGACTTCTTCAAGATCAGTCTACCAGAATGCTCAAGAATTTTACGTGAAGAACAGGTTCCAGAAGATAGCGGAAATCAAAGACTTCTACTCAATTGGAGATGCGTTACTGATTTATCAGAAGCTGCTTAGATGGTGAGCTAAGAGACTCGCAGTTAATCTACAGAACTAACTGCATGGAACAATAGAACGTTAATGTGCAAACTTTTCAGGTTAGCGCAGTTCGGTCGCGGTAACGTATCCTAGTAGTTCTCAAGAATTCGAAGCCTTGAATGTTTCTTCATCATCCTAATAGTCAACTACCAATGACTAAAGTCGTTGGCTTGTAACTGCCTGTTAAAGTCGGCGCTACAATAGGCTCATTGACTGGAGCCCTCGCAGCGATATTTCTCGCTGCAACATAATCAGCCGCCTCTTTGTATCCGCAGCAGATGCATTCGAAGTCGTTCCTTGTTGGCCGGTTCCTCTTATCGATTACATGGCACTCAGGACATTCTCTCGACGTGTTCCTTGGGTCTATTAGCAACAGGGGGACACCTTCCCTCTTCGCCTTGTATTCAAGGAATTGCCTCAGTTGCCCAAACGCCCATTTCGAGTGCCTATCTCGCTGCTCATGCCTAACTGTTACCCTAGAGCGGATACCCTTGAGGTCTTCAAGAACTATGGCCCTAGTTGTGCCTTTGGCCTTCGAGACGATGACTTTAGATATCACATGGTTAACGTTACGCTTGAACCTGCGCTCCTTTCCAGACATTCTTTTCAATTTTCTCTGTGCCGCCCTGTGCCGTGATGTAGCCCTGGCTTTCTGTAGACCTGCTCTGAGTCCGTTGTATCGCTTCCTCACATACTCAACCTTTTCTCCGCTGAACACCTCTCCGTCGCTGTCTGTAGCAATGTTTTCGATACCGAGGTCAACGCCGAGCATACCCACTGGTTCATACTCACACCTCTTCTTCTTGTTGGGAACATCTACAACAGCAATGAGGTAGAAGACGCCGTTTCGATAGATGAGGTCTGCCTGACCCCTTATCCGATCAGCTCTTGACTTTTGATATTCCCCTATTCTTGTTCTGAGTTTGAGTCTGCCCTGCAACGTAGTCAGAGATACCTTGTCCAAACCCTTCCATGACATGTTACGCTGGTCATACTGAATTGCACCGAGCTCTCTAAATGCAGGTTTGACACTCTTATCTCGCTTGTACGCTTCCACTACTTTGCTGATCACCCTGATGGCGAACTGGGCGCTGAGGCTGAATCTGCTTCGTATCTCTTTGTAGAAGAGTTTTTGGAGCTCATACTTATTCGCTATTTTCAGCTCGAACGCTTTTTCCGCAGTGAAATTCGCTGCTGAATTGTACTGCTTCATCGTCTCCAACAGCAAGGCCTTTTCCGCTTCACTCGTTTCAAGCCTAACCATCAGAGACAGAAGCATACTTCTTATTGAAGAGATAATTCAATATTTAAATCTGACGTAAGCAATTCCTCCCACGGCTGAAGCTCGTGGGCGCCCTTACGCTGTTCGGTGAGTTATCTGGCGGCCATCGACTTGTCATCTTTTGACTGACACCATCGCTTCAATTGGTCGCCAGTCTGGCCCGAACCTCAGGCCTCCCCTAGCCAGAATGTTTCTGGCCGCGTTCACATCTCTATCCACCGAGATGTTGCATTTAGGACAGTAGAGCTGTCTATGCTCATTCGAGTATGTTTTACACCCACATATCGAGCATCTAGACGATGTGCCCCACGCATCCACATACACTACAGGTATACCTTCCCATCTAGCTTTGTATTCGACTTGTCTCTGAATCTCGCAGTAGCTCCAGCCGTTAATCCTGCCTCTGTAGCGATTGCCTTGACCGTTACCTTTTCTGTAGAGTTTCCTTATCCCTTTGATTTTCTCCATTGCTATGCCTAGCTTCTCTTTCTTGGCCTTCTTCACTACCTGCTTCGTTACATTATGAATTATCTGGTTCACTTTATTCCTCTGCTTCTCACCGTACTTGCCGAATATTTTATGGCGGATCCTCGCATCACTTCTGGTGAAGTGAGATTTGACGTCTCTGTACTTGGCCTTGATCTCAGTAGCCTTGGACAAGTCAAACCTTATATCTTCACCTGAGCTTGTTGCAACTGTTATGTTGTCGAGGTTACGGTCGATGCCAAGTAGTCCTGCAGGCTTTTCTATCGCATCAATTTGCTTTGAGTAGCTAATGCTGAGTGTGCTAGTGGTTAGGCAGACTGATCTCACAGTCAGTCCTGGTTCAGCTGACAGGACATCTTTGGTGTGCTGGTTCAGCTGGATGTATTCGTAGCGGTGTGGTCTCACAGACAGACGTAGCTGCTTTCCATCCTTGATTTTGAAGCCGTAGCATGTTGTGAGCATCAGCCTTCGAGCATAAGGAGTCTTGACATCAGACTTCTTCCTAGATGCCTTTCGATAATTCTTCAGCACCCCTACTGCTGCACTTATGGCGCAGAGCCTGTAGTATGATGGAACTTGGTAATTGGACAGCTGATGATACGCTTTCAGTGACAGTGATTTGAGGCTTGTAACATTCTCTTTTAGACCTATGCGGATACAGTCATTAACCATTAGCCTGAAATCATTCAAGAGGTCAAGCATCTGCTCAGATGGAGTATAGTTCTGCTTAACAGACTTGACTGCAACTGTTGTTACTACTACTGAGTTTGGCATAGTCAGATTGAATAAAGAGGTATCAGGTGAAGAGCTTTAAAATCATTTGTGATACCCTAAGAGTTATCAGAACTGAACCATGTATTTTTTTATCGGGGAGTAGCGCTCATGACCAAGGTTTGAATGGGTTTTCTTAAGGTTCCACTAGGCTCTTCCCCTAGTGATTATGAGATGGTGGTCGGGAAGCCGCAGATGCAGGAGTTGAGAGAAGCGGCGGAGAAGCTTGATGGTCTCAGAATTTTGAATGTGAATTCGACGAGTCTAGGCGGAGGTGTAGCCGAGCTCCTGATGTCCCAAATACCGCTGGCGCAGCAGCTAGGTGTAGATCTTCTGTGGTTTGTTCTTGAGTGCCCACCAGCATTCTTTGATGCCACGAAAGGACTGCATAACGGTCTCCAAGGCGGCGAATTTAACCTGAGCGGATCCGCGGAGGAGTTCTACCTCGGATGCAACCACACTAACTCAAATAAAATCGGGTCAGGCTACGATGTCGCCTTCATCAACGATCCTCAGCCGCTTCCACTAATTGAGTTCCTAACAGGTATCCCAGTCTGGCTCTGGCGGTGCCACATAGATCTAAGTGACCCTAATCCAGAGATCTGGCAATATCTGAAAAAAATCATTCAGAAATACAATGCGTTAATCTTTCATCTTCCAGAGTACATTCAGCCGGACATCAGTTACCGCCCCTGCTACCTAATTCCTCCATCAATCGACCCGCTCAGCATGAAGAACCAGCCTCTCGACGAAACCGAAATCGAATCAATTATTCGAAAATACCACATTGATCTTGAGCGACCGATAATCTCTCAGGTGGGACGATTCGACCCATGGAAAGACCCGTTAGGCGCAATAGATGTTTACCGGCTTGTTAAGCAGCACCGCCCAGACGCTCAGCTTCTTCTCGTAGGAGCCTTCGCATCAGACGACCCTGAAGGCGAAACATGGTATCGAAAAACAATCGCGCATGCCGGAGAAGACCGAGACATACACATACTCTCAAACCTTGAAGGTGTAGGAGCACACGAAGTCAACGCAATCCAACGAGCATCAGACGTAGCGCTTCAACTGTCAAAGAAAGAAGGCTTTGGATTAACCGTCACAGAAGCATCATGGAAAGGCGTCCCAGTAGTCGGCCGCCCCGCAACAGGAATCAAGCACCAAATCCTCGACGGCATCACAGGCTACCTCGCCAACACCATCGAAGAAGCAGCATCACGCGTCCTCTACCTCCTGAAAAACCCAGACGTAGCCGAAGCAATGGGCGACCTAGCCCGCCTAAACGTCTCAGAACACTTCATCATAACCCGAGAACTCACACGACAATTCAAAACCATCGCAGCAACAGTCGAAGCAACCCCCAACAAAACCTAACTTACTCAGCGTGACCTATTTTTGAACGCTGATTGTAAAAGTAGCGATATTTGAGATAATGCGTCGGCTCTGAGCATCATCCTGCACATATGCATAGATAGTATAGACGCCTTCAGCTTTAGCTGGCCAGCCAACCGTTAGAACCTTCTCACCACCAGCCGAGACAACGGTACCGACATATCCGGACTCAACTAAGCTGCCACTCGCATTCCGCATCTCAACTATAAACGATAAGTCGCTGGACACCTTCGCAAGATTAGTGACAGAACCCGCGACCAACAGCATATCTCCTACCCGCCTGTTCCGAACATTTCCCCCGCTACCGCCAGCATCCTGCAGCCGGAGACCCCGAACCTCCGCTGTTAAACCAGAAGAAGTCGAAACAAGGAAGGACGCATTGTATCTGACTCCGTCAAGCCCTGCTTGAATAAGATAAACCCCTGCCGGATCATCTTCTCGAACAGAGCGAAAACTAGCTGAAAAAGCCGAAGTGTTCCCAGCCACACTACTCAACTTCACCTTATCAGAAGCCCACAATCTTCCCTCAGGATCAACGACCCCAATCTCCACAGACCCACCTGCACCTGCACCTGCACCGGCACCGGCAACCACAGTTCCCTCAACCTGCACAGCATCACCTACACCGTAAAGAGCCCTAACAGACCTAACCTGAAGCTCAACCACCGATCCATTCAAAACCCCATCAACGCCACCAGAGGAAATAACCTCACGCCCACCACCGTTTACCGTAAAGAATAGAACAACCGCTATACCCAACAGTAAGCAGAGCCCAACAGCAACTAGAATCCACTTAGCAGATGAAAACTTCAAACCCTTCAACCCACATCGCCCCAGCCAAAATACCTTTAGGTTCCTGCCCAGCCCCGCATTAACTCAGCTAATCCATTACAGTAAACAATACTCCAGTTAACAGAACATGCAATTCCAACATATTATTGATCAAAATTCTTCGGGGATAATCTTGCAAGCAGAAACAAAGCTTTTGGCAAGCGTTGCAAAACCAGAGATATCATCCAAGCAGATCGCTTAGAACAGCATCTTGATTCTTATGCCTGTTTCATTAGTATATGTAGTCCTCCCGCCCCAGCCGCAGCACGCGTGAGTGTATTGTGAAGCATTGCAAATCTGTCTAGCCCAGCAGTGCAGTATAACTCTACGTGCACAGTAACCTGTTTTCAAATACAAATATTCAGAGCATTCCCTTGACACCAAGCTAAAGTTGCAAGGTAGGGTGTAGAACGAGATAAGACAGGTAGAGGAAATCTAGCTAGTTCTAACAGTAAGAATTACGCCTTGGATGATTCCATTATTTGGACTTCACCGTTTCGTTGGGAGTTCTGTTGATGATAGAGGGACAGTAGTGTATTCTTAGTGAACCTGATTGCTGCTTAGGCGGTTTCGTTGTCTCAAGAGGATTTATCGAGCGTAGTCTTGCAGAAAAGCAGATTGATATTTTGGCTATTGATAAGGTTCTTACTTTTCTAGTCGTGAGCGTCAGATAGTTATTATGTTAATTCTGATTAATTTGGTTAAGACTTATCTCTATCTTTCCACTTATAGTATGGTAAATTGGTTAAGCAGGGTATTCTTCTGGTGTCTGCATTTTTCACCGTGGTAGTATTGGCTTCAGTGATTGGTTACCAGGTTGGCGTAGCGTCAACTACGAGTGTGGCATCTGATGCTCCTTTTGTGACGGTGACGTCCGCATCAACTACTTCGGTTACTCGAACTGAAATTGGTTCAGTGGTAAAGATTGATGCAAGCACGACTACGACAACGTTCACAGTTACAGCCACAACAGCTCAGCTTCCCGCCACAGCCACAACTACAACGACAACAGTTGTCACAGCGACCAGCACCGCAACCACCACCTCGACTACGACAACGCCCTTCACTAAAACTAGCACAAAGACAATCACAACAACTATCCCGACGACATCAACCATCATTACGACCAGCACCGCAACCAAGATCAGAACTACAACGACGATTGAGACCCGGACGACCACAACTACGGTTACTACTCCTTGGTCAGGGAAAACTGTCTACGCGGTTGACATTGTTAACGGGCAGCTAGTGGATTCGTCTGGTGGCAGGTTTACGATGATCGGTGTCAACTACGGGGATATACCGGAGATATTCCAGTCAGGCAACTACGCGGCTGATGCTCAGAACATAAAGAACGCAGGCTTCAACACAGTCAAGCTGGTGAAGGAGTGGGGTGCCTTGGAGAACAGCTTGAGCCCCGCAGTATACACCTACAACTATACTGAGCTGCAGATAATGATGCAGCAGATAGGTAATTTGACGCAGAACAACATAAACGTCGTGATTAAACTTCACGCTGACGCTAAAATCCCCGCGCACGCTCAGAACCTGAAACGCTTCTTGGGTGCTCAGTACTGCGGTCCACCCGGGACGTATGAGAGTGACTTCAGCATAAGCTTCTACACCACTTCATACTTAACAAGCGGCGCAACTGGGCACGCGCATCTTACAAATCTGTGGCTGAAAATTTCCGAGATGACCCGAAGCAATCCACGAGTAATAGGGTTTGATATCCTGAATGAACCCACCTACTGCAGCTACACCTCAAAATACGAAAGCGGCATCATACACGACGGGTGGCATCAGCGAATAGATGAAACAACTCAAGCACTAAGAAACGACGGGGACAACCGCATCATATTCGCGGAGGAAGCACCATCCTTCGAGTATTATGAGAGGTTCACGCCGTGGAGCGACCCGAAAATCGTCAGCTCACTGCACTGGTACCGCGCAGTATACCGAACCACCTCAAGAACAGGCACATGGGCCGCCTGCTGGTCGGATCCACAAACGCTCCAAAACTACTGGAGCAACCTACCGGGACCTCTTGGAACCCGATGCACACCTGACCCCACCTGGATCGAGCAGGCACAGCAGAAATATCCTAAACAACTGTTCGAAATAGGAGAGTTCGGAGGCATATCCGGAAACAGCCCAGGAGACATCAACCAGCAATGGATAAAGAACAGCGTAGCCCTGTTCCAAACCAAAGGAATGATCGGGTGGTTCTACTGGAGCAGCGCAGAAACAGGCACATGGATACATGACCTAACGGCAACAGCGACCTTGAGCACATCGGTGAAAAATCAGCAGAACCCCGCTGACTAGCCTCTCCTCAATCATTGAATGGAATCGAGAAAACTGTAATATACAGATAGACTGATGGGTAACACCGTTCTGAGTGGGCCTGTAGCTCAGCTAGGAAGAGCGCCGGCGAGAAGAGGGTAAAACCTCGGCTCGGCGAAGCTTTTAACCCGGATGCCCCGGGTTCAAATCCCGGCAGGCCCGCATATTTTCATAGCGGCGCAGTACACATATTTGGATGAAAAGATGGTAAGCAAAGCAAAGTTTGACAAACAGGTTAAAAATGAATGGGAGTTAAGGCTAAATTATATTTCAATGTAATAGAATTATGGAGATTAGAGATTGGTAGGTCTTTCGTTAGAGCAGGAGAATAACGGCTCTGCAGAGCGTGAGGAAAGCAGTGCGGAGATATGCGATATCTGCGGAAGCGACATGACTGCTGTTCACTGTAAACTAGTCTGTTTGAACTGCGGTTATATCAGAGATTGCAGTGATCAGTAAGTAAACACATCTCAACAAAATTTCTATATCAGCCTCGACAACTTTTCAAGAAGTCTTAAATCTCACCGCGACTGCTCTATAAGTCTGAGACAAATAATTGGCAACGCCTAGATTCCTATGCGACAAATACGGAAGCAGCAGATGCCCCCTCCGGGGAACCAGCGGAGACAAATACGACATGTGCCCCCTCTGCGAACCTGAACGCTACCTTCCAAAAACAAGGTGAACTACCCGCACCTGAAGGCTTTGGACTTCTTGCTTCCTTGACTGAACTTGCCTATCCGTATGACAGGTATTGGTTCTGTCTCAGCAAGGGCCTGTTCCAGACCCCGTGCCAAGATATTCCTGGCTGCATTCACGTCTCTGTCAAGCACTAGCCCACAGTAAGGACAAACATGCATCCTCACGGAGAGACTTTTCTCAACAG
>JACPRH010000022.1 GCA_016190055.1 Nitrososphaerota archaeon | reverse complement strand
GCATATGGAACAGCTTACTCCTCTCCGACGGAGAATGAGGCGAAGCTCGGTGAGGCTGTCAGGGCGCGTATGCCTTCTGTTCAAAGGATCCGGTTCACTAACTCAGGCTCTGAAGCCACCATTTTGACGCTGCTCGCAGCCCGCGGTTTCACACGTCGGGCGAAGATTGCGAAGTTCGAAGGTGCTCATCACGGAACCAATCAGGCTGCGATGGTCAGCACCAACCCATCGTTGAAGGAGGCGGGTGACCCTGAGGCTCCCACACCTGTTCCAGACGGGCCCCATATTCCTGACTATATCGTGGAGAACACGGTTGTGCTGCCGTTCAACAACGCTGAGGCCTCTGAGCATCTCATCAAGAAGCATCAGAAGGAGCTGGCCGCGGTAATCGTTGAGCCTATTCTCGGCGGAGCCGGAGTTATCCCAGCTAAACCTGAGTTCCTGTCTTCGCTACGCGAGGTTACCGAGAAACTTGATATTCCGCTAATATTTGACGAAGTTATCACCGGGTTCAGGGTCGCGAGAGGCGGTGCACAGGAGCACTACGGGATAACTCCTGATTTGACTGCCATGGGTAAGAATCTCGGTGGAGGACTCCCAATGGGCGCTATCGGCGGGCGTGAAGACATTATGGCTCAGTTCGAGCCGATGCGTCTACCGCGCGTGTTCCATTCCGGTTCGCTGAACGCGAATCCTCTGAGCCTTGGAGTGGCACTTACTTTGTTGGGTGAGTTGACGCCGGCGCTTTACGAGCAGCTCGACGTGCTGGGCAGGGATGCGGCGCGAGGTCTTCGACTCATATTCGAGCAGGCTAAGATTGATGCGCAGGTGACGCAGGTGGCGTCTCTATTCGGTGTCCACTTCACCCCGGAAGATGTTGTCGATTACCGGTCAGCTGCAGGTGAAGATGCTGCGCGGAAGTACAACTTCTTCCTAAGCCTACTCATGAAGGATGTAATGCTGTCACCTAGAGGCATCGGCTGCATATCTGCACCAATGGATCGGCGAGAGGTCAACAGTTTGCTTGAGGCTACTGTAGACTCTGTGAAATACCTGAAGTAACTGTAAACGGCTCTGATTTCTTACTATTAGTTATTGGCTGC
This sequence comes from Nitrososphaerota archaeon, assembly GCA_016190055.1. Classification (GTDB taxonomy): domain Archaea; phylum Thermoproteota; class Nitrososphaeria; order Nitrososphaerales; family JACPRH01; genus JACPRH01. Next base: position 34,843 of record JACPRH010000022.1, on the reverse strand, counting down.
TTAGCAATACTTGCGATGCTTCGAGATGCACGCACGCCTGCTGCCGACCTAGGGGGAAGGGTATATATTCTCTTGAAAGCGGCATAAGAATCCAATTGTTATTCTAATGGATCTGCTTGGACTGAAGCTCTGGGCTTGCAACGCTTGTTGAAAGCATTTGTTCTGTTTGCAAGATTATCCCCCAGTGATTTCTTCTGGTTTTATGTTAGAGTTGCTTGTAGCGCTGTTTAGATTTGCAGGGCCTGCATAAGTTGTTTGCTTATTATTGGTAGATCGGCTGTAACCTTGGTACAAAGTCAGGTTAAGCGATAAAGATCTGATGTCTCGAAGAAAGGGTAGACGGAAAGATAGATAAAGACGGCTGTCGTGATATGTCGAAGTGTTGAGTTAAGTTGGTTGATGCTGAAAATATCTTGAAGACTCTTCCAGGTTCTTCTGCGGCTTCTCTTCAGAAGGGCCTTGTTGATACTATTCTGAAGTCTAAGAATGCTCAGAGTCTCCCTGCTGATGTGGCTAAGCGTCTTCTGAGTCTCTATCATGATGATCAGTTAGGTAGTCAAGAGGGGCTTGTGACTTTGTTGCAGGCTTCGGTTCTTATTGAGCAGGAGAAGACTGCTGAGATGCTTCAAGAGCTTGGTCTGACTGAGGCTGCTGCCAAGGTGAGGAGTGGACAGTAGCTTGGCGAAGTTCGGTGTCGAGTTTGTTCCGCAGGACGCGTATTGGAAGACCACCTACTACGCGATGCTGGCGGAAAAGTCTGGCTATGATTATGTGTGGATTACTGATCACTTCAACAACCGGAACGTCTACACCAGCCTCGCAACTATTCTGAACTATACTGATCGCGTGAAGATCGGGCCCGGTGTAACTAATCCTTACGTTCTGCATCCAATGGGAACCGCTCAGACAATGGCTTCGCTGGCCGAGATTGCTCCCGGCCGGGTTGTCTGCGGCATCGGATCAGGTGATAAGACGACTCTTGAGATGGCGAACATCCCTCATGAGAAGCCGTTAGCCACGATACGCGAAGCTGTCCAGATTATTAGAGACATAACTGGTGGAAAACGAGTTAACCTCGACGGCAGCATCTACAAGATATCGGGCGTGAAGCTCAACTTCAAGATACCTCAGCCTGTCCCAGTGTTCGTCGGCGCCCAAGGGCCCAAGATGCTGAGCCTAGCCGCTGAGATCGGTGATGGTGTCCTCATCAACGCCTCTAACCCTAAGGACTTTGAAACCGCCTTCGCAAGCATTGACGAAGGTTTAGCGAAGGCAGGCAAGAAACGGAGCGACATAGAGGTCGTGGCCGCAACCGCCTTCTCAATAGACAAGGACTTGGAAAAGGCTCGTCAAGCAGCCGTCCCCGTCGTAGCGTTCATCGTAGCAGGCTCACCTGAACCGCTGCTCCAGCGGCACGGCATATCGGTTGAGGCGGCGAACAAGATCAAGGACGCGATTGTGAAGGGTGATTGGGGCAACGTCTTCGGACAGGTAAAGCCCGAGATGATGGAAGCCTTCTCAATCGTAGGCACACCCGATGTCTGCATCGAAAAGATTGATCGGCTCCTCAAGATGGGAGTCACCCTCTTCATCACCGGCTCACCAATCGGACCAAAGATCCACAAGTCAATCGAGCTCTTCAGCAAAGAAGTGCTCCCGCACTTCCGAAACCAGTAAACTAGACCAGACTAGATTAGGGTCGGAAGCCGCAGAGGATCGCTATCAGGAGAGATGCGGCTGTAATGTCGGCGGTTGTACCTGGGTTGCGGCCGAGTCTCCTCAACTCGTGATCTAGCCTTCGAACCTCTAGCCGCCCCTCCTCCGTCTTCATCCCACTGTAAGCCTCCAGGATCTTCTCAGCTTCCTTAGAGATGCGGAGCGACTCAGGTAGACCCTTTCCTACAGCTTCTATGATGTCGTGTGTTTTGGTTTCTGCGAGCCCAACTTTGCGAGCCACGAATGTGTCGGGAACCTTGGATAGGATTTTCAGGTAGGCGTTGACGGTCGCGACGTTCACATCACCTGTCTTCCAATAAGTTTCCGAGAACATTGGATACCCAATTGTGAATGATGCTGGCAGGCCGTGCGCGAGTTCCGCAGAGATTCCATCCCACTCAGCGGAGGCGGTCATGAGTTTGTGTAACGTTATGTCTTTCTTCAAAATCTGCTCCAGCCCCTCCTCCGAGGCAAGGTCTGGAACCTCTCCAGATCCGACGTGACCTAGCCATTGAGCATCAAGTGAAGCTACTGCGAGGTGAATCTCAGCCGCATCTTCGCTAGTTGTGGATTCAATGATCTTTACAGCCTCGTTTCGCAGTCTCTCAGCCTCAATCTCTACACCGCGTTCAATGAGAGCTCCAGCGGCCGCCACGAGAGGGGTAAAGAGCATGCAGATACCTAGATGCGTGTTCCCACCGCTGTGCGAGGCATTGACAGCAATCACAGCCTTCCTTGTCCAACGACCTATCCTGATTTGAGAATATTCAACTGCGCCTGAGGCTGCTCGGCCACCCTGCTGAGCTGCGCTTCTCATAGCTGGGCCGAGAGCTATTGAGCCTGAGAGAAACTGTTCGAACCGAGTTGTAGGATAATCAGCTTCCCTGTGAACGTTTCCAGGCTTAGGTGTCGCGGAGACTTCTAGGGCAGCGGCGAGCTGAGCTGCCATCATCACGTTATCTGCAGTCTTCATCTGTTCTAGTTCACCTGACATCTATTATGTTGACTTGCCGAGATAATTTAGCCGGTTCTTTGCACAGAGGATACCTGTCTCCTGAGAGCTGTTGTGTACCGTTGGTCGAATTTGATTGCTATTTCTGGTTAACCTCCGTCATCTCCTTTTTCATCTGGTTTGATAGTCTATAGAAGTAATAGAACAGTGCCCCTACCATCAGGGGCATCATCAGAAATGTGTTTGGCAAGAACCAGCTCGGCAGAGCTTCTTGAATCGTTCCCAAGTAGATTCCCAGTAGAAGCAGGTTGAAGTAAAGCGTCAGAAAAGCACCGATTGCTAGCATTGCCTCGAAATACCGGTTAACCCAGTACCCTCTTCTCTCAAACGGTATCCGTGTAATGTAGGCGTAGAAGGCGGGTAGATTAATGAGGTACGGGTATCTGTTCACGAGCGTAAAGCGGTAACGTGTCATAAGCATGATGGCTAGTGGTGCGATGCTTATCAAGGGCGTTACGATCAGAAACACTTCGCTCGAACCGTACGCGTCAGGCTGACCTGAGGGACCGAAATGCGTGGGGATCGCGCCTTTAAGGCTCATGTAAGCATAGATCCCTATGGCCCAGATGAAGGCTAACCCTACTAGGTTCAAGATTAGGAGCCCCTTACCTTTCCCACTGAGCGGCATTGAGGGCGATAAGGGCGTCTGACCCATATCGAAATCAGAAATAGTTCGCTTTAAATAAGGTTTTGAAATACGCGGCTGAAACACGCAGCGATGAAGCAGAACCAAGAATTACATGTGTATTTACAATAAGAGTTGCTAGGATACCTTTCTAGAGAGGAGCGCTTAGGTTCTGCTCAGTGGTGAAGACTTGGCTGAACTGGATCTACTCGTATTACTGGTGTTAGCCACCGGTTCATGTGGACAGCTGGGAGCGTTGGCAGTAAAATGCTTGGATTGTTTGTTCCAGAGTAAAAGAGAAGATCGTGAAAGAAGATGTTTAGTCAAGCTGACTTCCAGTTAATCGAACCACAAAACATATTATTTAAATAATAAACCCAATTATTGGGTTCTTCGCACCTGACGTTGAGGAAGCAATCAAAATTCTCTAGGAGCGCCGCATGGATCGTAATAGTAATCTTATGCGGACTGATTTCCTTTGAGAATACCATCATCGTTGCTTCGGCACAATCAAATTACCCATCATCGAGCCTCATAAATCTCCAAGCAGACCCCGGCTTAATGACTGAGGGCATCAACCCGAAGATAAATTACCAGCTTATGGAGCGTTTTAAAACAAGTCCAGATAATGTGCCGATTCTAATAGATTTGAAGGGGGATTATACTAACTTCTCGCCCCTATTAGCGCAATCAGGTTTTGAGGTTCACCGCGCATATTCAAATCTTGTGCAAGGACGAGCTAAAGCTGCAGATATAGAAGCCATAGCGTCACTCAGTTTTGTTAACTTCGTCAGCGAGCCTGTAACGCCTGTTTTCTATGGTATTACAAGTGAAGGTGTTAATGTTCTAGGTGCCAACATTGCACATAGCATAGGACAGACTGGAAGAGGAGCAAAGGTCGCCATAATTGATGGTGGATTCAGTATCAATAACCCAGAGATCTCCACTAATATTGTTGAAGCGAAGTCCTTTATTGATGGAGTGGGCATCTCCGGCGACGATCCTACACATGGCACCGCCTGCGCAGAAATTATTGTTGATGTCGCCCCAGACGTTCAGCTATTTCTATATGCTATTGGAACAAACATCGATTTTGTTGACGCAGTCAATTACGCAGTAAGTAGAAATGTAGACATCCTCTCAATCTCACTTGGCTTTACAAATGTTGGACCAACCGACGGAACGAGCGCGGTTTCAAAAGTTCTAGAAAATGCCAGAACATCAGGAGTCTTACCAATAGTAGCGGTAGGCAATAGTGCTGAGCTCCATTGGAGCGGAACTTTCCAAGATCTTGATACTGACAATTGGTTGAACATAAATGGAAATGATGAGACGAATGATTTCCCCATGAAAAGTGGTCAAACGGTACGGATAGACCTCAGCTGGAATGATTGGTGGTATAGTGATCAAGATTACGATCTATATTTGTTTCGGGAATCTGCGGGTTCACTCATTGAAGTATCTCAATCCAGCAACCGCCAAACTGGTAGCTGGTGGCCGACTGAAAAGATAGCGTATACCGCAAATGCTGATGGAAATTACTACATCGCAATAACCAAGTTTAACGCAACTGGCGATGCGAAATTCGATCTTTTCATCAATGGAGCTGGCCCACTACAATACCAAGTTCCATCTGGAAGCATAACTAACGTGGCTGATGCGAAGGGCGCGATTGCCTTAGGCGCATTTAAGTGGAGCACTGGATCTTTAGAACCATTTAGTTCAAGAGGGCCAACCGCGGATGGACGTATAAAGCCAGATTTAATTGCGCCTGACGGCGTCTTGACGACAGCCTACTCCTCAGCTTTTTACGGTACTTCTGCAGCTGCCCCGCATGCAGCGGGGCTCGCCGCTTTACTCGTAGGCGCGATGCCATCGATAACTGCTGATGAAATTGCGGCGCTGGCCGAGAAAATTGCAGTAGACCTAGGTGAGCCGGGAAAGGATCAAATCTATGGTTCTGGAAAAATAGAGACAAAATATGCGACAATTGATGCTTTACCAAGATCGGTTTCAATTGTGGTTGATGGTAAAGAATATGCACCTAACCTACTGCCAAGAAAGTTTCTCATTGACGGAAAAGCCCACTCTGTTTCAATCTCCTCCACAACCATTTCGCAGACTAATGATACACGTTATGAATTCAAAGGGTGGACTAATGGATACCAGTCTTCGTCCACGAATCTCGCCTTTGACGCCAGCTCGCCTACCCTAGTCGCTCAATTTGGCATACAATACCGCCTAACCGTACGCACAAGTTACGGCACACCTTCGGGGGCAGGATGGTACGATTCGGGGACAAACGCCCCTTTCTCAGTCCAACCCATGTTCGATCAAGGTAATCGAACTCGCAGGGTGTTCACGTCATGGTCAGGCTCAACTACCGCATCTAATTCACTTACCTCGATTCTAATGGATGGCCCGAAATCAGTAACAGCTCTCTGGAAGAAGCAGTACGAACTCTTTATTCTATCATCAAACAAAGCAACATCAGGTCAAGGCTGGTACGACATAGGAACGCAGGTCTCATTCTCAGCACAACCGAATATTGATTATGGAAATGGGACCCGCCGCGCGTTCAAATACTGGTCAGGCGACTTTTCAGGCAGCGAAACTTCAGGAACTATACTTATCGATTCCCCGAAGGTCCTTGAGGCAATATGGAGAACTCAATATCTACTGAGTATTGATGCGCCAAGCGAAGCTGGATTCAAAGGAGGAGGCTGGCCTGATGCAGGGGAGACTATCTCGATTTCAGGCAATAACAGCTGGGCCTTGATACCACACATATCAAGGTTCAATCTCAGATCGTTCGAGTTAAATGATCAGACAGTGAATGTGACCAGAAGCAGTTCTGGCATCTCTATTATTAAGTTCGAGATGAACCGTCCAAATACTATCAGGATAATAGGTGTAAAACAATATTTCCTAGACGTGCAAGGAGGTAGTAACCTGAGCTTTGGGACGTCCAGTCCCACGGATGACAGATGGTGGGATGATGGACAATCAGTAACAGTTAGCACAGATCACGTTTGGAATGTAACAGAAGGCAATACCCGTTCTAACTTGATATCTTATCGACTGGATGAAGATAGATACAATATATTTCGGGCGAATGCCTCACGTTACATAACGCCTCAGATAGTTGTCGACGGTAAAAAAGATCTGAATTTTGAGGCCATTACACAATATCTTCTTAGTGTAACTGGAGGGCATGAGACCCAGATATCGTCATCACCCACCTTTGACAACTGGTTCGATAAAGGTGCAACTGTGAAGGTTTCGAGTAAGAATCTTTGGGAGACATCCGAAAAAGGAGTGCGTGAGCTACTGAATCATTGGCAGTTGGATAATGAGCCCATTCGAGAAATAATACATTCCGAAGCTGGAAGATTTCAACAAGATGGTATTATAATGGACAAACCCCACGAAGTTCGCTTCGTCTATATCATCCAGTATCTTCTAGAAACATTATCCCAGTACAACAAACCTACGGGTGGCGGATGGTATGATAAAGGAGTCACTGCTACAGTAGATGTTCCGCCAACATCGGAATACGCAAATTCAACCCGTCATGTCTTTGCATCTTGGAAGGGCGACATCACAGTAGACGATACAAAAACAACAATCGTAATGAGCTCTCCAAAGAAAGTTGAAGCAGTTTGGACGACACAATACTTCATGAAACTAGTTTCTCTTTACGGAAACCCAAAAGGACAAGGGTGGCATGATAAAGGAATGCAAACATTAATTCAAGTTTCCGCTCTAGAGGAACACAGAAACCAAACCCGCCACCGATTCTTGGGATGGATGGGAAATATAGTTGCCGAAGAGAATCTACAAAATGTAACTGTGGACAGACCAATGCTGATAGAAGCAAAATGGATGACCCAGTATTACTTAGGAATTGTATCACCCCTCGGACAGCCAGAGGGTGAAAACTGGTACGACACTGGTGCAACAGCGTCATTCAAAATCCGGACACCTGTGGAATGGGGAAATCAAACCCGACATGTCTTCGTCAAATGGATAGGGGATATACAATCGGAAACTCCAGAAGGACAAGTTATAATGTCCTCGCCACACTCGATATCTGCAGATTGGACGACCCAATATAGAATCTCATTGATCTTTACCGATTCAACTGAACAGCAGACAATTAGACCTTCATCAATTAAGCTCACCGATAAAACCGGTAACCATATCGTCCTTGAGGATTATGAGCAGTGGCTCGACAGAGAAACTTACTCCATAGACGAAATATCTTGGATGAGCGTAGACGTAGTAGACTCAGCTAAGTCAACCCTCTCCGTTTCCAACCCCGGAAAGATCCAAATTCAGACCAAAGTGTACCCCTTGAAAATTATTGTCCAAGATCCCTTAGGGCAACCAATACCTGACGCAACCGTTGTCACCGAATTCGCCAATAAAACGGCCAAAATGGGAAGAACCGATAAAGAGGGAGTAGTATCATACCAATCGATACCTCTAGGTGATTACTCTACGAATGTAGAGGTATTCGGGCTTAGTTCCACACTCATAGGGAACGCAAGCCTCGATCCCGAAGTTAGAGTTACAATGCTACTAAGTATGTATACGATTATTCTCTTGACCGCAACAACAGTTGCATTTCTAGCCAGCGCGATCTACTATACGAAGATAAAAACCAAAAAATAGACGCGTTACAAGCCGCAGGCTAACTGTTCACATGAAGGCACCTAAAGTTTTGCATGATCCTGATGTTGTACAGCATAGTGAATGCACTATGATGGAGGTGTTTCATTGGCGGTTGGTAGTGACGAAACAGCGGGGACGCACCAACCTAGAATGAAACATAACCATATTCGCACTTGCGATTTAAACTAAATCCAAGCTTGTACAAAATCCTACACCTATTAAAATAAGGTTTATCAACTGTGCATTTTAACGTTCAGTAGGCTGAAAGTATGGTCAGAGTTGTCGGCATTGATCCTGGGACAAAGAGCTTCGACTTCTGCGGTCTAGATGATGGCAAGGTCTTCTTAGAGAAGACAATCCCTTCCACCGAGATCGCTGACAATCCTCATGTTGTAATTGATATTTTGAAATCAGCCGGTAAACTTGACCTAATTGTTGGACCTTCTGGTTACGGGCTTCCACTCACCCACATTAGCAAGATAGGTGACAAGGAGCACTTCCAGCTTATTCTTGTGAAACCTGGTGACCTCAAGATCGGGGTGCTGGTTGGGTTGAGGAAGCTGGTGAAGATGATGGCTGATGAAGGCATGAATGTCTACTTCATCCCTGGTGTTATTCATCTAGGTACGGTTCCTGAGCATCGGAAGGTGAACAAGATTGATCTGGGTACGGCTGATAAGCTCTGCTGCGCCACCCTAGGCATCTATGATCAGTCAAAACGACTTAAGATCGGCTATGATCAAACCTCGTTCATAATGGTTGAGATTGGCTTCGGGTATAATGCGGTTATGGGTGTTGAGCACGGTAAGATTGTTGACGGTATAGGTGGAACAGTGGCTGGCCCCGCCTTCCTCTCGCAAGGTAAGATGGACGGTGAGCTAGCCTACCTGCTTGACTCCTTCTCCAAAGGTCTCCTCTTCGAGGGCGGTGCCTCCACCATCACAGGTGATCCTACAGTTACACCTGAGAAGCTAGGCAAGCAGCACAACGATTCTGAGCAGTACAAGGTGGCTTGGAACGCGTTGATCGAAGGAGTTGAACGGGACTTCGCGGCTATGAAGGTCGTTGTCAGGGAGCCGCGTGAAATCCTGATCTCTGGACGGCTCTCAAGAGTGCCTGAAATATACAAGGAGGTTACGAAACGCCTATCAAAGTACGGTGAAATCAGGGAAGTTCAAGGCTTCGCCAAGAACGTTAAGGAGGCTGCGCAAGGAGCCGCGTTAATAGCAGATGGCCTCGCCGGCGGCCAATACAAGAAGCTAGTGGACACAATGGAGCTACGCAAAGCATCAGGCACAGTTCTAGACCATATCCACCTAAGCGCACTGGATGAAATGAAGCGCAAGTACGGAATGAAGTAACCCCAAACTTACACCGACCGACAGACCGCAAACAGACAGGCTGATGGATAGATAGAATAGGTTCACGTTTATATTGCCGCCGCTAACCTCTAGCCGATTTCTGTGATTCCTTCAGGCGACTTGTCGGAGCTAGGCTTCATCCGGAACGGGATTGTCGAGGTTATCGTCTCGACCTTTGATGAGGCTCACCGTCCACACGCTGCTCCGATGGGTGCCTCAACAGAGGATATGCGAAGCATTATTTTGAAGCCGTTTAAATCCTCTCAGACCTACGGAAACCTGTTGAAGTGGAGAAGCGGAGTTGCGAACATAACGTCTGATCCTTCCCTCTTCTATCGAACCGTCTTCAAAGACGCGAACCCTGGCGGCGAGCTCTCCAAAGAGTGGTTCGCTAAGGCATCGATAGTCGATGCTCCTCGGATGACTAACACCGATGTCTGCATCGAGCTCCTAGTAACCGATGTCGAGGAGTCTGAGGATCGGGCGCAGATGCTCTGCAGAGTCGAGTCGACGCTGATGCTAAACCGCTCCTACCTTCCTCACGTCTACAACCGAGCCGCCCCAGCAGTCATCGAAGGCCTCATACATGCAACACGCATCGAGTCTCACCTGAACGCTGGTAGACCAGACAAAGCAGAAGAGCTAATCACCCTAGTTGAGCATTACCACCGTCTCGTTGAGCGCATCGCGCCTGACTCAACGTACTCTGAAATGATGGATGATATTTGGAGACGCATCAACCTGTGGAGGCATATCGGATAAAATGAAGATCGTCACCGTGAAAACGCCTGCCCGACTGCACATGGGGATACTTGACGTGAACGGTGGACTAGGCAGAATCTACGGCTCACTAGGCCTAGCGATCCAGAAGCCCACCGTCATACTCGAAGCATCCGAATCCGACAGTCTACAGGTAGAAGGTCTAGATCGAAGACGTGCAGAGCAAGCGGCCACCACCTTCCTGCAACACTTCAACATCGAGAGGCCGTGCCGCATCAAGGTGAAGAGTACAATTCCCTCTCACGTCGGCCTCGGATCAGGAACCCAGCTCCGGCTGGCCGTAGCAAAATCACTCGCAACACTTTACATTGTAGATGGCTCTACACGTGAACTGGCCGGCGCAGTCGGTCGAGGCACAGTCTCCGGCATCGGCACCGCAGCATTCGATCACGGCGGTTTCAACATAGACGGTGGTGTACCAACTGAGGAGGAGAGCAGGAGGCTTCCAGCCCCCATCATCTTTAGCCAGCCTTTCCCGGAGGATTGGCTTCTAGTTGTCGCGATACCTGATGCTTCGAAAGGTTACAGTGGCCCAATTGAGGATCGCGCCTTCGCAGATCTTCCATCAGCTCCGCCTGAACTAGTGGGGCGGATGTGCAGGGTGCTGGTGATGAGGCTGCTACCCGCCCTAGTTGAACGCGACATCAGGATCTTCGGCTCTGCGTTAACTGATCTTCAACGGTTAACAGGTGAATGCTTCAGCAGCGTACAAGGTGGGCAGTTCGCCGGAAACATAGTTTCAGAAACGGTGAGCTTCCTGTTGAATGAGGGCGCCTATGGGGCCGGTCAAAGCTCTTGGGGGCCAGCGGTCTACGGGCTTGTTAAAGGTCGCTCCGCCGCAGAGTCTCTTGTAAAACAGGTTCAAGCCTTCCTAGACACCTCTGTCGGGGGCAAGGTCTTCTATACTGCCGCCAATAACAATGGCGCAACTGTCAAAGTTTCGGAGGATATCTGACCAGTAAATGGCTGCGTTTCGTTTAGCGAGGCGTCAACCATAGTATGGATGAGCACAGCTTAAGCGATGCCGCTGTCTTCAAGGCTCTTAAGAAGCTGCTTAGCAGAGATGCTCAGTACAGCTCAGATGGAATCCTGTGCTCAATGTGCTCTGAGCCGCTTGACGCAGCCCGGAAGGCCTACAGCCTCGCCCTCGAAAAGAATCTTGGAGACGAATCCCTCTTCCCCGGCACAGCGCAAATTGAACAGGAAGCCGTCTCAATGCTGGGAAGCCTGCTCTCCAACGCAGAAGCAAAAGGGCACATAATCTCCGGCGGCACCGAAGCCAACATCACAGCTCTCTGGGTCGCTCGCAGCCTCGACAAAAAGGGTCGCCGAGAAGTTCTTCTCCCCGAATCAACGCACTTCTCATTCGAAACCGCAGCAAATCTTCTTGAACTGAAACTCGTAAAGATTCCTCTAACCAGTAATTTCACTGTTGACGCATCCAAGATGCGTAAAAAAATCGGTGGAAACACGCTAGCAGTAATTGGTGTAGCCGGCTCAACCGGTCTAGGAACAGTCGATCCTATCACAGAGCTCTCGGACATCGCTCTTGAACACGATGTTTACCTGCATATCGACGCGGCCTTCGGCGGCTTTGTTCTCCCCTTCCTAGAGGACCTCGGACTCTACAAAGGAGTATTCGACTTTAAGGCTCCAGGTGTCAAATCGATCACCGTCGACCCGCATAAGATGGGGCTCTGCCCGCTCCCGGCAGGAGGCATATTGTTCCGAGACCAATCTCTCCTATCAGCGATCAGCAGATCAGTGCTATACATAGGTAAGGGGCGAACAAAGTTCACCACCATAACGGGCACGAGGCCCGGCGCACCAGCGGTCGCCGTATGGGCAGCTTTGAAGCGGCTAGGCAGAAGCGGCTACCGGCAGATTGTGAAGCAGTGCATAGAAAATACATCAATCTTAGTCGGTGATTTACGGCAGATCGATGGTGTCCATCTGCTGGCTGAGCCAACGATGAATATAGTGGGTTTCACCTGCCCCGGCCTAGACAACAGCATCGTTGTGGATGCACTCGCTAAGAAAGGCTGGGCTCTCTCACTTTTCCCAACCCATATACGGGTCGTGGTGATGCCTCATACCGAAGCTAAGTATCTGAAAGCCTTCCCAGCTGACCTAAAGACGGTGCTAGCCCAGCTGAAAGAACGGGCTTAACCTGCCGGTATCGGTCTATCTATATTCTGCCAATCAGCTCAACGCCTGGTTTGAGGGTTTCTTGACCGGGCTCCCAGTTTACTGGGCAAACTTCTCCTGGGTGTTCTCTGACGTATTTTGCTGCGGTTAGTTTGCGAAGAATTTCTCGGGCGCTTCTTCCGATGCTATTGTCATGCATCTCCATCGCCTTCAGTATTCCGTCTGGATCAATGATGAAGGTTGCTCTCAGCGAGAGCCCCTCATTTTCAATATAGGTTCCGAAGGCTCGGCAGACAACGTTTGTCGGATCAGCCAGCATCGGGAACTGAACTTGGCTAACGGCCTTGGAGGCGTCATGCCAAGCTTTGTGAACATAGGCGCTGTCGGTGCTGATGCTAACTATCTCCGCGTCCTGCTCCTTGAACTTCTCATATCTGGCAGACATCTCCCGCAGCTCAGTCGGACAGATGAAGGTAAAGTCAGCCGGGTAGAAAACGAGAACAAGCCATTTACCGCGAAACTCAGACAGTCTGAATTTCTTTATTTCGCCGTTGTGATACGCGTTTAACTCAAAATCCGGTATCCGCTCACTGATCTTCATCATCAGCATCAATCAGCCTCAGTTTGAATAGTAGGCTCAGCCTGACTATGTCTAGACATAAGCTAATTTTGAATTCGAATCTAATAAGGCTTAGTACAATTTTTCTACGCTAAGCTATCTACTAGTCTAGCTGCCGATTTGCCTTGGGTGTCGTCAGGTTAGGATACGAGGCTTTCTCTTTCCTTCTTGAATAGTCCCGCGCAGCTTGTGCAGCAGAAGTAGAATTCGTGTCCTCCGATGTTCATCTTCACCATGTCTCCCCTGATATCCTTCTTGCAGGTTTGACAAGGGATTCTTACTCCGTATCCCGGTCGGAGAGGCGTGTCGTAATGTTCTTTGATTGTCCCGGTTACCATATCGCTTCGGACGTATTTGAGGCCTTGGACGGCGCCTAGCTTCGTGGTCACGAATTCGTCGAGTGCCTTAAGGTCTGGAACAGAGACCTTCACTGTCAAGTTATGTTCTCCGGTGGTGAAGTATGCGTCGGAGACCTCGTCCATCTGCTTAATCTCTCCTCCGACGTTTTTCAAATCAGGGACTTCGCACTTCAAACTGATCAATGCGGTGACGCCGCCGAAGAGCTTTTCCTGATCAAGAATTGTGGTGAACTGCTTAATCACACCAATATCAATGAGACGCTTAATTCTAGTACGAGCCGTCGGAAGACTCACATTCGCCTCTCGAGCAACGTCTTTAATGGCCATCCGGCTGTCCTTCTGTAACGACACAAGTATGCGGTAATCCACAGCGTCAAGCTCCAACCTAGTTCTTCCTTCCTTACACTTTGCGAAACTCATATCCCCTATATGCTTTTCTCATAGCAAGCCAGATTACCTAATGCTTTCCGAATCCTCACTTACAACAACCCTCTCCATTCTTAGGAGAAAGCAAAAGACAAATACCTGATGAATCGGTCTCCGATCCAGATAAACCGAGGAAGCAATACTTGATACGTAAAGAAGCACCGATAACCGCTCTGATAATTCTAATCACCGTAGCCGCTATGCTCCCATTAGCATACAGCAAGCCCATGTACATGGCCGAGGTGCCGCAAGCCTTCAAAGATCAATGCACTCTCTGCCACACCTCATCCTCCGGAATGAACGGACTCAACTCCTTCGGCGCAGACTTTGCGGACAGTGGGCACTCAATCACAAACATCGGCAACCTAGACTCTGACGGAGATGGATACTCCAACGCAAAAGAGCTGTCGGCAGGCACCTATCCAGGAGATCCCAGATCGTACTCTGGAGCAACATCCTCAGGAATTGGAATCGGAATCGACATAATAGTTTTCCTCGCTACAGCTGCGGTGGCTGCTGTTGTCGTGGTGAAATTCGTCATCCTAAGGAGATAGTAACATGAGAAGTACTCTAATGCCGGTAATTATTGCCTCTTCTTACCTACCACAAAACCTAAGGCTCGACTCGTCTGCCCAAAAGAGGATCTATACAACGTTTGCACCTATTGTAAACTTGGGACTTGTAAATTTGCATACAGGTAAACCCGCGCGATTATCCAGCTTAGTTAAGGTGCCATCGCAAGAATGACCCGTCGTGTCACAGATCAAGCAGCGTTAATGGGTGCAACAGGTAGTCTTGCCCTGTTTCTAGTATACATTCTAGTCCTGACGATTTTTGAGTCATTCGGCTACGCGATGCAGCAGCTTACTCAATGGATTTACTGGATCGTGCCGCTCACTGTAGGCTTCGGAATCCAAGTTGGGCTCTACTCTCACATTAGAGCCGCCTTCCGCGCAAGAGTTGACACCGCTGCGACCGGAAGTGTCGCCGCATCCGGAGGCATCTCAACCACCTCAATGATCGCGTGCTGTCTACATCATCTAACCGATGTCCTTCCCATCCTCGGACTATCAGCCGCCACTGTAGTCCTAATTCAATATCAGTCAATCTTCATGGCCCTCGGATTACTATCCAACATCGTCGGGATCACCTTTATGCTGATGGTGATGCAGCAACACGGCGTCCCAGTCGAAAACGAGTTTGCTAAGAAGATATTTCGCTACGATATGACGCGCGTCAGAAACACCGCGATAGCCACCTCAGTCATCATACTAACCGGCCTCACACTTTCATCAATACCCCCATTTGCCCCAACATCAGATGGAGGTGCTGCTCAAACAAGCGGGCTTCAACCAGTCACCAATGAAGCGGGGGGCGTCTCCTTCGAGATCACGCCTCAAGGGTTCAGCCCGACGGGGCAGATTGTCTTTAACATCAGCATCACCACTCATCAGGGTAGCCTAGACTATGACTTCGCTAAGATCTCGACTCTGGAAACATCTAGTGGGAGCAAATACACACCTTTGAAATGGGACGGCGCCAGCGGAGGTCATCACCTATCGGGTGCCCTAATCTTCCCACCCGTCGGCGAAACCAACACTCTCAAACTCACAATTCGAAACGTCTATGATGTTCCTGAACGAGTATTCCAATGGAACCTAGGATCCCAGACCGGCGGCGCAGCTGCCACCACCTCTGTACCATTAGCTCTCAACGTCTACATTTTGGGCATCACGGTCGTAGCCGTGTTGATAGCAGCGGTTCTGATTAACCGCCGCCCCAAGAAGACCGATGGCAAGTATGAGCAGATACTAAAGCAAGAGTGCCACAAGGATCCGGCTGGTAGCGACGCCTCAAGCTAATCAACTACTATTCATCCTAAAAATCCAACTGGTCCCGCGCTTAACGGCTTTATATCCTGTTTATTCGTAAGGCAGCGTAGCGTAGGTCTTCAATGAAGATTCTTCTGGTGACGGGGCGGTTGGCGGAGCCTATTGTGAGAAGATACGCCTCAGAGAGCCGTTTGAAGGCTGAGGTTGTTGCTCTACCTTTCGCCGTCGCCGCGCTGATGACCTCCCGCTACATAGCCTCGCATCTCAAGAGCCGAGACGTAAAGGGCTTTGGTTTAGTGATGGTGCCGGGGCTGGTCAAAGGCGACGTTTCAACAATCTCTGAAGAGGTGGGTATCCAGACGTTCAAGGGCCCGCGTTACGCAGCGGATCTGCCCTCCGTGCTCAACCTGCTCAGCGAAGACAAAATCAGGCTATCCACAACGATCCCTGCTTGTGACCTCATCCGCGAACAGCTAAGCCGCATCGCGCTAGAATCTATCCGCGAAGCCGAGGCGAACCGGGAAGAGCTTCTGAAGCGACCGGGAAACATGAAGATAGGAAACCTCGCGGTGGGCCGAGACTTCCCAGCCCGAGTACTCGCCGAGATCGTCGACACCCCAAAGATGCTTGACGAAGAAATCAGACGCCGAGCCATTTACTACGCCGAATCCGGTGCCGACATCATAGACATCGGAATGATCGCTGGGCTCTCCCAACCTAAAGACGTTTTCCGCGCAGTCAAGATTGTGAAGAGCGCTGTTGATTTACCGGTCAGCATCGACAGCCTAGATCCTGCGGAGATCGAATCAGCAGTCTCAGCGGGCGCAGATCTAATACTGAGCCTTGACGGAGGAAACCTTGACGCAGTAACTCGCTTCGCTTCACATATTCCTGCCGTCGTAATACCTACTGATTTTCGCCGTTCACTCTTCCCTAAGGAGGCGGCTGCGAAGGTTCAGCTGCTTGAACAGAACTTTGAGCGGGCTAGACGTGCAGGCTTCACCAAACTGATAGCTGATCCAATACTTGACCCACTTATTCACCCAGGATCGGTGGAGTCAATCTTGGCGGCGGAGCGTTTTCGGCGTCTGCACCCTGATGAATTGATGATGCTCGGCGTAGGTAACGCGATTGAGCTTCTTGATGCTGACACACCGGGGGCTAACGCTGTGTTCGCGGGGATATCTGCGGAGCTGGAGGTGAGTATTTTGTTGACGACCGAAGTGAGCGATAAGGCGCGTGGCAGCGTCGCGGAGCTCTCAAAACTCTCGGATATGATGTTCCTAGCGCGGAGGCGGAACTCTGCTCCTAAAGATCTCGGGCTCGACCTCCTAATTTTGAAGGAGAAGCGTAGAAAGGATGAGCTGTTCAACCAAAACCTGCTCTCTGAAGTATCTTCAGTTAAAGCTGAAGAGGTCGGCCGCTCCGGATCCGATCCGAAAGGCTGCTTCAAGATCCTCTTAGACCGAAGCAGTAGCGAAATAGTTCTTCTACACTACACTCGACCAGATCTCGAGAAGCCTGACCTAATCATAAGGGGAGATAACGCTGCCGCTGTGTACAAGACTGCGGTTCAGAAGAATCTGCTCTCCAGTCTCGAGCATGCAGCTTACCTCGGCGCCGAGGTGACGAAAGCTGAGATTGCTTTGAAGCTAGGGCGAAGCTATGTTCAAGACTCGCCTATCTTCTGATTTCAACGTATATTTGGCAGAACTTTCTCCGCGATCAGGTTAACTGCTTCATCCCAAGTCGGTCCAAGAGGTGGAGCCAGCACCAGCAGCGTAACGCCACTCTTGATTAACTGCTGAATTTTCTCGAAACAAGCGTCAGGTGTCCCAGCGACCGACAGCGAATCAACCATCTCTGGCGTCACCGCTCTAACAACCGCGTCATGATCGCTCCGTCTGAGCGCATCTCTAAGTCGCTCACGATCGTCCAGCGGAATGCCGAGCCTCCCCAAAACAGGGTCAGGACACCCAGCTGCTATGACCGCGACCTTTGAGCGAACCGGCTTAACCGCGTCATCCCGGCTTGGAGCAACCGAGAAAGGCATCTCAGCCCCCCACTCAAAACCATCAAGACTTCGACCCGTCTCTGAGCTGCTTCGCCGCACAATATCTACAGCTCGTCTACACTCACCAGGATCAGCCGCGTTAACTATGACGCCATCACCAATCTCACCAGCAAGCCTAAGCATCCGGTCTCCCTGTGCACCGATTAGAATCGGAATACGACGGTCGGCCAGAAGTGCGCTGATAGTCTGAGCGGCCTTTCTAACAGCGGTGATTGGTCGTCTCTGCTCTACACCGAGTCTTCTGAGACCTTCTCGATCACCAGCTCCGATGCCGCATACTATTCGGCCGGGTGCAATTTCACTTAGAGACGCAAGGATCTGAGCGGTAACCGCAGGATGGATTAAGTAGGGGTTGGTGACGCCGGGCCCAATTTTCACTGTTCGAGTATTCTCCGCAACTACTGTAAGTGACACATAGACGTTTCTGCCCTTCAGATGATCACTGATTAACGCATAGTCAAACCCCGCCTTCTCAGCCTTCACTGCACGTGTAACAGTAAGGCTGTGATCCTCATCCGGAATAAGCCCAACTCCAAACTTAACCATTCGCTTCAAACTCTCTCACCTCAGCAACAAAGCAAACTCTTCTCTTCGAGACTGGCAATCAGCTCTCCAGACGCTTCCTTTAATGTGTTGTCTGATATTGCAAATCCCAGTCAGTGGTGTTTCGTTGGCGGCTGGTAATGAAGAAATCACAGGCACACGCCAACCCTAGATAGATGAAACAAAACCAACCCAAAATATGGTAAACATAAATAGACATAGATACTTCTAGCCGGCTGATAAATTGGCTGAATCGCTCGTTCCAATGATTCGTTCATTCTACCTATGCATTCGATCGATATTATCCTCCTCCTTCTCACAGATCCATTGCGGAGAACACTACGTAACACTGCTGATAAGGTGAGGAAGACATCCTGCAGAACAGTAACAGCTCACCGTCAGCGTCAGAAGGTCGGGAAGGTGACTTCTTTGAGCTTCGAGACGGCGCAATCTTCGAGGTTAAGGGGCATATTCACCCGCCTGACAGGCTAATCGCTTATCCACGCTACATTCCTGACGAGCACGGTGACCGAGCTAGGGGAGCACGCCGATATCGGAAGACCTACCATTTGGGTGAACGCTACAGCCTTCTGCGGCAACGCTACCCAAGCTTTCTAATCCACGATTCTGTCCTAAATATGGAGGTTCCTCAAGTCCCTAGAGGCGAGATTGCTGTCTACTACCGTCCAGTCGACGCTCTCGCCAGACTAATCGGAGAAGCAAAGCCTGATGAGGCTGAGAAGCGCGCAGTAGACTTCGCCTCCCTCATCAGAGATTGCTCCGGAGTCTCCGCCTCAAACCTAGGTGTTTCAGGCTCCATCAAAATCGGGCTCCACACCCCGTCTTCAGATATCGACCTCATTGTCTATGGCCGCAACGAATCTACACTGGTCAGAGAGGCGATGAAGCACCTACTAAGCGAAGGCAACCCTGTGAGGCACCATCATCCGGATGAACTGGAGCGGCTCTACCATTTCAGGGTCGCTGACACAAAGATGCCCTACGACCAGTTCGCCCAGCATGAGGCGAGGAAAACCTTCCAAGGGATTTATCGAGATAGAGAATTCTTCATCCGCTACCTCCCCAACTCATCCGAGATAGGTGAAGCCTATGGAGACATCCAGTATCACACCGAAGGCTACGTGAAGATTAAGGCGCTGGTGAGCGATGCCTCAGAATCCTTCTACACTCCATGTAGATACAGGTTGACACAGGTAGAAGTTCTAGACGGGCCCGTTGCATCTGATATCGTTGAGGCTGTCTCTTTCAGAGGACGTTTCTGCGAGCAGGCTGAAACAGGCGAAACAGTAGTGCTGCAGGGAAAGCTAGAGTGGGTTATCACCGCCGCAGGCTCTCATAGATGGGTTCTGCTAGGCGGCACACCCTCTGACTCCATGATATCCTTATCTCTGCTTAACACCCAAAAGTAGCTGAAAGAAAGGAGATCTGAAAATTGCAACCATCTACCGAGATATTCAGAGATAGGGAGTTCATCCGCACCAGTGAGCACCTCTACTTCTGCGTAGTAGATGATATTCATCCGCCGGACCGCGTAATATCTTATCTGCGCTACTCTCCGTCGGCGGAAGGCAAGTGGGGACGCGGTGGACAGCGGTTCGCCCGCGCTATGCCAACCTACTCAATCCCTAATCTTCTCAGGAACATCGATTACTTGAAGGGCGTGTATCCTGATTATGTTTTCCACTCGGATGTCTTCGGCGTAGAGATGTCGGCTGTGCCGTTGAACCGGGTCGCGCAGCACTATCTTCCACAAGTTAAGCTGAAGGAGCTTTCAGCGATGGAGCGGCCTGACCCTCTTCAGAGAAAGGTGGTTGAGCTGGTTGATTACCTTTCAGACGCAACCAGCTTAGATCGAGATGTCTTCGGAGTCACCGGCTCGATACTGATCGATCTGCATAACCCCGAGTTCTCCGATATCGATCTAACTGTTTCAGGCGGCTCGAACGGTCTTCAGCTCAAGAAAAATCTGCCAACCTTGTACTCCGAGGCTGAAGGCTTAGTGAAGAGCATACCGAAGCCGCTTCTGCAGCGATGGTATGAAGATAAGCTGAAGACGCATCCGTTAAGCCTTGACGAGGCGAAGGATCTTCGGCGGCGGCAGTGGAACTACAACTCATTCAGAGGAACCGTCTTCTCCCTCCATACTGTTCGAGCACTCTCCGAAATACATGAAAAGTATGGTGACAAGCACTTTCACTCAGTAGGAATCGTGACCGGCCGCGCAGTGATATCCGACGCTTCAGAATCACTGTTCAACCCACATATCTACCGGGTGGAGGACTTCAAGGTCAATGAAGGAATGCAGGTTGAAGACATCTTGGAGGTGTCAACCTACTCTGGGCTCTTCGGCGGAGTCTTCGAGGAAGGCGAGGCGATACTGGTACACGGGAAGCTTGAGCTGGTTGAGGATACGCGAAGCGGCGACGTCTACCACCGCATCGTAATCGGCTCACCTGAAGCCGGTGGCCACGACTACATCAAGCCCATCGGCTAAACATTGTTTGATGAATTTGTTCTCGATGCTGAAAGAGATACACTCTTCAGATTGTGAGGACTCGCTGCTTTTCGGGAACGAGTCTCGTTTCTCGAATCGTTACTGTCTGAATAGTTATCAGCGGGTTAAAGCGTAACGTTTAATAAAATTGGTTTTATCCTAATTTCTCTGGTTCAGCTGAGACTGCAAAATGCTTATAGTCTCTATACTCTTGGTGAGAAGTGAATGACAAGCCTGCAAGTTACAGTACTGTCAGGCCGAACGCTGAGGCAAGGTGTAGGGAAAGAGGCGGGAAAAACCTCTGACCGATACCGCACCGCCGTCTCAGTATGTGAGATGCATCCAGAAGATATTGCTGCTCTCTTAATCAAGCCGGGTGACTACGTTCGATTAACCACCGCATACGGCACCGTTGTCTTGAAGAGCGCATCCTCAAACCAGTTTCCCCGCAGAGGAGTAGTATACATCCCCTATGGCCCCTACGCTAACCAACTCTTCGGCCCCGATACCGACAGCTCCGGCATGCCTACCTTCAAAGGCACAATCGCCACTGTAGAACCAGCTGGTCCTGAGCAGTTCAAGAAGATTGAAGAACTGTTCGACGCGGAGGCTAAGATTTAGTTGCAGACCTATCAAGACGTAGTTTGCACCGTCTGCGGATGCCTCTGCGACGATATCGAAGTTGATGTTGACGGAAACAAGGTGATGAAGGCGCGGAACGCCTGCGCCATGGGCACAAGCAAGTTTCTAAGCTACACTCACGACAGAATCGAGACACCGATGGTTCGAAAGAACGGATCAACGCAGCCCGCTAATCTTGACGAAGCGGTCACGAAGGTCGCAGAGATGCTTGTCAACGCAAAATATCCTGCTATTTACGGCCTTGCTCTGTCGAGCTGCGAAGCGGTGAAGGTCGCCATTGAGCTCACAGAAGAAGTCGGTGGAGTAATGGATAATCAGTCAGTTGTCTGCCACGGGCCTGGTGTACTAGGTCTGCATGAAATCGGTGTATCCACCTGCAGCCTCGGTGAAATCAAGCATCGAGCAGATCTGATTATCTGCTGGGGATGCAACCCAGACGAGGCTCATCCACGCCACTTTGAGCGTTACAGCTACACCGCGAAGGGACGCTGGAGGAACGGAAAAGCGGATAGGAAGCTCGTCGTGGTTGATGTACGGCAGACATCGACCGCCCGTAAAGCTGACAAGTTCGTTCAGATTGATCAGGGAAAAGATTACGAATTAGTAAACGCGCTTAGAACCGCCCTTAGAAATGAGCAGATCCAGCAGGAGAAGGTTGCAGGCGTCCCGGTTGAAGACATCGAGGAGCTTGCTGAGCTCCTAAGGAACGCAGAGTTCGGTGTTATCCTCTTCGGCCTAGGTGTAACTCAGACAGTTGGGAAGGGTCGGAACATCGACGGCCTCTTCTCTCTCACAAGAGACCTGAACAAATACACAAAGTTCCAGATAATGCCTGCTAGAGGGCACTTCAATGTCAACGGAGTAAACGAAGTCTCCGCTTGGCAAACAGGCTTCCCGTACGGTATTGACTTCAGCCACGGCTACCCATGGTACAACCCGGGTGAAACAACCGTAACAGACATCGTGCGGAGAGGTGAAAATGACGCTATGCTTGTCATTGCCTCGGATCCTATCGCGCATTTCCCGAAAGATCTCGCTAACCGCATCCGCAAATCACCTCTGGCTGCAATAGACCCGGTGCACTCGGTTACGACACTGGTTGCGGATGTCGTAATACCATCGGCCTTCGCTGGGATTGAGTGTGAAGGCATCGCGTACAGAATGGACGGCGTAGCTCTGCCGTTGAAGAAGGTGGTGGAGCCGTCTCAAGGAGTCCTTTCGGACGAGGATATCCTGAAGAAAATACTTGGTAAGGTTCGCGAGCTTAAGGGGAGGTCTGGTTAAGAAAGATGACGCCGCAGAACATAATCATCAAGAATGGAACCGTCTTCGACCCGGTTAACCGGATAGACGGCGAGGTAATGGATATCGCTGTCAGCAACGGCAAAATCGTTGAGCGCGTGAACGAGTCCAG
Organism: Nitrososphaerota archaeon; assembly: GCA_016190055.1. GTDB lineage: Archaea > Thermoproteota > Nitrososphaeria > Nitrososphaerales > JACPRH01 > JACPRH01. The sequence goes on along the minus strand of JACPRH010000022.1, from coordinate 12,100 downwards.
CGCCATAGTGATCGATGCTTCAGGCAAGGTGGTCTTGGCTGGCGGAGTCGATATTCACTCCCATATCGCGGGGCCGAAGGTGAACATGGGTCGCATCCTCAGACCAGAAGATCACTACAGGAATTTGAAGCCTAAGACTGCCGTGAAGCGATCCGGGGTCGGCACATCCTGCCCGTCAACCTTCACAACCGGCTACGACTACTCGGAGATGGGTTACACAACGGTCTTCGAGCCTGCGAACCCGCCTCTGAAGATGCTTCACGTTATCGATGAACTGAACGATACACCGATGCTGGATAAGGCCTGCTACCCACTCTTCGGAAACAACTGGCATGTAATGGAGTATCTGAAGGACAATCGTCATGACGAGCTTGCAGCCTACGTTGCTTGGATGCTTAAATCAGTAAAAGGCTACGCGGTAAAGTTAGTCAACCCCGGTGGCGTAGAAAACTGGAAGTGGGGTGGCGAAACAACTCCGCTAGACGAACCTGTTAAGCACTTCGACGTAACACCGCGACAAATCATCCAAGGTATGTGTAATGCGGTGAAGCGGCTTAACCTGCCTCACCAGATGCATATTCACGCAAATATGCTTGGAACACCCGGAAACTACGAGACTGCCTTGGAGACACTTGACTCAGTTCGGCAGATCGCAGGTGCCAATGACGGAAAACCCGTCATCCACCTTACCCATGTTCAATTCAATATTTACGGTGGAACCAACTGGATGAACCTCTCCTCAGGAGCGGAGCATCTGGCAAAATACATCAACAACCACAATCACGCCTCGATAGATATCGGGCAGATAGTTTTCTCCGACACGACAACTATGACGGCTGACGGACCCTTTGAGTTCAAGCTTCAGGGAATGACTGGGGCACGATGGATTAACGGAGACATCGAGGCTGAAACAGGCTGCGGCATCGTCCCAATACACTACAAGAAGAGCAACTACGTTCACGCTATAATGTGGATCACCGGGCTCGAAGCCTCACTGATGATTGACGACCCGTGGAAGGTCTGCATGACTACCGACCACCCGAACGGAGGCTACTTCACAACCTACCCAAGAGTAATGGCTTGGCTTATGAGCAAAAAAGCGCGGCAAAAACTCACCAACAAGGTGAACAAGCGCGCGAGAAGCAAAACTGCGCTTGAAAGCCTCGACCGTGAATACACCTTCTCAGAGGTGCTTATCTCAACCCGCGCGGGAACCGCCCGCCTCCTCGGGCTGAAGAACAAAGGCCACCTCGGAGTAGGTGCAGACGCCGACATCGCGATACACGATCTTGACTTCCGAAAGATAGATCCCTCCACAACCCCAAGAAAGTTCCGCAAGGCAATGCAGAAAGCTGTCTACACAATCAAGGATGGCGAGATCGTTGTGAAGGACGGCGAAGTAGTAAAGTCAGTGCCGGGACGAATATACTGGGCCGACGCGAAGGTTTCAGACGATCTGGCAAGAACCGTTGAAACTGATCTTCGCCAGAAGTTCCAAGACTACTACACCGTTCAAATGAGCAATTATATCATTGCGGAGAAGCATATAGTCAACTCCACCCCTGTGAGGGTGAACGCGGAGGTCTAGGTGAACAAGCAGCATGGCAGACATCACTCTAACCGCAAAGGCGAACCCACCGTTCCAGCCGCTCGATCTAAGAGAGATCAGCCCCGACAACTTCGCGGGGAAGACCCCTGAGCAGATTGCGTCGCTGCCTATCTGGATAGGCAACCACCCCTCAACACTAGGCGCGGTCTTCGACGTCAAAGGCGAAACCTCAGCAACACCCCAGGATCTAACCATAACCATCGAAGGCGGTTTACCGAACTCACGAAGAATCGGAGCCAAAATGACCGCGGGAAAAATCATCATCAACGGTCAAACAGGCATCTACGCCGGAGCCGAAATGAAGAACGGCCAGATTATCGTGAACGGAGACGCCGGTGAATGGGCTGGTCTAGCTATGAAGGGCGGCTCAATAGAGATAACCGGTAACGCAGGGAACTTTCTAGGAGCAGCCTACCGCGGAGCCCGAAGCGGCATGAAAGGTGGAATCATAGTGGTGAAAGGCAACGCTGGAAGTGAGGCTGCCGCTTGGATGTCAGGCGGACTAATCAAGATATCTGGTGACGCAGGCCTAATGCCTGGAATCCATATGACTGGAGGCAGTATTCTCATAGGTGGAAACTGCCCCGGCCGTGTAGGTGCCTCGATGACCGGCGGAAAAATCGCCGTAGTAGGTAAAACCGACGATCTGCTAGCAGGCTTCCAGATCGAGGAGATCAAGGACAAGGCGAAGATTGAGAACGACAAGATACCGGGGCCCTTCTACGCCTTCTCAGGAGATAACGCGGAGGCTGGGACCGGTAAACTCTTCATCCATAAAGAGAAGAATCCGCATCTAGCCGGCTACGAAGCCTTCCTGTAAATCGTGCGAAGAATAGTTTAGGATAAGCTGCGCCGGGTTTGGTGTGGCTGAGCGATAGGTAGTTCTACTGTTATAGTGGTGCCTTTTCTCTTCTTACTGTCTATTCGGATTGCTCCGCCGTGGCCTTCAACTATCTTTTTTGTGCTTGACAGCCCTAGGCCTGTTCCGTCAGTCTTCGTTGTGAAGAAAGGTGAGAATATTTTCTCAAGGTTCTCTTCAGGTATGCCTACGCCTGTGTCGCTGATCTCTATGTGAACCGATTTACCGGATGTTTCTGTGGCGACCATTAGTTCTCCTCCTTGAGGCATCGCCTGCACCGCGTTTTGTATTAGGTTAAACAGTGCTCTTTCTAGTTGCTCAGCATCAATCTCAGCTTTAGGGATGTCGCCGAAGCTTGTCAATACTTTGATGTTGCTCGGCATCACGGTCTGGGCAAGTATCTCCTTCAGCAACGCGTTGATATCCGCCTCTCTGAAGTAGAGTTTCGGTTCGACTGTGAATTGAAGGAATCCCTTGATGATTCTGCCTGTAGTCGCGATGTTGAGATTAATTATCTCAAGCATCTCCCGTCCCTTTTCGCTTAGATTCTCGTTCTTCAGGATGTATGCAGCGGCCTTCATTGATGATAAGGGGTTTCGCACGTCATGACCGATACTTTTCGCCATTTGACTTACGGCGGCTAACTTCTCCGCTTCAGCCTGTTTTCGCTCAGTAATGTCAGTCATAATATACTCAATCGCAGTTTTTCCTTCGTAGACGATGTTTTGCGCCTTGACGGTAACCGGTATCTCCTTACCATCTCTGCTTCTCAGAGATATCTCGTACGGCGAAACGTTGTTTTCCTTTAACCTCCTTGCACTATTGTCTTTCACTAGCTGCAGGAATTTTGCCGGTATTATTTTTGGAAGGGGATCAAATGACTGGTTAGTCATCTCTTCAAATGTCCAACCTAGTTTTTCGCACATTGCTCGGTTAACATACCTGAAACCCTCGTCTTGGTATATGGCTACAAAGACCGGCAGATTCTCCACAATCGCCCGATATTTCTCCTCACTCTCTGCCAGCGCCTTCTCCATTTTTGTTCGGGCTTGATGTTCATCGGCCATTTCTAGAGCTGTTGAAATGTGTGTGGCGAGGCTTACTACTGATGGAGCAAAATATTCTGCAAGATTAGGCGCAGATGTAGAGAAGGCGCCGATAATCTTGCCATGTCTTCGTAACGGAGTCATGATTCCAGTAACTTTTTCAAAGCCGAGGGTCTTCACAACTAGGTAAGCTACTGGTTTAGGCGCTTGCTGCTTTATCAGATCTTCAAAGCGGTAATGGATAGTCTTGCCTTCAGTCAAAACAGGTTGAAAGATTTCGCGCCCAGGATCAAGCGTAAATCTGGCAAAACTTATGCCTGTGACCTTCTCAAGAAACTCGATTTTCTGGGGACGCGCTATCCTGAACTTTGTGACCTTAAGCCTCTTTCCATCTTCAGTCAGCAGAAAGACTCCTTCATCATATTTGCCTGCCTTCTCAAACTCCTCCTTTACTTTCTCATAGATTTGTTCTTCATCATGTAGCCCATGAATCACCTCAGAGACTCGCTCGGTGAAGTGCATCATCTCAATTAGCTCTTGCATAGGCTCCTCAAGTTTAGGCATAACCTCAGAAGCCTCCTTGGAAAGGTTGAGGGTACAATCTAGGCGCGCCTTTCTTTCACTGATAATATTGATTTCTCACTTAAAAGCGCTATTCGAAATTAGGCCTTTTTTGGACAACGGTTAAAACAGAGCACTTCTACAAGTAGGAGTTATGAGTATTAGCGTTAGCGTCAACCAGCACGGCCTAAACGTGGTTAAAGAAGTAATTAACCGAGCTGATGAGCTGGCGGTGAAAGTAGAGGAGAACCGTGACGGTACAACACTAATCGACATGGGTGTAGCTGCTAAAGGAGGCTTCCTAGCCGGCAAATACCTGACCGATATCTGTCTAGGCGGTCTCGGACATACAGAGCTCAGCACCATCGACATAGGCGGCCTCATGCTCCCATCCATCATAGTTGCGGCTGATTACCCCTCCGTTTCGCTCTTAGGGTCTCAGTTCGCGGGATGGCAGATCAAGGTCGGAGAAGGAGAGAACCAGTATTTTGCGATGGGCTCCGGTCCGGCTCGAGCGTTACCGTTGAAGCCAAAGGAAATCTATCAGGATATAGATTACAAGGATAGTTTTGATGCCGCGGTCATCGTGTTGGAGACCGATGTGAAGCCTACGGAGGCTGCTACGCAGTTTATCGCTCAGAAGTGCGGTGTAGACACTAAGAACCTGTATGTGGCGTTTGCACCTACTTCAAGTGTAGCTGGCTCCACCCAGATATCTGGAAGAATCGTTGAAACGGGGCTGCACAAGCTCTACAAGTCCGGGTTCGACCCTAAGAAGGTGCGGACCGGCATAGGTGAAGCACCGATTGCGCCTATACACCCTAAGTCGATTAAGGCAATGGGTCGCACAAACGACATGATTCTTTACGCTGGACGAGTCTACTTTGAAGTCGAAGCTGAGGATGATGATGAGTTGAAGAAGATTGTGCAGGCTACGCCTTCCTCAGCCTCAAGAGACTATGGTAAACCCTTCTACGACCTCTTCAAGGCGGCTGACTTCGACTTCTACAAGATTGATGAACATCTCTTCGCCCCTGCCGTAGTTACCGTTAACAACCTCAAAACCGGGCGCATCACCACCGCAGGAAAGGTTAATGAGAAGATACTTCTCCAGTCGATAGGCTACGTTGAATAGCAGCAAACCTCCGAGAATAGGTCTACTTACCAGAAACCGAGACGCTTGGCCCTCTACTCAGCTACGAAGGGCCATCGTTGAGCACAGCGCCGACGCGGTCTGCTTCAACTTCGCAGACATTACGGCGAAGCTGGGAGAAGGCCCCGAAATCGTCATACAGGACAGTATCGATGCTATACAGGATCTTCAAGCGGTCATAGTTCGACCTATAGGCCGCGGCTCCCTTGACGAAATAATCTTCAGGCTTGATGTTCTCCACCGGTTGGAGCGCGGCGGAGTCTTCGTAGTGAACCCGCCGTCAAGCATCGAGAAGGCTGTTGACAAGTACCGCGCGCTTTCACTCCTAGCTGAGCACGGCGTCAAAGTTCCAAAGACCGTTGTTACAGAGAACCCTGATTCGGCTCTCGAAGGCTTCCGCGAGATGGAGCGTGATGTGGTGATTAAGCCTCTGTTCGGTTCTCAAGGCTTCGGGATAACTCGACTCTCAGATTTGGAGGCTACCCGCAGAATCTACAGCGAGCTAAACTATTTCCGTCACGTTCTCTACACGCAGCAGTTCGTTCATCATGGGCGACGGGATATCCGCTGCTTAGTGATCGGCGGCAGGGTGGTTGCTGCGATGAGTCGGCAGGCGCGGGGATGGAAAACGAATGTGAGTCAAGGCGCCAAGCCTGTGCCGCTTAATCCTCCTGCTGAGGTTGAGGAGATTGCTGTGAAGTCGGCTGAGGTTTTGGACTGCAGGGTCGCAGGTGTTGATCTTCTGGAGAGCCCGGACGGGTATTTTGTGAATGAGGTGAATAGTCAACCGGGCTTCCGAGGTCTCCAGTCGGTGACTAAAGTCGATGTAGCCGGAGCAATCGTGAAGTATGTTTTGGAAGAGCTGAAGCGATGAGTTGGATGACCGCCATCGTCGTGCTTGTCTCGCAACTTTACAGACGAACCGCGTCAATTTCACGTCGGCTCAGCAGACCACAATGCAGCGCCGTAGCTACAAGCACTCCTGAAGCCCCCGCCTCTCTAAGCATCTGCACGTCACCGATAGAGGAAACTCCGCCGCCCACGAGCAACGGCACATCAACCGCCCCAACCGTCTTCTCAACCATCTGCGCATCAACACCTGTTCCAGCACCTACACGTGAAAGGTCAAGCAGAATCAGCTCCCCAACTCCCCTCCCCTCCAGCATCTTGGCTGCCTTCACCGTCTTCGCCTCTCTAAGATTTCGACACTTAGACAATACTTTACCGTCCTTAACGTCAACGGAACCAGTTACCTTCACGCTTCCAGCCGCATCAACTATTTTTCTGAGGTCGTCTAGACTGCTTAGCGTTTCGCTTCCGATGACCACCTTTGCAGCGCCAATCTCCAGAAGCTGTTCAGCCTCTTCGGGACTGTTCACTCCCGAGTCAACCATGACGCTTAGGTCCTTGATGGCGCAGAGCTTAGCGAGAAGAGGTATGTCTGCTGCTCTCTTGGTTATCCCGTCAAGATCAGCAGTGTACAGCTCATCGAAGCCGAACTTCTTCTTCAGCCCTAGGGTGACTTCGACTGGGTCAGAGGCGACCGACAGGGTGCTTTTGAGGGGGCGGTAGTCTTCACGAAAGCCTCTGACCGCATGTACAGCTGTTCCGCGCATAATGTCAATAACGGGAATTACTCTGAAACCCATCTTCTTTCAGCCTTTCCTGAACTGTAAGAGGTCTACAGCTTGGTTACCGTAAATATATTTGAGTATGCGTCGGGCGGCGGCTTTCAAGGGCGAAGGATTCCTCAGGGCATACTCTGCGAAGGCTACTCGATGCTGAAGACTGCCGCAGAAGATTTCCACGCAGCAGGATACACTGTTCGTTGTCTTCTGGACTCCCGGCTGGGTTCTTTGCGAAGTGATCTAGCGGCGGTTGATGATGTCGTAGAGGTTTCGCCTGATGATGGTTCTTCTTCTGTTGAGGATGTTTTCGCTAAGACGCTTCACCGCTCTGAGTTATCGCTGGTGATTGCGCCTGAAACAGGCGGCGTGCTCTCATCTCTAATCCGGCTTGCCGAGGGATCTCCCTCATCTTCTTTGAACTCTGCTTCTCAAGCGGTGGATGCGGTTTCGGACAAGGCTTTGCTTTCTGAGCTTCTCAGGCGAAACGGCATCGCTGTGCCTGAAACAAGATGTCTCTCCACCGATGACAGTCTGGAGAAGGTGATTGACACATATCTGGGGTTCTCTGGATCGGCTGTGGTGGTTAAGCCGGTTGACGGGGTGAGCTGTGAATCCTCATACCTAGTCTCCAGTCGTGCTGAGATGAATGCTGCGTTCAAGAGTCTTTCAGGGAATAGGTCTGTACGTCGCTTTATTGTTCAACGTTTTGTAGAAGGGCTTCCTGCGAGTGTCAGTCTCATCTCGAATGGGCGAGAGGCTCGACCTGTTGCTCTGAACCTGCAGCGCGTCTCGCTGAACCAACCTTCTGCAAAGGCCTCTTCCTATAAAGGCGGCTTGACTCCTCTGCACCATCCTGACGAGGAGAAGGCTCTACAGGTTGCTCAACGCGCGGTTCAGATGTTCAAAGGGCTTAAAGGATACGTTGGCGTAGACTTGGTTTTGTCTCCTAACGGCCCGGTGGTGCTCGAAGTTAATCCTCGGCTGACGGTTTCTTACGTTGGGCTTAGACAAGTGTTAAAGCAAGGTTTAGCTGAACCGATGGTGATGGCGGCCCTAAGCGGGGTGCTTCCAGCATCTTTCGAGACGACCGGCTTCTCAGTGTTCTCTAAACTTCTCAGTACCAGTGCGAAAACTAAGGTAGACGGCTGTAGCAGAGTTATGTGCCCGTCCGTTAAAGTTGATGGAGCAGAATTGGCTGAGACTCTTCTGGTCTCTTGGAGAGCAGGTGAGGCTGAGGCTTTGAGGCTTCTTCCGGCTCAGGAGCGGACGGCTGTGGAGGCGTATCGAAAGTGAGGATACTTGGGTTAGATATCGGCGGAGCGAACCTGAAGGCGGTTTGGATTGAGGTGGTTAAGGGAAACATAGTGAACTGCCAAACCACTGTAAAGTATCTTCCTATGTGGCGCGGAGGAAAAGATCGCCTGCCCGTTGCTCTACGCGAAGTTTCGGATATGCTCTCTCAAGGTGAGCTGCCTGACGCTGTCGGTGTGACAATGACCGCTGAGCTCTCCGATGTCTTTGAGTCGAAGAGAGAGGGTGTCGAATACACTTTGAAGTGCGTCCGCCAAACCTATAACGACATAGACCCGATCTTGGTTGTGGATTACAACGGTGAGATGGGAACCATTACGGTGGCGCAGAGAGACTCTCTAAGATACTCATCAGCTAACTGGGCGGCCACCGCCAAGGTTCTCTCCGGCATCTTCGCCGACTGCCTGCTGATAGACGTCGGAAGCACCACCACCGACATTATCCCAATCCTAAATCGTAAAATCGCCACAGAAGGCAGGACAGATATGGATAGGCTTGCAACCGGTGAGCTGGTTTACACCGGTGCTCTCCGCAGCGATATTCAATCTATCACTCATACACTTCCAGTTAATGGCAGAGAGACTGAGGTTGCGGCTGAGCGGTTCGCCCTCTCCGGGGATGTTCACCTGATCCTAGGCAATATTGTGCCTGAAGAGTACTCAACCGAGACTGCTGATGGACGTGACACTTCACGGCAGCGATGCTTTGCGCGGCTAGCAAGGACTGTTTGTGCCGATCCTGAAATGATCGGGGAGACCGGTTTGACCAAAATGGCATCTTACATCTATGATAAACAGGTGGACAAGATTTACAGGAGGCTGATGAACGTGTTGAGTAGGCTTAGTATTACGCCGCGTGAAGACCTGCCTGTTGTAACTACTGGGCTTGGCGGGCTCTTTCTCGGGCGGGAGGCTGCGTATAAATCGGGTTTCCGACGGTTCTACAGCCTTGAACAGATAGTTGGTGGTGAGAATCCGCAGGCAGCCGCCGCGGTTTCAGTGGCTCTTCTTACAGCGGCGGAGATGGGGGAGGCTGTTACATGGTCTCTGTCGTGAAGATAGGTGGCAGCCTGCTTAGCTACCCTAAGGATTTGCAAGCTCTCTGCCAACGCCTCGGTGAACTGTCGGGTGAGCACGATCTGCTTATTGTTCCAGGCGGAGGACCTTTCGCTGATGCTGTGCGGAAAGTTTACTCGGAGATGGAGTTGCCTGAGGCTACAGCTCACCGAATGGCAGTCTTAGCGATTGATCAGTACGGGATTCTTCTCCAGAGTATTTTAGGGGACTCTGCGCAGACGATTGAGTACTTTAGTGAGGCGGACGCCTGCTTCGAGGATGGACAGGCAGCTGTTCTCCTCGCTTCTCAGATGATGCGGGCGGACAGGTCGCTTCCCAAGTCATGGGACGTCACCTCAGACTCGATTGCCGCTTACGTGGCGGGCAAGGTTGACGCTGAGATGCTTGTTCTGGTGAAGTCGGTGGACGGCCTGTTCAAACAGGGTTCAAAGAGGCTTCTGAACAGGGTGCCTGTGAGCGCCCTGGCTTCCGGAGTTGAGCCTGGATGTGTTGATGCTTATCTGCCTAAGATATTGGCTTCTTCAAGCCGTTTCCGCTGCTTCATCGTAAATGGTCGGTATCCGGATCGTGTAGCTGCTGTTCTACAGCGAAAAGGAATGAGAGAGGTTGTGGGCACAGAAGTCGTGCGTCGTTAATATTGGTCGAGCCGGCAGCAGCCGGTACCATGTTGTGGCACGTAGAAGCGGGTATTGGAGACCTGGGTCTGACTACTCTTCTCTGATTACAGCGAACGTCTCGGGGCGGCTCTCTGATGGTGATTTCGTGGTTGTCTCAGAGAAGGCGATATCAATCGCTAAAGGCCAGATCGTGGATGAGGCTCAGGTGGAGCCCGGTTTAACCGCTAAGATGCTCTCTCGTTTCTGGATGCGGTGGATTTGGGGTTACCCACTTGGTCGGCTCTGCCATATGAGTCAGACGACGCGGAGCCGGCTTCGACAATATCCTGTGAAGGAGGGTGCTGCGCACAAGCAGCTCTGTCTCGAGCGCGCTGGTCTTCTGCAGGCTCTCAGACACGGCTCTGAAGGAGGGATAGATGTGAGCAACCTTCCATACTCTTACGCTGCTCTTCCGCTTTCTGACCCGCAAGGCGAGGCTGAACATATCCGTGAGAGGATAAAATGTGAAACCGGTCGGAAGGTTTCAGTTATGATTGTAGATACTGATAAGACGTACCGGCTTGGCAGCCGAAACTACACTCCTCTTCCGCGGGCTGCTCCCGGGATTACCGCTGGAGGCGGTTTGCCGATCTATGTGGTTTGCAGGGTGCTTAGGTGTAGGAGAAGGGCTACGCTGCTTGGCTATGCTGGCGAGGATCTGGATGTGGAGACGTTGCTAGATATTGCTGAGACCGCTAACCGGGCTAGGGGTGTTGGTGCCGGTCGGACGCCGTGGCATATGGCGGAGCGTTTCGGCGTCGGGTTGACCGAAGTGTCCTGGGAGATGCTGGAGCAGGTGGCTCACTACCCGGTAGTAGTAGTGAAACGGTTACGTTAGGTTAAGCTAGATTAGGCTAGGCTTGGATTTGTTGGACTGCGTCCTTCAGTCGTATCTGGACTGGTCCGAGTTTCCCGCCGAAGTTTGCAGCTGAGATTTTGACGACCCCAGGTACGCTTGTAGCGGCCTTGATGCCTTTGGCGGTGGCCTGCATCAGCAGATCCTGGTCTAGAGCGTTGAATACGATTTCGTAAACGCTGTTTACTTCCGGTGGAACCTGTGTCTCAGGGACCTCGGCGCGTAGCTTGGGGCAGTAGAGGTGGTTAGTTGAGGCGCCGAGCTTGTATTTTCTTGAACCTGTCTTAGAGCCGGAGCGGACGATTCCGCCGGGGAACGGTAGTATAACTGCTGGGAGCTGCTGAATGGCTTCGACGCTTTTTTCAGCTGCTAGTAGTGCGGTTGGTTGATCCCTCGCCATGATGAGGAGGTTTCCGCCCGCTATAGCGTTCTTTATTCCGAATCTTCCTTCTACGAGGAACTCGCCCTCCATCACTGGGATACGCCAGATCTTTCGACCGTTCAACACGTCCTTCTTCTCAAAGCCATCTCCGAACATTCGAATTGCGTCTCCGACTCGAAGTTTGCGGTTGAGTGAGGGGAGTCCATCAAAGGCTGCGGTGGTGGCGCAGGTAAGAATACACTGACCTAAACGGGTAATCATCTGACCCTTTAGCTCAGGCTTGGTGCGGTGGTAAATCTGAATCATTACTCCGGGTCTTCCATCCGGGGTCTTATCGGCCGGTATGCGAGGGCCTTCTATAGCAGCTTCCGCCGGAGACATGATGATCGAGGAGGCGAAGCCGGTAGCAGTTCTAGCTGAGATATCCGCCCACTTCTCATTCTGAGCAGTTATCAGGATTCTTCCAGCTACCATTGGAAAAGCTTCTGCGAAGGTATCTTCAATCTCAACGCCGTTGAGCTGCAAGCTCATACGAAGCGTTGCGTATCCACATTCTTAAAAGCTTACTGCTGAACTACTGAGTTATCTTAACTCGCTATTGATGCGTCGTTCGCTAATACGCCGTTGATGCGCCTGCACCACTGCTGCCATTGCTATACGGAGGGCTATAATAGCGTTGAAATGTGCGTAGAAAACCAATTGCTACCCCAATGGATCTGCATCGGGTAGAGTACGTTAGGTTGCAAGGGTTGCTGGGGTGCATGATGCAGGCTTGCAAGACTACTCCCCAATGATTTCTTCCGGTAACTTGGCAGAGTTGCATGTCAACTACCAACGACTGAAGTCGTTGGCTTGTAACTCCTTCTTGGGGTGGGCCAAGGCTTTGCAGCAACGGGCTACAATAGGCTGGTTGACATCAGAGTTCCCATCTCTTACCGAGCGGACTTTCGCTTCTGTGTTGCG
>JACPRH010000023.1 GCA_016190055.1 Nitrososphaerota archaeon | reverse complement strand
GGCCCTGAGGCTCAACCCCTCAAAGACCAAATATACCGCATACACAATAACTAGAATGGGCGTTCTCTCTCGGACCAACATATCAACCACATATACGTCTGAGAGAGGATGCTCCCCTTAAGGTAACACCACCCAGCATCGGCAACAAAAAACTTATGGGCAGCGAAAATTTCAACAATCATATGCAGAGAACCCGCCTGATCATTCTGGTCACCTTAATGGCTGTGCTACTGTTCGCTGGAGCCTTGTACCTGCTTTTGGCTCAGAAGCCCATCGCCCAACCCACTAACAAGCCGGGATACCGCGATATCTCCAGTGAGGAGCTAAACACCATGTTAGCTAACAAAGACTTTCTCCTCATCAACGTGCACATCCCCTATGCAGGCGAAATCAAAGGCACCGATCTCTTCATCCCCTACAACAAGATACCGCAAAGTATTGATCAGCTGCCGGCGGATAAGGACGCAAAGATCGTGGTCTACTGCAGAAGCGGAAGCATGAGTGCCGCCGCATCCGAAGAGCTGGTGAAGCAGGGATACACCAACATCATAAACCTCAAGGAAGGAATGATCAGCTGGGAACAAAGCGGTTACAGCCTAGTTAAACCGTAATGTCTCACCAGCATGTGTATTGTCCGACTTTACCTTTATCAAGAGAGTGGCTTTCAGTCTGAGAATCGTGGTCTGAATAAAAATTGAATATAGCGAACTAATTTTTCCTAGCTCGCCGGTCTGGATCTTTTTGACAAGGAAGTTCCACTGCGCCTTAGTTAGGACAGCTGGGTTTCCATCTTCGCCGATAATGATTTGGTCGTCCTTAGTCTCGACGGCGGGAAAGTGTTCGCTTCCTCACAGATAAGTTCAATGTTTGGACTAAACAGTATTCGTAAAAAGGGTGTTTCGCTTTTCTTCTTATGTTCTATTGGATGTTTGCGGCGGCTCTATCCACAACTTCAGATAACGCTGGGTGGATATGTACTACTCGAGTGATATTCTTGACGGAACCGTCTCCGGTTTTCATTGCCACAAGCACTTCATGTATTAATGTAGGCGCGTCCGTTCCCATTATGTGGCATCCTAGGATCCTCCCGGTTTTTCTGTTAAGGAGGATTTTGACGAAGCCTGTTTGATCCTCTATTGCTTGACCCATTCCGGTGTCGATGTAGTTGTATCTTCCCACAGCGTAGTCCGCATTTTCCGCTCGGAGCTGCTGCTCTGTTTTACCTACTCCAGCTATCTGTGGATAGGTGAATATGGCGTGCGGCATAGCGGTGTAATCAACAGGGGTTCTGTTTTCGGGGTCAAGCATGTTGTAGAAGTTGTATTCCGCTTCAAGATTAGCGCTGTGCTTAAACAGATAGTGTCCTACAGCATCGCCTAATGCGAAGATCCCTTTGACGTTAGTTTCAAGATATTCGTCGGTTTGGACGTATCCTTTCTCATTCGTCTTTACTCCGGTCTTCTGCACATCAAGAATGTCGGAGTTTGGCGTTATGCCGGTGGCTACTAGCAGCTGATCCGAAGTCAAGGTTTTACTTTTATTTTGGTTTCCATTAACGCTCTTCACGGTTACTTGATAGTTCTCACCTTGTCTAGATACTTTCACCGGCTCGTATCCGGTTAGCACATTGTATCTCTTGCTGAAGATCTGAGTGAACGCCTTTGCGACCTCTTCATCTTCATTAGGGATCAGGATTGGGTGGCGTTGCACGATGTTAATCTCTGTTCCAAGAGCCCCGAAGAAATGGGCTAGCTCAGCCGCAATATATCCGCCACCCAGAATCGTCAGTACCTTTGGTTGGATCTTTAATCTAAGCGCCTCCTCGCTGGTGATGAAGCCAGACTCCTTCAGACCCTCGATATTCGGGATTCTAGGTCTGCCTCCTGATGCGATAAGTATCTTGTCAGCCTGCAGCGTCTCCTCACCTACTTGGAGTGTCTTGTGCCCGATGAATATGCACTCTTCTTTGAAGAGCTTAGGGTTCTGAACGTGTTTAAGTGCTTCCTCAATCGCTTTAGAGTCCTTATCAACCGAGTCAGATACTCTCTTAACGATGGACGCGAAGTCTATGCTGAACCCGTCAACCTTAACTCCGAAAAGGTGAGCGCTCTTCAAAGTTTCAACAACATCCGCGCTGTGTATGAGCATTTTAGATGGGATGCAGCCCCTGTTCAGGCAGGTTCCTCCGAGAGGCCCCTTCTCAATTATGGCGACCTTGAAGCCCTGCTCCGCCAACCCGTTGGCCACATCAAGCCCTGAACCTGCACCAATAACAATCAAGTCAAATCGCTGCATTACTCAACTACTCACTTTCTTTGAGTCCTGAGCAAGATACTAACTTTTAGATTTATCGTGAGCCACACAGCTACGATTTAGCATGGCCTACTCAGCTGGATAATAGTGTGCTTGGATGGAGTTATTCGGTGCAGCAGCTCATCTTGCTGATATCTTTGTAGAAGGATTGAGCAGCGAGCTTTAATGCTTCAGAAAGTGTTGGGAACACATGAACTGTATCAATAAGGTCATCGATTGTAAGTTTGAACTTCACGGCTAAGACTCCCTCATGTATCAGATCAGCTGCGTGCGGAGCCAGTATGTGCACACCGACGATCCGCTTGGTTTCTTGGTTGACCACCAGTTTCACTAGCCCACGTGTATCTCCGATTATATGTGCCTTCGGAACCAAGTCCAGAGGGAGAGTCCCGCATACGCATCGAATTCCCTGACCATTTGCCTCTGCGTCAGTTAAGCCTACGCGCGCAACTTCCGGATACGTGAATACCGCGCTGGGTACCTCGGTGAAATTAATCCTCTTCTTTTCATCGTTAAAGCCGTTGTTGACAGCCACCGCGCCCTCCTTTGCTGCGATTGTCTCCAGCATCGGTTCCCCGATAACGTCACCTGCAGCCCAGACGTGCGGCGCGGAGGTCTGCATCTCTTCATTCACCTTGACAAACCCATTCGAGTCTAACGCTACTCCAGCCTTTTCTGCACCAAGATTGTCGGTGTTCGGAGTTCTGCCTGTCGCAAATAGCAGCTGTTCAGCCCTGAACTCTTGGTCTAGACCATTAATGGTTGTATGCACAACCTTCGTCTCGCCGGTCTGGGAAACCTCCTTTAGATTTACGCCGGTGTGGATTTCGATGCCTTCCTCCTGCAAGTAACGCTTCAATGCCTCTGAGATCTCCGGCTCATCCTCAGGCAGTATCCTGTCGCTGCGCTGCAGAACGGTGACCTTTGTTCCGAAGTGAGCGTACATCTGTGCAAACTCAAGCCCCAATGCTCTGCCTCCAACAACAATCATCGAACTTGGAAGTTCCTTTAGACTAAGGGCCTCTTCATTTGTTAGATAACTCACTTTATCGGCGCCTTTAATGGTAATGATTCTTGCTCTTGCGCCTGTCGCTAAAATAAACTTCTTACCAGCAAGAGTTCTCTCTCCTGCTTTTACTTCATTATGAGAGGTGAAACACCCCAGTTCTGGGACATAGTCCACATGCTCAAGCCCTTCAACCACATCCGCGTATTTCTCCTTTCTGAACCTATTTACGAGCGCATCCTTCTCCTCTATCGCCTTTTTGAAGTCGAATCTAATTCGACCGTAATTGACCGCTTTGAACAATCCCCGCGTAGGTTGATAAAAGATATTTCCGACTGTTAGTAGATTCTTGCTCGGCACGCAACCAACGTTAACGCATGTGCCGCCAACTATAGCTCCTTTCGTCGCGTTCCCACCCAACATAACCGTCTTTACTCCTAGATCATTCGCCTTAATCGCCGCCGCGAAAGCAGCAGAGCCATGCCCAAAAATTATTAGATCGTATGTTTCCATCGGTTCTCATCCATTCTACACATTGCACGCGTAAAAACATAATCCATAAGATGCATATATCTGGTTAAGGCCGAAGTTTGATTCATGCCGCCATAGTTGGCGAAAGAGGCTTCCTTGCTTTGATGATAAATCTCGCATTACATGCGATTGAGACCAGTATTACTATAACGCTAACCGCGGTTAAAAAGTCACTATCCGGGAGCGGATATTGCTGCCCATACCTAATGCTCCTGAGACGACGGAGAGGACATACAGCATGATCCGCAGCAGCTTTACATAATCATCAAAGAAGATACGTTGAACTTCATCTAGTGCATAGTCCGCGAAGTTAGCTTACGCATCTTCACCACGTCGACAAGTCTTCTTGGGCTGGGCTCCTATCACGGCTGGAGGCACAGCCTCAGGGCCCATGGCAGGGAAGCCCAAGTTCGTAATCTCTCTGACCCTCCAGGAGACTCAAGGTCTCAGGAGAATGACACGCCCAAGCGCTCAACATCGATTCGCGCAGAGCGCCAAGGTGATTC
The DNA here is from genome assembly GCA_016190055.1 of Nitrososphaerota archaeon. Classification (GTDB taxonomy): domain Archaea; phylum Thermoproteota; class Nitrososphaeria; order Nitrososphaerales; family JACPRH01; genus JACPRH01. The sequence continues at coordinate 1,521 of JACPRH010000023.1, read as the reverse complement.
TGATGTCGACCGAAGGCAAAACCTGCAACGAGATTCGTAAGGAGACAGGGCTCTCGAGGATGTCCATCTCCAAATGGAGGAAGAGGTTCGCGGCGAGACGGTTGGAAGGGTTAAAGGACCTCCCAAGGTCTGGCGCTCCACTCAAGTATGGCCAGAAAGCTGTCCTGATGATAGTCAACACCGCCTGCAGTACCCCAGAGGAACCGTACACCCACTGGAGCATCAGGAGGATTGCCGAAGCATCAGGGACGGGGATGAAGAAGAGTAGGGTACAGGAGATTCTGAAGGGCCTCGACCTTAAGCCCCACCAGTACCGCATGTGGCTCTTCCCTAACGAGAGGTATCCAGAGTTCGAAAGGAGAGAGGTGGAGATATGTGGCCTGTATATCAGACCGCCGGAGAACAGCGTCGTGCTGTGCGTCGACGAGAAACCTGCTATCCAGGCGAGGGAAAGGCTCCATCCCAGCGAATCAGCTACGAGGGAGGGAACTTCCGAGAGGATAGACTTCAATTACAAGAGGCATGGCGTGCTCAACCTCTTCGCAGCGTTCAGCGTCCAAGATGGAATGGTCTACGGAAAAACGTCGGAGAGAAAGAAGGCGCCCGACTTCCTGGAGTTCCTGAAGGAGGTCTACTCGAGATGGAGCGCTCCGACGACGGGAAGAACTCTCCACATTATCGTGGACAACTACGGTACGCACACGAGCCACCTGGTCACCGAGTGGCTGGATGCGCATCCTGATGTCGTCTTCCACTTTACACCATCCCACGGCTCGTGGCTGAACCAGGTCGAGCTATGGTTCAGCATCCTTTCGAGACAGGCGCTGCGCAGGGGCGATTTCGAGTCAAAGGAAGATCTGGCAAGGAAGCTCATCAAGTTCATCGAGGAGCACAACAGAAGGGCGAGGCCGTTCGCTTGGACCTACGAAGGGAGGCTGCTGAAGATTGCCTGACTGACTGACTGACTAGCTCGCTCCACCCCGATCAGGAGTACTGCTTGGGCGCCCTGCCTTTCCTAGAAAGGATCATCGGATAGGGCGCCTTGCTCCTCGACCGCCCGAACCCCACCACCTCGATCCCGAACTCCTGGTCGTCCCCGAAGTCGAACACGAAGAGGAACCTCTGCCCCTCCTTGAGGTTGAGGTCTCTCAGCTTCGTCGACGTGGGATTGGGCCTCTCTCCCGTTGATGGATCGGGCTGCGGGAAGCAGGAGTATTCCATGCCCCTGGCCGTCGAGTAGGGTATGTTGTCGAGGTGGAAGGAGTACATGTGCTCTTCTTCCCACCCAAACGCGGTGAAGATTATCGCGTAGTGGAGGTCGTCAAGGGTCTGTGTGTCCCGCATCTCTATCTTTCTGGTGACCTCTCTGGAGAATCCAGCGCCCCCTTGCCCCAGATAGTAGACTTGGAAGATTACGGTTCGTCCTCCATCCTCATTGCCCAGGAACACCCACGTTTCTCCGCGGCCCATAACCCCCATTCGACTACAAGACGTAAATCAATTTGTCGGACTGAGCACTAG
>JACPRH010000002.1 GCA_016190055.1 Nitrososphaerota archaeon | reverse complement strand
GCTTACGCACGCTGTATCCCACCCTGTTTCCAGAGTCATGCTACCCAATCTAACCGTCATAGCGGAGTATAGTATTTGAACGTTCAGACTCACTCTCATCCCACGGCTGAAGCATGCGGGTTTTCCCGCTCGTATGATAAACGTTGGTTCGTCAAGGTTCTTTGGGTCGTCGAGGATCTTGTTCTTTATCAACTCTCGAAGTATATGTATCAGCTCTCGGACGTATTTCTTATGGAGACCATATTGGGGGTTAGGGAAGGTGATGCTGCTGAGAGGTATCATGCTTGCCTCTGCCTGTTGAAGTGCTGAGCGAACACTCCATTCAATCCTTTTCACAACAACTATGCATCGCAGAGGCTTCGGCTCCATACGTCTGATCCGTTCTGCCAACGGTGCTACACCTTGCCGCCACATCTGCTTTTTCATCTTCTCATCCAAGTGGTTGATGGAGTCAAGGCAAAGATCATCTAGGTAGCATCCCTGCTCTTTGAAGAACTCAAGAAACTGTTCGCCCTCACCGCATCGTCCTTCATACACCTTGTCGAAGGCCTCCTGAGTATAGATGTAGAGGTTTGAGTTTGCGCAGTAGAAGAAGGCGTCCCCAGAAGGAGGAGACTCACTCACAAACAGTACTTTGACCTTTGCAGGCCTGTATTTGGCTCGCAGTTCTTCGCGGGTGGTTTTATCACATGTCCGTTGAGCCATCCCTATCTATTTGCAATATCAGCATCTTCGGCTAAATGCGTTCTGCTTCTTCTCTGAAGGAGCAGAACAACAGCCAAAACAACTGCCGCTACTGTAGCACTCAATGCCCAAGCATAGGTTGAGGGTTCCGTAACCTGTTCTTTAGTTGTGGCTGTGGTCACGCTTGTAAGAGTAGTTGTTATGGTAACATTCCGAGTGGCAGTCTCACTACTAGCGTTCTTTGGCGCTACTTTGAGCATTAAATCCAAAGGTGCATACTGACAGTGAGAACGATCGTAGTCATCGTCTTGAGGCTCACCGTATAGCATCAGCGATGTCGATGCGTTTGGTGGAGCATCATTGCTGACCCTGAGGACTGCGGTCACGTTCAGGATACCATTATCTGGTACAACTGCTACGCCGGGTCCGAAGAAAACGCTCAGCCACGATGGGACAGGGTCAATTGTACCTGCCCCTAGTACACCTGCAGCAGGTCTTAGTGTAACGCCCATAATAGGTGGGGTATCGTACTTGAAGGCAAACTTCATTATCGCTTCTGTCCCCGGCTTGAGTGTTAAGATGTAGTCGTAAACTACGCTCGTATTCGCTACGCTAGTAAATCCTTGGAGTGAGTATGGCCCCTCGGCTCTCCAAAGAGTTTCAGTATCACAGCCAAGAGCAGATGCAGAAGGCATCGTCCAAAGAGACACAGCCGGTACAATTACCAGAAGAAGTACCAGTAGCATAACTCTGATAGATGATGTGAACGGCTGTTTAGCCTTCAAGCCATTTGCACGACAATGAGGCAAGTCTTCATAATGATTATTTACGTCTTCTCTGCAGAAGCAGAACAACTGCCAGTATCACGGTTGCTACTGTTGCACTTACTGCCCAAGCGTAGGTTGAGGACTCCGCTGTCCGTTCTGTTGCTGTCGCTCCTTTCTCTCTTGGATTGTGATAACCACTAAAACCATTGTAGATACCACGATGATACTCAGCAAAACAAGGGTTGAGGGTGCAACGTCGATTTCTGCCGGTTGTGCTGTGAGGAGTGTGGCTGTAAGCATAGTATCAGCCAATGTTAGGAGTTGCTGATAGGTTATGTTGCCTTGGCCGCCATCTATCCAGATTACTCTGTTTAACTTGCTGTCTATCTGGAGGTATGCGTCTGGCGCCTCTGGGTGCAGCACGATGTATGTATCTCTGATGTGAATTAGCTGGCCGGAACCCGGGTTTGGAACTAGAGTACATTGGTTGCCGTTTGGCGCTGACTCGCAGGCTTCTGAAAAGCCCATATTGTTTAGCGCAGCACCGTAACTGTTATTGTAGCCTGTCGAAGGTATCTCGCTTACAATAATCAGGTGCCCTGAAAGATCACTAAGTAACGTTTCACCATTAACGAACGGCTTATCGGAGGTCAACTACCCACTCCTGAAGGATGTGGGCTTGTACTTCCAATTTTCGGTAAGGAGCTTTGTGTCCATATGACGCCTGCTCTTTTGCAGGGACGGAGTACGTTTGGCTGGTTGACTACCGGTTTGCGAGACCTGCCGCT
>JACPRH010000021.1 GCA_016190055.1 Nitrososphaerota archaeon | reverse complement strand
TTTAGTTTCAAGCCGCTTCAGAATCCTGTAGGTATCCATTCGGCGTATATCGCAGAGTCGAGCTACTTCGCTAGCCTTCAGTGACCCTGATTTGGCAAGCATCACGTAGACGCTGGCCTCTTTAGGATCTAGCCAGTTCTCCGAGAGCCGCCTTTGAAACTCTTCGTAGGACACTTGACCGCCAAGGTTATCTCAGAGATACTTAAGAATTATTGGCAAAACATGTTCATCAAAACTGTTTCTTAAACAGGCAGTTCCGGCCAATCAGTAAACATATGTTCAGCTGCTTCTCGTAAGACTGAATTTCTGTTCAAGACTAAATAGCACATCAGGGAAACACATCCAGCACACATACTTCAGTATTGTCTGTTGGTTACCTCTGAATGTAGCGGAGATTATTGATTAGTAGGGGTATATTGTGAAAGACTAAAGTAGGGTAGGGGAAGTTACAGGCGTCTATGGCTAGACGCGTGGAGAAGGACGCGTTGGGAGAAGTTGATATCCCGGCTCAGGCATATTACGGGATAACGACTCAAAGAGTCATCCGAGATTTCACTATAAGCGGCCTCAAGCTTCAACCAAAGTTTCTCGAGGCGTACATCATTCTGAAGAGGAGCTGCGCCTTAGCCAATGTGAAGCTCGGTCGTCTTGAACGGCGACTGAGTGAAGCGATTGTGAAGGCTGCGGATGAAGTCCTGAGCGGGAAGATGAGAGATCAGTTCCCTGTTGATGTGTTCCAAATGGGTGCAGGAACCGCTTTCAACATGAACTGCAACGAGGTTCTTGCCAACCGGGCTAACGAGATACTTGGATCCGAGAAAGGAAAGTATGTGCCGGTTCATCCAAACGACCATGTGAACATGAGCCAGTCAACTAACGACACCTTCCCCGCAGCGATAAGGCTCGCAATCCTCCTGACTCTCAAGGATATCGAGGGCGAAATGCAGGCTCTTGAAAAGAGCTTGAAACGTAAAGGCAAAGAGTTTGGTGGCGTCGTAAAGTCCGGCCGCACTCATCTTCAAGATGCTGTGCCTCTAACTTTAGGGCAGGAGTTCACTGCTTACGGCGTCGCAGTTGGGAAGCGTCGCGCTGAGCTTCTGAGAGCCGGCGAGTCTTGCAGAGAGATTGGAATCGGTGGTAGTGCAGTCGGGACAGGGTTGAACACTCCGTTAGGCTATCGAGATGAAGTGGTAGCTGAGCTTAACAGGGCTACAGGCTTGAATCTGAGACTGGCTGAAGATCTTATGGAAGCAATGCAGAGCCAGACCGCCGTAGCTGAGATGTCAGGAGCGCTTAGAGATACTGCGCTTGATTTAACCCGGATTGCTAACGATCTCAGGTTGCTAGCCTCGGGGCCTAAGACGGGTTTAGCTGAGATACGTCTACCAGCTCTTGCTGCAGGCTCCTCAATCATGCCGGGTAAGGTGAATCCGTCGATGCTTGAGATGTTGAACATGGTCTGTTTTCAGGTGATTGGGAATGATGTTACAGTCTCAATGGTGGTTCAGGCGGGCCAGCTTGAGCTGAATGTTATGATGCCGGTGATGACCTTTGATGTGCTTTTCTCAATGAATATTTTGACGAATGCAATCCGCCAGACCAGAATCCGCTGTATCGATGGGATAGAGGCTAATGAGGACAGGTGCAGACATTATGCGGAGGCGACTTTGGGATTAGCGACTGTTCTGAACCCGATTACAGGTTACTGCAAAGCATCAGAGGTTGTGAAGCAGGCGCTCAAAGAGGGAAAGACGCTAATTGAAGTGATACGGGAGAAAGGAATCCTTTCAGAAGAAGAGATAAGCAGAATCATGAACCCGGCAAACATGATGAGCCCAGAAACATCCGTTAAACGCAAGACAGAGAAGAGCAGCAAGGAAAGAAAGAAGAAAGGAAGGTAACGCGACGCGAAAACTAAACGATACGTGACTGTCTTGTCCCAAATAGCCTCAAAAGATCAGAGACCGATTGAGACTTGAAGACCGGCCTTAGTCGGGCGAGACAGATAATTTTTAAGCAGTGGCACTTTACAGGGGTAAACTGATGTCAGAGGATATTTGGCAGCATCATATTGAGAAGGAAGTCGAGGACTTTACTCTGCGACCTGCTGTAACATATAAGATGCCTAGAAGAGAGCGACAGGCCCTTAACGAGTTTCTTCGAAGTATATTGAAGATTTACCTGAACGCCGAGTTGACAGCGAAGGATTTGAGAGCAGCGTATGAAGGTCAGTTTCCTTCATTGACCAAGGAGACTGAGGGAATCGACCCAGCTATTAGGCTATACAGCCGCAATTATGACAACCGCAAGCACAGCTTCTGTATAGAAATAATGTGGGATGGAGCAGGCTTCCTGTTTAGGCTCGACGGAGATAAGCCTGATCCAGACCCGTACCTTGCCTCAATATCAGGGATATTCATCCGCGGTAAACCATCACCGTGAAAAACAGAATAAGCCAGCCGCATCAGACGTCACGCTAGAAGCATCGCGGCTACGCTTTGATACAGCGGTTTTCCACATAAGGCAACGTGAAAAAGACAGCATATTCGGTTAATTCTAACTTTTGTCGTTAGATACGTATTATCTGTTCATTATTTTTGATATTACTCTTGGTAAACTATCGCATAAAGAATTAAAAAGACCTGTTAGTAGGTGCAGGTAGCCCGGAAAACGTGAGGGCTCGGGTAGCCCGGTCGTCTAGCGGCCAAACTTCACCAGAGAAATAGGGCTAGGGATACCAGGCTCTGGATCCTACGTACGTGAGAAGAAACCTGGTGACGCCAGTTCGAATCTGGCCCGGGCTACCATCTTCTTTTTAGCAGATAGTGATGGTAGCCGTCCCGCTGTTTGGTGTAGACGAACCTACGCGGGGGGCATCGGAGTTGGGGTGGGCGGTGGATAGTTACCGTTCGAATACTGTTTATCGATTAAGTTTCGAACATCGATTGGTCGTTTGCCTTCATTTAACTGTGTCCACACTATCATGGCGATGTCTACGCAGGTGCTGCACTCTGCTGCATGCTGGTTCCATACGCCGTTTTCGTCGTGGAAGCAGTCACGAAGATTGTTATGCGCAACTGGGTGAGCCATTGCAGAGCATCCGCAGTAGCAGGGCATGTACTGGAACATATCGCTCATTTTCGAAGAGGCGGCGTATGCTTGAACGGTTTGATCATTTGCGTAGACGTAGGGTGGGAGATCCATGTTGCTGTCGGGACGTTCTCTTGTAGCGGTCATGTAGAAGATTCCTCCACCTATCGCGACTATAACTACCAGAAAGATTATTGCGAAGGTGTTGCCGCTCTTTCCTTCCTTCTTCTTGGATTTGAAATTGTGCTTTGGCATATATATTCTCACATTAATGGGTTAGATTCTTTTCTATTGAGTTACACGACCTAAATAACTTTTGCGTCTCGTTTCTATAAGTGAAACTTGGATTAGCTTATCTAAAAATGAGGTTTTGCAGCAGATATCTTGCCGGCGGATATGGTGAAGTATGGTATTATGCACTGTATTGAAAAGAATTGATGATGCAAATGCTGTTTGAAAATGCGAGCCGGCTACCAGTTGAGAGGAGCATTTGGCTGATACTGTTTTGTTTGAGCTTTTGACGTTACTACGATACCATTCGTTTGAGTGTGAGGCTGGCCATAGTTGCAAGTATTGCGGTAGCTACGAGTAGTGCAATTATGTCCTGCGGGATGGTGGAGAAGTCGCCTGTGACAAGGAGTGCTCGCATAGCGTCCACAGCATAGCTGAGAGGGTTGACGATTGCGATGACTCTGAGCCAATCAGGCATAATTGAGGTGGGGTAGATGGCGTTACTTGCGAAGAAGAGAGGCATGGTGAGTAGTTGACCAATCCCCATTACACGTTCACGAGTTCTGAATATGGGGGCGAGACCCATGCTTAGACAGGAGACGCATACTCCGAACAGGACTATTGTGCAGAGAACCCCTAGCACGCTTAGCGGGTTCACTGCTAGGTTAACGCCTAGAATCAAGGCTAGGGCAAGAACTACCAAGGCCTGAAAGACTCCGCGGACACTTGCGGATAGAGCCTTACCTAACACTATAGCGGAGCGCGGTACCGGTGTAGAGAGAAGCTTGTTCAGCAACCCCAAGTCGCGTTCCCACACGAGAGTGATGCCGTAGAAGATGGCTACGAACATTACTGATTGGGCGAGGATGCCGGGGGTCAGGAATTGAAGATAGGTGAATCCGCCTGTTGGGATGCCTCTTATGGCGCTGAAGGCCTCTCCAAATATGAGTAGCCATAGTGCCGGCTGCACGCCTCTGATCCATATTTGTGAGGAGTCATGTCGGAGCTTCCGCAGCTCGAACTCAGCGAGCGTCAAAATGCTAGACAGGTATGTGGTTAGGCTCATCATCGTCTTAACTTCCTTAGGGTTCTGCGCGTTCTTCTAACCTCAACGGATGTCTCACCCTCTTCAGCGATCTTGGTGCCCGTGTACTTCTGGAAGACATCATCCAAGGTGGGTTTCTTTAGGGCTACAGACTCCACAATCATCCCGTTCGCCTTGAGATCCTCTAAGAGGCGAGGTATGACCCGTTCGCCGTTCGAGACAAGCATCTCAAAGTTGCCTTCAGGGGAGTTTGAGATAACCTGGTAACCTAAGCCTTTGAGCTTAGCGCCGCAACCGGGTGTCTTCGAACTGATCATTAGCAGGTCGCCACCTACGGTCGACTTCAGCTGGGAAGGCTTACCTATAGCCACCAGCCGGCCTTTGTCTATGAAGGCTATTCTATCGCAGAGCGCATCGGCCTCATTCATATCATGTGTCGTGATGAATATCGTGGTGCCAAACTCATTTCGCAGATTCTTGACGAAATCCCATATGATGCTCCTAGCGTTCGGATCAAGACCGATGCTGGGCTCATCGAGAAACAGCACTTTTGGCCTGTTCACCAGTGATTGAGCTAGCTCAAGTCGTCTCATCATGCCTCCAGAGTAAGTGTTGACCAAATCACCAGATCTATCTTGAAGACCCATGTTTTCCAGAACAGATCTGATGCGCTTCTCCCTGCCGTCCCTAGGTACACCGTACAGCTTCGAGTACATTAGGAGGTTCTCGTAACCGGTTAAATCGCCATCCACCGACAGATCTTGAGGAACGTAGCCGGATATCTGCCGCACCTTCGCAGGATCGGTCAAGGCGTCTACGCCGAATACGGTGATTTTGCCGGAGGTAGGTTTGATGAGGGTTAACAGCATGCGTATCGTGGTGGTTTTCCCTGCGCCGTTAGGCCCTAGAAAGCCGAAGATCTCGCCCTCATCTATTTTGAATGATATGCTGTCGACCGCCGTAATTCTCGGATAGGTCTTGACGAGGTTTTCGACTGTGACTACGTTACTGGTCAAGCTTCGCTCTCCCTCCTAAGTATCTCAGCTCTCAGCCTTGATAGCAGTGTGGAGAGAGTCTCCTGCTCATCAGAGGTAAGTACGTTCAAAACATTTTGCAAGAAAACTCTCTGCCGCTTCGCTAGAACATCATAGAGGTTCTTTCCAGCCTCAGTTAGCTCTATTATTGATGCGCGCCTATCGTTAGCATTAGATACTCTACTCACTAGACTCTGCTTCTCAAGCCGATCTATTAGGCCCGTGATGTTTGGAGGAGTTACCACCATCTCTCTGCTCAGCGCACTCATTGACATAGGGCCCTTCGCTGAGATTACTCGAAGAACCTCAAATTGAGGAAGACTGAGGCCCGCCTTAGCAAGACCTCGCGCACGGCTCTTAACTAGGGTCCTATGCGTACACATGATAGCATGATCTGGCTCGGTCTTCTGCTGCATCCCTTAGATCGCTTCACTAACTGGTTAGCTGGTTAATATTTAATATATTAAGTATTTGGTAAGCCACTGAGCAAACTAGGCTCAACGTAAGTAGTAGCCGCTTAGATTGATTTAAGTCCCCATCTGATCTTCTTCAGAGGTTTTATCACAATGAACGGCGCTTCACCTTCGCTCCAAGGATCATTTCTCACCCATGAGAATCTTTCGTGGAACATTTCATAGATGCGTTTGAACTCAGGGCCGCGCTCAAGCAGAGATGCTTCACCTTCAACTATCACCGCTCTGTTCGGATTAAACTTGGCTACGAGCAGAGCAACCTTATTGTTAAGCTCGATATTCTTCAACTTCCTAGTATTGTAATCTGAAGCGACGTAAAACAGCCCGTCTATGAGAAGAAAGTTAACGGGAATAATGTGAGGTCGGTTGTCCGGGTAAACCGTCGCGAGGCTGCAACCATCATTGGCGTCTAAAAACCGCTTCTCTTTACCAGTAAATTTCACAGGTTTTGGCATAAATAAGGTAGGTGCAAACTACGGTATAACGTTAAGCATTGAAGCAAAGCAGATGCTGTGTTGAAAATCGGTGTCAAAAGGGTTCAGGTGCTCGTCAGAATAGGCGAGAGAATAGATAAGCCCATAACCATAGCCAAAGAATCTGAAGATATCATCGAAGCCTAGTTGATCTAGTGCAGCAAGCAGACTCCAAGAAATTTATACAGGCAGGGATCACTAATTGACGGGTTGCTGCGCTGGTCTGATCTATTTGAGGAGAGTTCGGTAGAGTGGCTTCTTGAACAGTCTAACCCATCGGTCCGCTACTTTACTCTTAGAGATCTCCTGAACAAAGATGAAACTGACAAAGAGGTAGTGTCTAGCAGAGACATAATCTCCAACGCCCCAGTAATAACAGATTCTTGGTAAGCAGAGCCCATAAGGATACTGGGAGGAACCCACAAGCCCCTATTTACCGAAATACCGCGCATCCTATTGGCAGATAATCATACTGGACCGGCTAGGTGTACGTAAAAGCGAGCCGGGGGTTGAAAGAGCCTGCGACTCAGCAATTAATGTTCGAACAGCTGCTTGACATACCAATTTGTGAGCGAATGACACCAAAAAAGAGTGTGGGATCTTCACGATTGTCTCACGGCCTTTTCATAATTAATACGGTGGTGGCCACTACAGATAGGTAGGAGCCTTTGTTTGGCCACTCAATTTTAAATAAGCGCATGATGAATAACGTAATAATGCCAGTATTTTTCAGAATACTTAGATTGACTTCGGTCAGATGTTACAATAATTATTAGGCTTAAACAGATATATTACTGGCCGCTCATGCTCCATTAGATTAATATGTAGGTAATACTCAAATAATTCGAATTACGCTGTAGAATTAAAGGTCGGAGCATTTTATGTTCAGTAGCTTAGGATTGGGTTGTTGAAAGACGGAAACACGACGCAGGATTACTAATAAATTAGCTACGCTTCGCAGAGGAGCTGTTGGGGTAAAGGAAGTGGAGGATCTGCATAGGCAGGCTGATGAAGATGAACATAAGGTGCTGTTTGAGCATCTTCCACAGAAAATATTCTATAAAAACAGAAATCTACAATATGTGTCCTGCAATAGTAACTATGCTCGTGACCTGAATATTGCGCCTGACGAAATTGTCGGTAAGACGGATTATGATTTCTACCCTAAGAAGCTGGCCGAGAAATACCGGGCTGACGACAGGAGCGTTATAGAATCAGGCAAAAGTAAGGAGATGGAGGAAGAATATATTCAGGATGGGCGAGAAGTATTTGTCCACACCGTCAAGACACCTGTTAAAGATAAGAAAGGTAACGTGGGCGTATTAGGCATTTTCTGGGATATCACAGAGCATAAACAGGCAGAAAAGAATCTAGAGGCAGCCATAGTAAAAGCTGAGGAGGAGAGGAACAAGGCAGATGCGATTATTGCAGCGCTTGGCGACGGTATCATAATTCAGGACATTGACTATAAGGTCATTTACCAGAACAACCTGCAGAACAATGCATATGGCAACCATATCGGTGAATACTGCTACAAAGCTTACGAAGGAAGAGACGTTATCTGTGAAGATTGTCCTATCGAATTATCTTTTAAAGATGGAAAAATCCACAAAACGACAAGACGTACATCCACAGACAAAGGGGCGTTATATGTTGAACTTACTTCATCACCCTTGATGGACTCTGCGGGAAATATCATAGCAGGGATCAAGATTGTCAGAGACATTACAGAGCAGAAGCGTGCGGAAGAGGCGCTTCTCGAAAGTGAAGAGAGACTTCGCAGAATTATTGAGCAGTCTGGCGACGGCATCGTTCTAATCAACGAACAGGGAATCATAGTAGAATGGAATGAAAGAGAAGAGCAGATAACTGGCCTTAAACGCTCTGACGTAATAGGCATACCCATTTGGGAGGCGCAACTACGTGTTGCACCTGAGGAGAGGAGAACTCCAGCGAGACTCGAACAGGCGAGGAGGGGCACACTTGAGGCAATCCAGACTGGGCAAGCACCATGGTTGAATAGACTTTCTGAAGACGAAGTTCAGCGACCCGATGGGACACGGCGCATAATTCAGTCGTCAGTTTTTCTCACTAAGACAAGCAAAGGCGTCATGATAGGAAGCGTCTCCCGTGACATCACAGAGCAAAAGCAGGCTAAGGAGAAGTTGCAGAGAGCAAAAAAGCTCAGCGACACTTTAAACAGAATCAATATCGAAATAAACTCGACGATTGACCTCGACGAGATTTTGCAGCATGTCGTAGATAGATGTGTTGAAGCGGTAGGCGCAGAAACCGGCGTAATACTACTGAAGGAAAGTCATCAATGGACAGTGAAGTACCTTAATAGGAGATTGAGAGAGCAACGTCCAGAGATTCTTAACCTACAATTTGAAGAGAATCGGCTGAACGCAGCAATGCGCGCTATCAACACAGGTAAACCGATAGCCGTCGATGACTCTTACAATGGTGAAGCATCTAATCAGGAAATGGTTAGGGAATACAATATTCGATCACACTTAGTCGTGCCGCTAATCTCCAGAGGTACAGCCGTAGGGGTTTTGATGATCATGTACAACTCGGCTCCAACTACCTTTGATAATGATACAGTCGATTTTGCCAGCAAAGTAGCAACAGCTGTCTCACTAGCCTTAGAAAACACACGTCTCTTCGAAGAGCAAAAGCAGGTCGAGGAGGAACTGCGTAAAGCACGAGACGAGTTAGAAGCAAGAGTTCAAGAGAGAACTATTGACCTAGTTAGGGCAAACAGAGCATTGGAAATCGAAGTTAGTGAGCGAAGGCAGATAGAAAACGCGCTTAGGAAGAGCGAGGAACGGTTCAAACAAGTCGCTCAAAGCTCCGGCGCATGGATTTGGGAGGTTGACACTGAAGGCCTGTACACTTACTCAAATTCCACTGTTGAGAAGATACTTGGATATAGCCCTGAAGAAATCGTTGGAAAAAGCCACTTTTACGACTTCTTCGTGCCTGAGTTAAGGGATGACCTTAAGAAAGCGGCGCTAGACGTTTTTGCCAAGAAAGAATCGTTCAAATCTTTCCTTAACGCGAATGTGGATAAGAAGGGTAACATAGTTTTCTTGGAGACAAGCGGGCTACCTATTCTGGATGAGCAAGGCAACCTTCTAGGCTACCGTGGCGCCGATGTCGACGTTACAGAACAAAAACTCAGTGAGGAGGAGCTGCGGGAGCGTGAACACTCCTACCGAACGCTTGCCGAAAACCTTCCAGAAATCGTCTACAGAGTATTCCTCAGAGAAAACGATAGAATGCAGTTTTTCAACGACATGGTTCAGCCGATGACTGGCTACACAGTTGAGGAGCTGACTACTGGCGATGTATGCGCGATAGACCCTTTAATTCTAGCTGTGGACAGAGATCGCGTAACAAGCATTGTAAAACACGCCGTTGTGAACAATCAGCCATTCCAGATAGAATATTGTATTATGCGTAAGGACGGAGATATTCGACAGTTCTATGAGCGCGGACGACCAGTTTATGGCGCAGATGGAAAGCCCATTTACGTTGACGGCGTAATTTTCGATATTTCAGAAAGGAAAAAGGCTGACGAGAGGCTATTGGCGCAGGCCGAGCTTCTCGACAAGGCGCAGGATGCTATTGTAGTTAGAGACCTGAAAAACTCTATCATATACTGGAACATGGGAGCTGAACGGCTCTACGGCTGGAAAGCAGAAGAGGTTCTAGGCAAGAACTCCAACCAGCTTTTCTACAGTGAAATGCCAGCCATCTTAGCTGAAGCACAACAAGCAGTAATCGGTAAAGGCGAATGGGTAGGCGAGCTGACTCAGGTGAACAAAGACGGCAGAGAAGTCGTCGTTCAAGCCCGCTGGACCCTTGTACGTGATAACGATGGAAAACCGAAATCCATACTTGTCATAAACACAGATGTAACTGAAAAGAAGAACTTGGAAGCACAGCTACTCCGAGCTCAAAGGCTAGAGGTTGTAGGCACGCTAGCAGGAGGCGTAGCGCACGATATAAACAATGTCCTCACACCAATAATGCTATCACTATACATATTGAAAGGAAAACTCAAAGATGAAGATGGCGAGAATCTCATAGAGATACTTGAGACTAGCGCCAAACGAGGAGCCAGCCTGATAAAGCAGATCCAGACATTCGCCCGTGGCGCAGAAGGAGAACGCAAACCCATCAAAATAGCTGATGCGATATCTGAAGTCGAGAAGATGATAAAGGAAACCTTCCCCAGAAACATTGAAGTCAGAACATATCTAGACAGCAACTTGCAAACCATTTCAGGTAACGCAACTGAACTCCATCAAGTCATCATGAATCTCTGTGTAAATGCTCGAGACGCTATGCCCAACGGCGGCACCCTAGGTATCTCAGCCGAAAACATCACAATGAATGAGAAGGACACACATATGAGCATAGAAGCAAAGGTAGGCGCCTACGTAGGAATCACTGTCACGGACACGGGAACAGGAATCTCTAAGAAGGTCATCGACAAAATATTTGATCCGTTCTTCACCACCAAAGAGTTCGGAAAAGGCACCGGTCTAGGTCTATCCACAGCCCTCGCGATAGTAAAGGGCCACGGAGGGTTCATGAATGTATACAGCGAAGTAGGAAAAGGATCAACATTCAAGATCTATCTGCCAGCAACCACCTCAGCTGAAACAGAAATGGTGGAAGAGCGTATTAAGCCACCTGTGGGGCACGGAGAAACAATACTCATCGCTGAAGATGAAAAATCAATTCGCGAGATAACGGCTGCGATGCTCGAAGCATACGGATACAAAACAATAACAGCTAAAAATGGAATGGAGACCATTGCAATATACATGCAAAATATGAGCAGAGTCAAAGTTATCCTCATAGACATGATGATGCCCATTATGGACGGCCAAGCCACTATCAGAACACTACGCAAAATCAACCCGAAAGTCAAGATAATAGCGGTCAGCGGACTTATAGGAAAGAACAAACACACTGAAACCATCGGCACAGTACAAGCCTTTCTGAACAAACCCTACGCAAGCGAAACTGTGGTAAAAACCATACACGAAGTCCTAGAACTGCCATATTGAGCATTAAAAGAAAGTTTAACGTAGATTAACCGGTCGAAACTCAAGCATAGGGCAGCCCGTTCCAGACGAGCTGAAACGAGCCTAGCGCCACTTTCTTTCTTTTACTCGACTATTTCGACGGTAACCTTGACTTTTGTGGCTCCGCCAACCGCCCACTTTTGGACGTAGAGCGAGCCGATGCGCGGGGGCTGCCCATCTTGGGAATCCTCTTGAAAACGAATTGTATTCTTAGTCTCCTTCTCTTTTGTGAAGGTTGCGGTAAACTGATTATTCGGCATAGTCAGTCTAAGGAGGATGCACCTCTATTAATTATTCGCCGAGACTGACAGCAGTGAAGGTTGTATGACAGAATGCCGTTAAAGAAATGCTGATAAGTGATGATTTACGGTTAAGCTTTAGGAGATCTTGTGGAACCAACCTACCTGTCTTTTGATAAGGGGAGTATATTGATCAGGGGGGAGGTTAGGGTTCCCTATGCCGTGTGGGATGAACGTGTAAAGGCCTTCAGGGCGCAGGCACTATACTACAAGGAGATTATTGAGTATCTTGATAGAAGCCGGCTTCCCTTCAGAGACTATACTCAGGACTCGCCGCCCTGCCCAGACCTGATCTGCAGTGTTCATCTGAGAGGGTATCAGCAGCGGGCCTTGGATGCTTGGAGTGAAGCTGGAAAAAGAGGCGTTGTAGTTCTTCCTACAGGCGCGGGGAAAACCATTGTAGCTTTGAAGTCGATCGAGCTTGTTAACCAGCCGGTGATTATAGTTGTGCCAACACTTGATCTGGTGGAGCAGTGGAGAAGCAGGCTGGAGAAGGAGTTCGGAGTTGAGGTGGGAGTTTACGGTGGCGGAGAAAATAATCTCAGAGCCGTAACTGTGTCAACATATGATTCTGCTTATCTAAGAGCAGGGGAGCTTGGGAACAAGTTCAACCTCATAGTGTTCGACGAAATTCACCATCTTCCAGCAGAAGGCTATCGGCAGATAGCTGAGATGTTCACCGCCCCCTACAGGCTTGGGCTTACCGCCACTTTGGAGAGGGAGGACACACTTCACACAGAGATCCCTAGGTTGGTCGGAGGGGTCGTATACAGGCTTAGGTCGGAGGATTTAGCCGGAAAGTATCTCTCAGAGTATAGTCTGCAGAGGATAACGGTGGAACTCACCGATGATGAGAAGGCTGAGTATGAAAGACATTACAAGGTGTTCACAGACTACCTTAACAGTCACAATGTCCGGCTCAACAGCCCCGTCGCCTTCCAGAGGTTCATCATGAGGACGGCGAGAGATAGGGATGCTAGGCAAGCGCTCTTGGCTAGAAACAGGGCGCTTAACATAGCATTCAACTCCGAGGCCAAGATAAAGGCTCTAGAAGAGATATTGAGATCTAACCCGAAGGATAGAGTGCTGATATTTACTCAGCACAATCAACTTGTATACCGCATCTCGAAGAGATTCCTTCTACCTTACATCACCTACACCACCGCTAAAGAAGAGAGGCATGAGATACTGGAACGCTTCAAAAATGGACGGTTCAGAGCAGTAGTTACCTCGAAGGTGCTTGACGAAGGCATAGATTTGCCCGAGGCGTCTCTCGGAGTCATAGTGAGCGGAACTGGAAGCTCAAGGGAGTTCATACAGAGACTTGGAAGGCTATTGAGGAAAAGCGAAGGGAAGCGAGCTAAGCTCATCGAACTCGTCTCAAAAGAGACAACCGAAACCAGAACAAGCATGAGAAGAAAGAGAAGCCCAGTGGAAGCAACGGAAACACAGAGCGGGCAAGTAAACAAGTAAGAAACGGTGATCAATTAGGGATGCTCCCATCTAACCTTCTGAAAGCAAGAACGTCGAAAGGCAAAGTGCACCCAGTCTATGCTCCACTGGATCCAGGCGTCATCAACCTAGCTGAAAGAGTGATCGAGGCCTTCGACAAGAACATTGGGAGAAAGAAGAAGCACCTCATAGAGATGCTCAAACAGTATGAGGAGGAAGACTTCGACTACAGGCTGATTCGGGGCCTATCTAAGCTTCTCGAAAGAAGATGCGTGTTCGAGGTTGAAAGCCCAGCTAACCCAAGCGAGGTCAGGATGGTAACCTTCGAAGAGGCGAGCAGAGTAGGTGTAGTGAGCTTAGAGGATAGAGCGCAGACTATCAAGAAAGTCGGGAACAGGCTTAACCTGACGCCTGAGGAGGTCGAGAAGGCTCTCTACAGTGATATTGATGAGGATCTTATTTTGCGAAGATTCGATACTCTACCGGCCGAGACGCTCATCCGATACTACAATTTGGCGCTCACCCAGACGCTTCTTTTCAAATGCTTGAGAATTGAGTTCACAGCATCTGACAACTGGAAGAGGATCTTCCGTACTATCAAGTATCTAGGCTTGATGTACTCGGTTGAAGAGGAGAAGGGCGGCGGCGATCACAGTTTCAGGGTTTCGGTGGATGGGCCGATGGCTCTGTTCAAAATGACAGACAGGTACGGAACACTCCTCGCTAAGCTCCTACCCGAGATATTGGCTTCAAAATCATGGAGCATCAAGGCCGAGATACTCGGCAGAGACAGAAACAGAATATACCTTTTCGAACTGCGAAGCGACGATGTTAAAGACATTATCAGCGATGTTGGGCGTGAAGAGGCGCCTCCAGCACGGCTGTATGACAGCACAGTTGAAGAGAGATTCGCTAAGAAGTTTGATGCGCTCAACTCCGGTTGGACTATCAAGAGAGAGCCGGAGCCGCTGCCAGCTGGTAGACATGTCCTCATACCTGACTTTGGCTTTGAGAAGCACGGCGTTAAAGTCTACCTAGAAATTGTCGGCTTCTGGACACAGGAGTATCTGGAGCGAAAAATCGGTAAGCTAAACTCGCTTGTGAACGTCGATATGCTCGCAGCGGTTGATGAGAACTTAGCCTGCTCCAAGCTGAGAAGAATGAAGGGCCCAGTAATCTACTACGCTAAAGATGTCCCGGTGAAGCCGATACTCGACCACCTCCATATGCGTGAAGAGGAGATATCCGAAGGTGAAGCCGAGCTACTGAAGAGCAGAGGAGAGCTAAATCTGAAAGGCGATATCGTAAGCGTAGAGGAGATAGCGAAAGAACAGACGGTCACCGTTGACGCAGCTAGACAGTTCGCGGAGAACTCCAAACCCGAAGGATACCGCAGAATAGGAGACTACTTCATCTCTGAAGCCAAACTCAAAGAACTCGCAGACAAAATCAACAGCCTAGGCGAAGCAGCAACATTCACAGAAGCTGCAGACATAATCGAGGCGGAGAGACTAAGTAATCCGCAGCAAATCCTAGAAGCCTTAGGCTACACTGTGGAATGGTTCGGCCTGACTCCAGAAATGAGCAGAATAAGAAGAAAATGACGGTAAAGCGGTAAAGCAACGTCGAAAGACACCCTAAATATCTGTAGGATAACCGGCCTAGAGGAGGCGGCGCACCGCGATACCTTTACCAGATCTTGGAAGCCTTCTAGTTCAAACATCTTACTCACTTATCAGGATGTTCATTGCGCTCGCCCTCGCCTACGCTTTCGCTATCCCTTACGGAATAGCTGCAGCGCGCAGCCGGAGAGGAGATCGATTCTTGACACCGGTTCTAGACATCCTGCAATCGGTCCCAATCCTAGGTTTCTTCCCAGCAGCAATCTTCTTCTTCATCACCTTCTTCCATGAAACATGGATCGGCGTCGAGATCGCGGCTATCTTCCTCATCTTTACCAGCCAAGCTTGGAACCTCGCCTTCGCAACCTATGAATCAGTCTCCGCTATCCCGATTGAGCTGGAGGAGGCGTCAGGCGCACTTCGCCTGAAAGGGCTTGCCAAGCTCAGGAAACTGTACCTGCCAGCCTGCGTGCCTAAACTGGTCTACAACGGAATGATGTCATGGGCAGGAGGATGGTATTTCCTAGTAGCTGCCGAGATCATCGTTTTAGGCTCGAAACAGTATAAGCTGCCTGGAGTCGGAAGATACCTAGCAGAATCCACCTATGCTGGTAACTACACTGAAACAGTTCTAGGACTAGTTATGCTGGTACTCGCTATCCTGTTCACAGACATACTGCTCTGGCGTCCTCTACGCGCATACGCAGAACGGTTCCGATACGAAGCAGTATCCTCTGAGCGGGCATCACGCCACATCCTCTTCCATACATCCGGTTTCGCTTGGCTGAAGGGGCGTTTGAGCCTACCATCCACACCTAGAGCCGCAAGGCAGCTGATGCCTACCGCGCGTCTAGAGCCGATTGTAAAGGAGGTGCGGGACGTCGTCAGGCCGCTGGGAGCAGTGGAGCGATATGCCAAGTTACTCGTTGTTTTGCTTGTTCTTGTAGCAATCTCCGGGTTGCTCATTGTAATGGCACCCGTGTTGATGGGTCTCCCGTCATCATTGTCGATGTTGGCTAAGGAGTGGGGGAGCCCAGCGTTCCTGTCGGAGGTCAACTTGCTTCCGGCCGCTTTAGGGTGGTCGTTGCTTCGTCTTCTTCTGGCGTACTTTTTAAGCGTCGCTTGGACCCTTCCGCTCGCGGTAAAGTTAGCGGGTGGTGGAAGAGGATTCGGAGCATCAATGTTCGCTCTGCAGGTTTTTGCCTCACTTCCCGCAACGGCGCTGTTTCCAATAATTATTTTGGCCACCGTGAACCTGCCTGGAGGGCTTCAGCTAACATCGATTATTCTTACGATGACCGGTATGCAGTGGTATCTTCTCTTCAACATGATAGGGGGGGCGAGATCAGTGCCTTCAGATCTTATAGAGGCATCACGGACATACCGGTTGAAGTCATGGGGGAGATGGCGCCAGCTTCTGCTACCAGCAATGCTGCCTTCGTTCGTAACTGGGAGCATTACAGCTTGGGGCGGAGGATGGAACGCACTGGTCGTCTCGGAATACGTTATCTTCGCAGGAGAATCGAAATCAGTCCTTGGAATAGGCGCATTGCTGGACAAAGCAGCATACGAGCAGGGAAGCATCAGCCTGTTACTGATCACTATCATTGTCATGTCCATAACGATAGTGGCGTTGAACCGATTGTTCTGGAGACGGCTTTACCGCATCGTCTTGTCGCGGTACCGCATAGACTATTGAGATGAGTTAATGCTTGACCCCCGTTATCGAGCTTCGAAATGTAACAAAGGCATTCGGCAGCGGCACGGCGAGACCGAACGCTGTACTGGAGCAAATTAACCTCTCTATTGAAGGACATGAGTTCGCATCGATCGTAGGCCCCTCTGGCTGCGGTAAATCTACGCTTCTCCGAATCATGATGGGGCTCACCACACCTACAGACGGTGAAGTATACTACCGTGGGAAGCCGGTTAAAGATGTGATTGAGGGGATGGCGATGGTGTTCCAAACCTTCGCGCTCTTCCCGTGGCTAACGGTGTTGCAGAACATTGAGATCGGGTTGCAGGGAAGAAAAATTTCAGATGATGCGAAGCGGAAGAGATCGCTCAAGTTGGTAGAGATAATGGGGCTGGAAGGCTTTGAAGAGGCGTATCCTCGGGAGCTGTCTGGAGGGATGAAGCAACGCGTCGGCTTAGCGCGGGCGCTGGTCTCTGATCCCGAGGTGCTTCTGATGGATGAACCTTTTTCTTCGCTTGATCCATTGACTGCTACGCATCTGAGAGAGGAGGTGCTGGATCTATGGTTAAACCCAGAGGTCTCTCCAGGATCTGTGGTGATGGTGACTCACAACGTGGAAGAGGCGGTCTACATGGCTGATCGAATCATAGTGTTAACGCACAGACCCGGAACCATAATCAAGGAAGTTCACATCGATCTTCCACGACCCAGAAACCCGAGGAGCCCTGAGCTCTACCGGGTCGTAGACGAAATCACAGGAATGATAGCTTAACCCAGCTTGATAGAGAGGAAGAGTTATTTTGAACCGAGTAAAATCAGAGCGACAGATAGGGATGGAAGATAGCTAGTTGCACTCATTGTCAACTGCTCATATGAGCCAGATGATTGGGCTTCTAGAAGTCTTGGAGGACTTCAACGGTCGAGTAGATGTAGCAAAGGTAGCTGATGATCTGCTTCTAGAGCTAGATGATCTGCTTCCAGCAGTTGATGCCGCTGAGCTCCTTGGGTTCCTGAAGGTCGACTCAGGTGACTTGATACTTACAGATGAGGGAAAACGGTTCCTTTCAAGAGGCTCGAGCGGACGCAAGAGGATGTTGAACAGAATCCTCTCCAAGACACCCATCTTCAAATTCGTCATCACCTTCATCAAACAACATGAAGAAGCAGAAACAACCAAAGACGATGTAATTGACTTTATTCGACGTGAGATGCCTGATTTAGAAGCTGAAACCACCTTCCGCTGGCTCGTAGAGTGGGGGCGATACGCGCTGCTCCTCCGATACGACAGCAACAGCGGAAAAATCAAGGTTGTACAACCAACCACCGCACAGCCAACAGCATCTCAAGAAGGTAAACCACAGTAGCTCTCTGATAGAAACCGGGTCAGCAGAGCCTCCGCATCAAACGACACAAATGGCTGGACAGATTAGTTAACCAAACAACTACTGCCGCTTGCTTTAGATTGCAAAATATACGAATCAAGCCTTTTGTAAACATACCCTATAAATTGGCTAGATGGGTACTGTAAACTGAGTGAAATAGAATGCAACGCAGTGAACTGAACGTCGTTAAAGTTTCGTTGGAGCACCTTAAGAAGGACATAACCTACCCGGCTACCAAGGATGACATAATGACCTCTTGCAGCAATTTCAAAGAAATCCCTACTTCAGAAAGAGACTGGTTCGACCGAACTTTACCTGATCGAGAGTACGGCAGTCCGGAAGAGGTTCTTACAGCCCTAATCGACAAAGTCTAAAGTAAACCACAAGGCGAATAGCGCAGAAAACGATAAAAGAAGAATCGCGAAACGCTCGCCCCCCTCCTTTCTTTTTTCTTGTTGATCAAGCTATGAAGACAAAATCGGCTCACCGAATCATCATTGTCCGAAGAATAGAGCCAAGACATTGAAACTATCCAGGCCCATAAGAAGAAGCCCTCCGTAAACAATGCTTAGCAGCGCAACAGTCAGATTAAACACTACGCGCACCCTTTGAAGCCTATATCGATACAGTGAAGTTACTGCAAAACCAAAGAGCATCATACCGAGAACAACACCGATTGTGAAGACAGCTACACCGCCGAGCAGCAGCTTAAGCGAGCCGACACCCAGCCCCGCCACGAAAAGCAGCAACAACTCATCATTGCTAGCTAAACCATGAATAATGCCTATGCCGAAAAGCGGATGATGGAGATGAATTTTTCTGGCGAAACCGCCGAGCCTCCCAAAACGGTGCCTGTGGCCGTGTGAATGAACCGTGCCATCAGGATGGGCATGCGGGTGGCTGTGAAACATCGGAATCTCCATAAGAATAGCGCCCACGCCCACTGCTATCAGCATAACCGCTGCCCCGAGCTCGAACACACTTAGAAGACCGGTTACCTGCTCAGCTTGCGAAGCGAGAACGAAGAGAACCGTTGTGATTATCGCGGCGGTCGCCATATGCCCGATAGCCCAGCTGAGCGTCATCCGAGAGGTCTCACGTAACCCACTGCTTCTTGTGAGAAAGTTTGAGACGGCGACGAGATGATCCGCGTCGTACGCGTGTTTCAACCCGAGGGCGAGAGCGAGCAGGGGGAAGAGAGCCAAGTTTATGCTCATAGCCTAACCCCTAGAGGTTTCGCGGCCGTCTTCTTCATCTCTAGTTTAGAGATGGTTGCGTAATAAAAATCTTACCGCCAGTAATACTGGTTGCGCAACCGAACAGCAAGTGCATTGCATTGAGCTAGCGCCCGGTTACCACTAATCATTAGATGGAAGGAGATAAGTCGTACGAACACCATCAGCAAGTTAACTGTGGATGTGGATTGAGCGAATTATTTGATCTAACAGGGAAGATTGCTATTGTGACTGGTGCGTCTA
The DNA here is from genome assembly GCA_016190055.1 of Nitrososphaerota archaeon. GTDB lineage: Archaea > Thermoproteota > Nitrososphaeria > Nitrososphaerales > JACPRH01 > JACPRH01. The sequence continues at coordinate 7,486 of JACPRH010000021.1, read as the reverse complement.
GAGGATTAGGGCGTGCGATAGCTATCGGCCTAGCTAAGGCTGGAGCAAATTTGGTGGTAACTGATGTTCTAGATGTCAGGGAGGCGATTGAAGAGGTTCAAAGAACTGGGAGAGAAGCGGTGGGGCTGAAGGTGGACGTAACCAACAAGAAAGATGTGGAGGAGATGGCTAAACAGACAATCAACAAGTTCGGTCGAATCGATATCCTCGTTAACAACGCCGGGATCTATCGTTCATCCACGGCTGAATCGATGAGTGAAGGAGACTGGGATAAGGTGGTTGACGTCAACCTGAAAGGCGAATTCCTCTGTGCTCAAGAAGTTGGGAGACAGATGATAAGGCAGAGAGAGGGAAAAATCGTCAACATCGCAAGTGTTGCCGGCCAATTTGCTTCGCCGCAATCAGCAGCCTATAATGCAAGCAAGGCAGGAGTTATCCTATTGACGAAGACGCTGGCAGTGGAGTGGGCTAAACACAACATTCAGGTTAACTCAATCTGCCCAGGCGTATTCGCTACACCTATGACTGAGGGGCTGATGGAGGACAAAAGCTTCCTCAACACTGTGAGGAGCGATGTGCCGATGGCTAGGGCCGGTAGGCCCGACGAGATTGTTGGCGCAGTAATTTTCCTCGCGTCAAAGGCCTCAAGCTATGTGACTGGTCATGCTCTCGTAGTAGACGGCGGATGGACGGCTAGTCTGTAGAGAAAGTATCGCATCTAATCTGTAAATTAAATGAAGAAAGAAGGGGAAAGCTCCGAGCCAAGATTAGGCTTAGAGCTGAGTGTTTTTGTGAACCTCGACGAGTGACTCGTCAACTTTGATGGCTTGAGTTGGGCATCCTGTTACGCAGGCCATGCAGAAGATGCAGTCGGCTTCCCGCTCAGGATCGGATTTGTCGGTATAGTCGATTCGATCATCTTCACCGCTTTTTCCAGGATTCTTCGCCCAAGAGAAGACTGTTGTTGGACAGACTGATAGACATGAGCCTTCACCGATGCAGTCGTCCCAGTCGACCGCGACCCATGTGCCGTGGATAGCTAGTGGCTCGATCTGTTTGCCGGCCTTTGCGTAGTCAGTCTTGACGTTAGGATCGTCTGCAGCTGCGCCTCGCTTACCGGGTCCCCAGACGTAGTGGTCGTGGTGCTTCTCAATCGGCTTTCGGTTCTTGTAGAACTGGTCATCTATCGCCATTTGCGTCGCCTGATGACAAAGCATCACACTTCACTGCCTATAAATACGTTACCGAAGCAGTGCATTGTTAACTCTTAGGATCTTTATGGCTTAATGCTATACAATACAAGTTGGAGGGTTAACAGTACTGACTTTTCTTTCTGCTTTAAAGTAACGCATCAGCTCAACTGGTGTATTGTTTCATTTCCGGGTAGTGCATGCTGTTAATCCGATGATGTAACCCGATAACGAAAGAGCACACTAGATTTGTCGAAGCAATTGGGAAGGGAACTGCTTTTGGTGTTTACGTTTTTGGTTGTTCTTTAGACTGTTTAGATTTGCTTCCGCGGAATCTTCGTCCGATGAATCCACCTACGGGTGCTCCGATTATGATGGCTGGCAGAAGTGGAGCGGTCTTGAGTAGCAGCGTCACAGTGTCCAGATTTGCTGAACCGAGGTTTGGTGCGGTGGTAAAGTATGCGGCGGCGCCCAGTACTAGTATTGTTATGAGGAGGCTCAGCTTTCCTGATCTTAGTAGCAGTCCGAGGATTAAGGCTATGGCAAGCCAGATTGCGCTTGGAATAAGCAAAAGCATTGGTTGATCAAGTATCTTGGATGGAAGCGTTGATGATGTTTCCTGAGGCTTCGCGATTGCTTCTTGGACCATGTCTTTAAGGTCGCTGCTCATAGGGAAAAGCACAGTTAGAAGTGAGGTTTGAGTTAGTGATGTTGGAATCCGCTGGGCTGGTGCGGAGCCGAGCGTTTCAGATGAAGGTGCGGGTGCACTTTGGACTTGGGGCGTTACGCGCTGTCCTCCGCTGAGATTCATCACTGGTGACGGGGCTCCACCTGATAGGTCGAGTGTTGCGTTCACTTTATTATCGATAGGAATATCGGTGTATGTTGATCTAGTGTATTTGCCTCCTGCAATCACTTCTGTTTCAAGTGTGAAGGTCCCTTTCGATTCGCCTAGGATTTTGACCTTGTACGGTGAATAACTACTTTGTGTATTTGGGAGCAGAATGTACTGGGCGCCTCCGAATGCCATAAATTCGGAGTTCGGGATTTCCTCATCGATAAGACCTGTTTGATTTAATCCAACGTGGTTACCGTCTGAGTCGTATACATGGAGGGTTGAGTGACTGTTCAATCGGAGCTTGATAACACCTGTAACTACGTCTAATCGCTGCCCCTGTGCAGGAGTTACTCCGTTCAAGATTTGGCTCAGAATTTGCTGTGTTTGAGGATTACCTGGCACCGATCCGTGCTCAGCTCGAACGTAGAATGAGGTAGCGCCGCCGAGACCGGCACTCAGTAGAGGAACGGTTCCGTCTCCGCCTTCGTTCTCTATCCTGCCAGTCGGATCGAATTGTGGCATCATAGCTATGATTTTGTCGTTTGCTCCCCCGCGCTTTGTTACATCTATAGCAACCAATGTTTTTGGTATTGCTACGCCCATTATGTTGATCGATGGAATACCTGTGGGAGCTTGACTACCGAGCTCGTCATGAAATTTCATTGCGTCCTTTACCAGTTCCTTATTTGGAATGTATTGAGTGAATGCTTCGTCGTTCAGATACACGTCGTCAAGAGAAAGTTTCTTTGGAGCAGAAGAGTCTGTAACATCCGTGATAAAGGGGTATGAAGGAAGAAGCTGATAGGCTGCCGGCATATTTGCGAATATCTGTTTACCGGTTTGAGTCGACATGAAATCATTACCGAAGCTATAACCCTCCAAAGCTATGCCCTGATAAGCTCTAGGAGATCCTCTCTGAGGCGTGGCCATGAAGACGAATGCCTCGATGTTGGTGGCGTAATCTGGATGTTTAAGCGCATAAGATCGAGTGACGAGGCCTCCCATGCTATGAGCCATGATGATTATCTTGTCTTTAGGATGTTCCTGCCTAACTTTGCTGACTAAGGCAGCCAGCTCATCGGCGTGGACCCGATTGTTTTGTCGCCAGTCATAGTTGAATTCGTAAAACCCGGTTTTTTCAGAGTTATCAGGGTCATATCCTAAGCTTTTCATGAAGTTGAGATAGTCGCCGTAGATGTCCACCTGTTTCAGCCCTGCGAGCGCGGTGACTTTGTCGATTAGCTTACCGACTGTGACTTTTCTGTTATTCACATTTGTTTTGCCGTCGGGTTGAAGTGCTAGGTCTGTAATGTTTCCATTTTCGGATAGATGTCTCGCTACTCCTGCTGCTGGGTCGTAGCCTTTAGGCCAAGCTTCTTGGCCGTCTACTAGAAGTTGGGATCCGCCCACCCCATGAACAAATATGACCGGGGGTCGTAGAACAAAATTGAAGGTTTGGATATTTGAGGATTCAATTAGTTCACCATTCTTATCTAGAACTTCAGCTGTCACATTGATCTTCAAGACTCGTTTCGCACTGGCGGTAAGAGGAGTTGACTGCGGATTATTCTTCAGTGCGTCAACATCCTGATCTCCAAATTGCCTCACCAAGTCTGTCCAGTCAGAAAACCGGTCGAATGGGACAGTTTTCTCGAATCGAGTAGGGTTTATTGTTGCTAGGAACAGCCCCAGCCGCATAATTAGCCCTTCCGAAGTACCGCCCGAGGCGGGTTTGATCAAGGTCGCTGAGTGCTCTAGTGCGCCGATATCCTTCGTCTGTCCTTGCATATTTGTTGAGAATCTCCATCTGATTGTCTGCGGGGCCGGTGTTTCCTGAGGTTGATTATCGCTAAGTGTAAAGTCGCTAGATTCAACTTCTATATTCCCAACATAGCTTGGAGCGCTTATGCAGAATCTTCTTCCCGCGCAAGCATTTGCAGGTAGCTTGGGCCCTCCTGCCAGCTGGAATGAGACTAGTTCCGCTGGATTCGGTATGTTATCTGCGACGTCGGAGGACGGATACAGCACATAGTAATCTGTCGGCTTGAAGGTGGAGATTCCTCTATCTATTGTTGACACATTATTTGGCCTTGCTTTTTCAAGGCTTTTTTCAAAAATTGCTTGCCCAGATGAGCGGTAGAGTAGCCAGTATCTGCTCTGATCAATGTTGGCAAGTATGGCGCTGTATCCGAAGCCGAAGGTGAAGACTGGATCGGTGCTGAGGATTCGGAAGTTACCTTTATCATCTGTGATGGTCAAGCCTTCGCCTACTATCCCTGATCCTTGCTTATTCAGCTTCTCGTAGGTGTCGAATTCGGGGCGTTTATGGTAAATGTCTACGTAAACTATGACTCCGGGGATGCGGGGCTCCACATATCCTTCAACGACTACACCGGGTCTAGTAACGATCTCGCCTTCTTGGGGTTTCGTTACAACCATCTTCATTTGATCCCTAGTCGCCTCAAGACGGATAGAACGCGTCGCCGCTAATCCCCCTGCGACTGAGGCGGTGATATCTACGCCGCACTTGCTTGCCATTTCACGAGAAATCGCCACGGTAGCGGTAGAAGTTAGAGGGAGCCGCCCGCTGGATGGCGAGAAGGTGATATACGGAGCGCCGCAGTTGCGGAAAGCAGCGCTACTCTTGGATGATAAAGACACGGTTGCGCTTTTACTCGGGTCTTGAGGATCTTTAGCGTCTCCGGTCACCTTCAGTGTAAACTGGTATGTTATAGACCGCTTGGTAGGCGCCTTTTCCTGCGAATGATCGGGGAGAATATCGCCTCTGCTGAGATTAACCTGCAGAGAATCGTTTCCGGGACCCAAATCCAATGTGAGAGTTTGGTTTGCGCCAAATATCGGCAGAGGAATAACGGTTGTGACGAGGAGACCAAAGATTAAAGCGAAGAATACCGTGTATCTAGTATTCATCAGCGGGTGCGCGCGCTAAGGATATTATATAAAACTGTCTGCCTAATTCCAATATACTACTAGCCGAAAAAGAAGTGATGCTTGTAAATGATAAGTTTTATATTGTAAGTTTCAGCTGTTACTTAAGAGAACCTCGACTTTTCTGTCTTGACAAAACGTAGAAAGGAACTAGACAGGTTAACCGGATACTAGGTCAAAAGACTTAACAGTACCCATCTTAAGAGCAACTTATAGTGATAAGGAGTCCGGATGTCGGAGTTCAGGCAAGAGATTACAACCGGGGAGTGGGTGATAATTGCGGCTGGGAGATCTCGACGCCCCACCGACTTCAAATCAACTGATAATTCAACGCTTCCGAGCTTTGAAAAATCCTGTCCGTTCTGCCCCGGTCAAGAACACATGACACCTCCTGATGTTCTACGCTACCCGGAAGAAGGCGGCGGAGAAAGCTGGTCTATGAGAGGTTTCGTAAACAAGTTTCCCATACTGAGCCCTGAAGCCTCGTTCGAGCCAGCCATAATCGGAGATCACTTTGTGAAGAGGGGCGGAGCAGGCGTGCATGAAGTGTTGGTGGAGACACCTCGTCACAATGGGTTTGTGCCGACGAGATCGGTGGAAGAAAATGTTCTGATGTTGAAGGCGTATCGGGAGCGGTACTCGGCACGCCGCGAAGAGTGGCTTGGTGGTGTGATGATGATATTCAAGAATGAAGGAGCCTCGGCGGGCGCCTCAATTATCCACCCTCATTCTCAGCTGCTAGTTACACCGCTGATACCGCCGATAATCGAGGCAAAGCTCAGTATAGCTAAACAATACTTTCAAGAGAAGAATCGCTGCCTATATCGAGAGGTGGAGCGATGGGAGAGCGAAGCCAAGAGTAGACTGATATTCAAGACGGAGCAGTTCACCGTCTTCAACCCGTACGCGTCGCGCACACCGTTTGAGACTCGTATTGTTCCTCGAAGGGGTAAAGCTTCGTTTGCAGACATGTCGCAGGGCGAGATGGAGGAGTTGGCAAGGGTTCTGCGAGATATTATGGGGAGGTTCTACCATGTATTCAGGACACCCGACTTCAACTGGATAATCTATACCGCGCCCTTCGGAGAGGAGAATCGCGAAGACTTCGTTTGGCACTTCCAGATCCAGCCGAGGCTGACGGTGCTCGGGGGCTTCGAAATGGCTGGAGGAATGCTTGTCAACGTTGTACGCCCAGAAGACGCTGCATCAACGCTGAGAGAGGCTGGGTCAACCGCTTAACCATTATCGATTCTCAGCTGAAGAGTGACTTGACTTAATTACTCGACTTTTCGGAAGCTGCTCTTTTTGGCGCGGCAGACTGGGCACTCGTCAGGTGCTTCGTTTGGAACGGTGTTGCCGCAGACACTGCAGACATAATAGTCGCGTGCAGCTATGTCCTTCTTCGCCTCCACGTTTTCGAGAGCCTCTTTGTAGTATGCTGCGTGAAAATGCTCAACCTCCTGCGTCTCGTCGAAGATCTTTACTGCGGCCTTCTTGCCTTCCTTCTCAGCCGCTACGCTGAAATCAGGATACATCGTTGTGTACTCGTAGGTTTCGCCGTCGATAGCCGCCTGAAGATTCTCAGCAGTTGATTTAATCGCCTTCATAAGCAGTAACTCATTAGTAGCGTGCACGGCTTCAGACTCTGAAACAGCTCGGAAGAGCTTCGCAATATTAGGATAACCTTCTCTCGCCGCTCTATCGGCGAAGGCTCTGTAGCGCCTGTACGCCTGCGACTCCCCTGCAACAGCTTTGTTCAGATTCTCGTCAGTGCCCATAAACCCATGGTAATACTCTTCACTTATAGAGATTATGCAGAACACCCGATCGCTTAATAAAGAAAAAAGTTATCCGCCTATGTCCACCGCGTCCTTGAAGTGCCTCGGTAGCTTAGCGGCAAAGCGCCTGCCTCGTAAGCAAACCTATCGTCGAGATAGCAGGAGATCGTGGGTTCAATCCCCACCCGAGGCTCCATTCGATGTATCAAGTGCTCAAAGTGGGCCGCTCAGAGTAGGCAGGAACCAGCTTACAATCGCTGCAAATATCCAGATTACTACTGCGATTAAAAGCGATCGCATCCAGCCTATATCGTACAACCGTTGGAGGGCAAGCAGCCACACTATACCTCCGATTATCGACGCGAATATTCCTGTGAACGCGTATGCCACGGAATATATGGCCGTGCCTATGATTGCTGCTAGAACAGCCGTCCCAAATCCTTCTTTCTCTCCGAAGAACTTTGTAGTGAAGTAAATCACCACGGTTGAAACAAGGAGGCTGATTAAGAAACCTATGACAAGGGAACTTGTGATAGGTTCTGCCATAAAATAGACATGAGTAATGTGGAATATATAGCGTCCTATAATGATCGTGGCCCATAATTAGAATCGCTGCGATTATCATTTTTAATATTATTCATTATCAATATTAGGCACTGTCCTAATTTAGATGGTTTAATTTCCAGTAGTAAAACTCATGCCATGTCCACACGTGTGTCGAGCAATCTTCC
>JACPRH010000013.1 GCA_016190055.1 Nitrososphaerota archaeon | reverse complement strand
GTCTATACCACCTCAACGCTGATATGTAATGGTCTTTCGGCCAATAGTTCGACCGATCTCCCATTAGCCAGCTGGAAGCGACTATGGGATAGAGTGGTATAATCTGTAAGTATGCGTTCCACTTAAGGTAACACCGCCAACTTAGATTGTGATTAACCTTATCAAAACTTCCAGTAACACTTATGACTTTTTGATTCTTGAGTGGATGGGTAGAGTTTGGCTCAGAGGGTTTCGTCGTAGATTGCTCCACGTTTCCTAACTAGGGAGATGATGGCTACTCCGTGAACCATCGCTACTGTGGCGAAGATGTAGTTCCCCCAGATGTTTTGTCCGGCTAGGGTGACTGAGGAGAGCGATGAGAGCAGTGCGGACAGAATCACTAGTAGAATTAGCTTGTCAAATATTCTTAGCTTGTGGTATGGTTCCATCAATGAGGTAGACTACCAAATAGTCTAAAAATATATCGGAAGAATCTATATGAAAAAAAGTGAGGGTGCTGCTCACCTAGATTTGGCGCCTATGTGTACGCCACGCCCAAGCGCTATACCCTGCTACGACTATTCCGACAATGAATACGACTGCACCCGTAACTAGACCCATTGAAATTGTTAGGAACGGAATTAGAACCATGCCGATTGTCGCTGCGAGTAGAGCGCCGCCACCTATGATGAGTAGCACTATTCCGACGATTAGCGATGCGAGGTGCCATGCTGCCATTTCTTCATCACCTACATGATAAGGATAGGGTACAGGAATTTAACTGTTTGTCCAAAAATCAGCAGAGGTTCTGCACAACTGTCAACTGTTCAACGCTTTTTCAAGCGTTGCAGAAGCGCCTCCACAATGAACGGAAGAAGCGCCGTCGCCTCACCGCGAACAGTCATCTTCTTAGCCTTCGGCCGCACCTTCCCCCAAGAGACTGCTTCCCTCACCGCCGCGCCGCTTAAGCTCCCATCCCACTCATCAGCAGTAGTAATCTGCACCGCATAGTCTAAGCCACCCCGAAACTGGTTCCACCACAAAGTGTGATGCTTTGAGATCCCGCCGCCAATTATGAGGGCGCCGCTCTTCTTCGCCTCGTAAACAATATCGGAGAGCTGCTGCTCATCCTTCATAACATCTATCTCAAAGTCTCTGTGCCGCTGCGAGAAGAGCCACAGCTGACTCCCCACCGCACCATCAGTTAAACCGGGAACAAACACAGGCACCTTGTTTACGTCAGCCCAGTAGAGTATAGATGATTTTGAGTTAACAAACTGGCCTAGACGCTGGCAGAGCTCAGCCGAGGAGATCTTGCGGACACCTTCACTGTAGAGGCCTTCAAAGAAGGGTTGAAGCTTCTCTTCAAGAAGAACACCGTACGAGTCTCTTGGAACAAGAACATTCCCGAGCCGATGAATCCCTTTACGGTAAAGCTGAGCATCGTCAAGCTCAAAGGCGCCTTCGAAATAATCACCCCAGACACGCGCAACATCATGATCCAGCATCCCGCAGGTCGTGACGATAACATCCACTAAATGCTCCTCCACCATCTTACGGAAAACACCTCGGAGACCCGTAGCTACAGGAGCAGCGGGAAATGACAGAAACTTTACGCAGGAAGGCTCCTTAATCATCTCTTCAAGAATATCAACAGTCTCACCAATATCCCTTGCAGTGAAGCCGCCTGCAAGCCCCATCTGCCTCAAAACATCGTCAACCGACTCTGACCCCGTGAGCTCGATATCCCTAACCTTCCTCATCCTAAACCACCACACCCAATCCTATGCCCAGATATTTCGGTTACGGAATCAATCAACCAAATATTCAGCCGGCTTAAGCCTTACTGCTTAGTCTCTTCTCGCGCTGCAGCAGTTGTATCTTTCTCAGGCTCCGCGTCCTCGCCGTGCTCCCATCTCTGGTGAAGTAGAAGCGCTGACTTGCAGGGAAAGCGCAGATTACAGATCTCACAAACATCTACCCAATCTTCGTTCACAAACTCGCCTCCGCATCAACCTAAAGAGAATATGGAGAAATGGGTTCTGATAACTCTGCGGGTATGTTGGTTGCATGCCCGTGTTTTTGTTAAGTTATCTGACGACCATCGACTTGCCATCTTTTGACTGACACCATCGCTTCAACTGGTCGCCCGTCTGGCCCGAACCTCAGGCCTCCCCTAGCCAGAATGTTTCTGGCCGCGTTCACATCTCTATCCACCGAGATGTTACAGTTAGGACAGTAGAGGAGTCTATGCTCATTCGGGTATGTTTTGCACCCACATATCGAGCGTCTAGACGACGTTCCTCTAGCGTCCACGTACAGTACAGGAATACCGTCCCATCTAGCTTTGTACTCTATTTGTCTTTGAAGCTCGTAGTAGCTCCAGCTGTTCATTCTGCCTCTGTACTTGCTGCCTTGACCATTCCCTTTTCGATATAGCTTCCTTATGCCCTTGATGTTCTCCATTACTATGCCTAGCTTTTCATCCTTAGCCTTCTTCACCACCCGCTTCGACACGTTGTGAATTATCTGGTTCACTCTATTCCTCTGCTTCTCACCATACTTGCCGTATATTCTGCGCCTGACTTTCACATCGTTTCTGGTGAAGTGAGACTTGACGTTTCTGTACCTGGCCTTGATCTCGGTTGCCTTGGACAAGTCAAACCTAATGTCTTCACCTGAGCTTGTTGCAACTGTTATGTTGTCGAGGTTACGGTCGATACCAAGTAGTCCTGCAGGCTCTATCTCATTTGTTTGCTTTGAGTAGCTTATGCTTATAGTGCTAGTAGTCAGGCAGACCGATCTCACAGTCAGTCCTTGTCCAGCTGATAGGACACCTTTAGTGTGCTGGTTCAATTGGATGTATTCATAACGGCGCGGTCTTACAGAGAGGCGTAGCCATCCATCGCCGTCTTCTTCTTTCTCTATCTTGAAGCCGTAGCATGTTGTGAGCATCAGTCTTCGAGCGTAAGGAGTCTTGATATTCGGCTTCTTCCTAGACGCTTTGCGATAGTTCTTCAGCATTCCTGCTGCTGTACTTATGGCGCAGAGTCTGTATTTTGTTGGAACCGGGTAATTGGACATCTGACGATATACTTTCAAGGATAGTGATTTGAGGCTTGTAACGTTCTCTTTCAGACCTATGCGGATGCAATCGTTAACCATCAGTCGAAAATCATTCAAGAGGTCTAGCAGCTGCTCAGATGGAGTATAGTTCTGCTTAACAGACTTGACTGCTACTAACATTGTTGCCGCTATTGCTGCAGACATATAGATCTATCGATTGAATAAATATCAGGTGAAGAGGCTTTAAATTCATTTCCAATACTCCATAGAATTATCAGAACCGAGAGATGTAACCTTTACTGCGAAAACCGCTCTGCAAGTAACTTAAGGGGTGAGAGGTTATCAGGTAGAATAGGTCGGTTAATTGTTATTGGTAAGGGTGCTGGAAGCAGGCATGTGGCTCCTGCCTCCGTGGGGAAGATACTGACCAGCCTGTCTCGGGCCGCCACAACCCCACTCCCTGTTGCATAGCGTCAATCAGACTGATGGATTCGATATCGTGCATCTGAAATTAATTATGGGTTGATCTAATTGAGATGACAAGATCGTCAATTTTTCAGTCAAGCTTTATTTACCGGCAGCGAAAGATCGCTGCAAAAGGGGCGAGATATGAATGGAAATGGATCAATGGCTACCAAAGTACCGAAGAATCGTGAAGGAACTAAAATACGATCCAGGCGAAGACAAAAGAGCAGCCGGAATCCTCGACGATTTACTGAAAGATAGGGCGCTGCCGTTAGAAGATCTCAGGCAGCGTGTCAACGGGCGGCCCACATTAATTTTCGGAGCAGGCCCTTCACTTGCAACCGATCTTAAGAGGATACTGAAGACCACTCTTCTTAGCCGCTGCTGCCTAATTTCGGCGGACGGCGCCACCACCGCGTTGCTGAAGATAGCGGGTAAAGTCCCTGATGTCGTTGTTACTGATTTAGATGGGGTAGTTGAGGATATTCAGGAAGCGGAGCGCAGAGGTGCATATGTTGTGGTGCATGCCCACGGCGATAACATCCCTAAGTTGGAGCGTTACGTCAAAACCTTCTCTAAAGCCTTGGGAACCACGCAGGCCGAGCCGGTTGGATTAGTGCATAACTTCGGAGGTTTCACTGATGGCGATCGAGCTGTCTTTCTCGCCGGCGCGCTCGGAGGAGATCCCTTGGCGCTGGTGGGTATGGATATGGGTAAAACTGTGGGTCCGTTCTCCAAGATGTATGTTGCGTCGCCGAAGGTTAAGGTGGCTAAGCTAAGAATCGGTAAAAAGCTGCTAGAATGGTTTGCTTCTACAGCCGAGGCGACTCTCTTCAACCTGACAAGCGGAGGAGAGGACATCTCGGGCTTCGAAAGGATTTCTCCAGAGGAGCTCGGAGGAATACTAACCGATATGGGCTAACCAGGTCAACTACCCACTCCTGAAGGATGTGGGCTTGTACTTCCAATTTTCGGTAAGGAGCTTTGTGTCCATATGACGCCTGCTCTTTTGCAGGGACGGAGTACGTTTGGCTGGTTGACTACCGGTTTGCGAGACCTGCCGCT
>JACPRH010000012.1 GCA_016190055.1 Nitrososphaerota archaeon | reverse complement strand
CTTATTCGAACATGAGTAACGAGACCATTCCTCCTCCTCTTCCTTCTTCTCTTCCTCTACCATAACCAGATGAAGGTAAGAGCAGACTCATCTACTCGAAAGACAACATCCCCTAACAACTAACTCAAATGGGACACTACCTAATTGGGCATGTAGCCTATAAAGAGCAGAGACAAACAAACAGGCATCTTAGTTACCTGACTGTTTGCGTTTTTGTGCTTAGCCTGTGTTTATCATTTGTAGTATGTTTCTTGTAGGTGTCTTTAGGTTTCGGATTTCGCGTATGAAGAGGTGCATGGCATGCTTTCTCACCCATTCCACCGTGGCTTCGAGTGATAGGATGTGCTTCTTCACGATGCCGTATCTGAGGAGTCTTCTTCTCAACACGTTGAGGAGTGTATAGGCCAGGGTGACTAGGTGCGCGTGTATGAGACTGTGTCAAAACCATGTCGGAATCCATTACGCGTGGCATAGGCATAAATAGTTAATTGCTCTTACAGAGCAATATGCCTAGAAAGGTGAGGTTCGAGGTCACGAAGGAGCTGAGGTTGAAGGGGATCCTTGGATTCGTTAAGAGAAGGGTCACTCCGCATGGTACGGGAGCGAAGGTCACCTGCCCGAAGGAGTTCCTCGGAAAGACGGCATACCTCGTGATAACCGACGAGGAGTGGGAGGATGAGGAATGAAAATGCAAAAGCGCAACTATATTGAAGGAATGAGCAGGAGCCAACTTATTCTTCTCCCGGATATGCTTGATGATTATGTCGACGAGGAGAACGAGGTTCGCTTCATAGACGCATTCGTAGATGCCCTGGATCTTATCGGGCTGGGCTTCACGCACTCGGAGCCGAGCGATGAGGGAGGAAGACCGTCTTACGACCCGAGAGATATGCTCAAGCTCTACGTCTGGGGGTACCTGAACCAAGTTAGGTCGAGCAGGAAGCTCGAGAGGGAGTGCCACAGAAACATGGAGGTGGCGTGGCTCATGAAGAAGCTCGCTCCAGATTTCAAGACCATAGCAAACTTTCGGAAAAATAACGTTGATCGCATAAAGTCCGTATTCAAGGAGTTCGTTTCTTTCCTCCAGGACATCGACCTCATCGAAGGAAAGCTCGCGTCGCTTGACGGTTCGAAGATAAAGGCTTGCAATGGGAGGAAGAGGAACTTCACAAAGGAGGGGCTAGCCCTGAAGTTGAAACGAATCGAGGAGAGAGTCGACAGATACATGAAGGAGCTAGAACAGAACGACGGGCTCGATGACAGGGATGAGGATGATGACGACGACGAAGATGACAAGGAGCTCATAAAGAAGAGGAACGATTACCTGAGAGCCAAGCTTGAGAAGCTGAAGAAGAGCAAGAGGGAGCTCGATGAGGTTCGGAGGAAGATGGAGGAGACCGGCAAGGACGAGATCTCCCTCACGGACCCCGAGAGCAGACTGATGAAGAACAACGGGAAGATAGAGGTCTGCTACAACGCGGAGATGTCGGTGGACGCGAAGGAGCACATCATAGTGAACTACGATGTTATCAACGAGACCAACGACGAGCAACAACTCGCTCCCATGTCAAAGGATACCAAGGAGGTCCTCGACGTGGAGAAGCTTGACGTTACAACCGATACGGGATTCGTGAACATGGCCCAGATAAAGGACTGCGTCGATAACGGCATAACCCCATATCTTCCGAAGGCAAAGCTCGACGGGAGTAAAACCGGGGGAGGGAATGTTCCCGACCCAGTCTCCTTCGGAAAGGACAAGTTTGCCTACGAAAAGGATAGAGACCTCTACGTATGTCCGGCGGGGAATGAGCTGACCTTGAGGCAAATCAAAACCTCCAAGGGAGGGAAGAACACAAGGGTCTACAGCACGGATGCCTGCAAGGCATGTCCCTTCAAGGCCAGGTGCACAGGCGGCAACAGTCGTAGGAGGACGGTTACCAGGTGGGAGCACCAAGATATCATCGACGAACTCCTCAAGAGGACGAGGCAGGAGCCGGAGAAGCTGGAGGCGAGGTCAAAGCTCGCGGAGCATCCGTTCGGGACGATAAAGAGGGCTTTCAACCAAGGATACTTCCTTCTCAAGGGATTGAGGAAGGTGAGGGGAGAGATGGGCTTCACCATGCTCGCCTACGACATGAGGAGGGCTCTGAACATCCTGGGAACGCGCCACTTACTGCAAGCCCTAGCGAGGTTGACCGAAAGGACCGTCGGCGCAATGAAATGAGCCTGAACGCCGTGAATCGGAGGTCAAAACAGGAACGAAGGATGGTTAGATGATGATTATGGCAATGGCTTAACGACTCCCTTTTGCTCCTCTCATTTGAGGTAGGCCGCGGATTATGCCCCCCCAATGTCCACGTTAGCCTCTAACGCAAGTTTTCGCACAGTCTCGTATAAGCGCCGCTTCGCTCTCCCTGAAACTGTACTCTCCGAGACCCATGAACTTGACGCCCTTATGAAAATCTTCTATCCTGTGCCTCTTCAAAGCATGCCTGACGATATCTTCAGCGCTGCACTCCGTCAGGTCGGTGCACAGCAGGTGAACATCCTTCGTACCGGCCTTGACGTTAATCACTGTCGATACGCTGCCTAGGCTCGGTATGAACGCATCCACTTTAACTGCCTGATAGATCTCTCCATCCACAACGACATCTGAGAACCTGCCCTCTGCGCGAAGCAGGTCGACCAGCTCCTTGAGATGATACTTCTTCCCCTCGTAGATTATGATCCTGTTGCTCTTGGTCTCCCCTATCCAGCGGTATCCGTGAACCCTGCATCTAGCCACCACATCAGAGCACATGTACCACGAGTCCCAGAGCAGTATTGTGCTCCTGCTTCTAGGAGCATGCTCGTCAATGATTTCGCAGGCGAGCTGAACCTTAGTCTTGAACTCAACTCCCTTCTCTCTGCACCTCTTCTCGCTGCCGTACAGCTTCAGGCCTTCTGGAACCGATAGATCACCGTTCACGTAGAGCGAGGTCACGTAATCATGGCTTAGCACTGTACCCATCGTCGAGGAGTGGTTGTAGCACACCATCTCCGTCTGCGAACTGTACTTCCTGCACACCGTATCATCGATAATCTTGTACTCCACAGATTCATTGTTCAGAATCGTCTCTTCTTCCTCAAGCAGCATAGACCGCCCTTCCCTCACAACCTCCTCAAGACTCCACTTAGGATCTGTGATGAAGCGGTTCAAGCTACTCTGATCCTTCCTTTCAATGAACATCTCGTTCACGCTCTTCACATCATGCTCCCTCTTACCAGCCACGATGAGCCCCAGCATCGTCCTGCGGAAGTTATCATACTGAGGCTCCGTGAAGCACCACCTGAACCTGGAGAACAGATGCCCAACCCTTCGAGGAACACCGCCTACAAACCCAAACATAAGACGTAAAGAACTACCCAACAAATAAGCATAGACACAAGCTAGGCACAGAAACGCAAAGAGTCAGTTACTAAACTTTGGCAAAATCTTGTCTTCCGAGGTAGATCTTACGGTAGCACCATTGTTGCTCAGGTCTTATCATCGGTGTTGATCTGCTTCTGATGCTAATCCGTTACACGGACTCATGATGGAGCAGAGGTGAAAAGCTGT
>JACPRH010000063.1 GCA_016190055.1 Nitrososphaerota archaeon | reverse complement strand
CTGAGGATAAGGAATGAAGACGGCTCTTACACACACAGAACACCTGCCATGGCTCAAGAACTAGCAGACAGGCCACTAAAGTGGGAAGATATACTCAGATGGAGATGCAACTAATGCAACTAATGCAACTGGGACACTACCCAAAATCGCTTGGATATGAAATGAAAGTGGTGCGATAGATGGATTTGGAATTGCCTGTCCAGATAGCTTTGGACTAGAATAGAATAAGTTCTGGGTATGTTTTCGCGTCCGCAGGAATAGATCGCATTGTTGTTGACAAGTATTGTTGATGTATACTCATTGTTTTATCGTCGAGAAGATTCATGAATGGCGTACTCTATTTCATTATATTCATGGCTTCTTGCATTTGTTCTTCGTTTATGCCTTGGTATTTCGCGATTTGTGCAAGCTTAGATTTGCCCCCTTTTGCAATCATTCTGGGAGCGGGTTTTCGCTGGAGAAATTGAAGGAAACAGGCAGCGAACCTGCGGGAGCGATGCAAGATCTTGAGAATTGGATAAACGATGTTTCGGTGGATAAACGGCCCGTCTTCACTGCATTCAATGCGACCTTCGACTGGATGTTTGTCACATACTACTTCCACCGATTCTTGGGCCGCAACCCCTTCAGGATAAGCAGGCTGGACATCAAGGCATACTATATGGGAAAATTCGGCACGACATGGGCTGGCACTGCGAAGAACAATATGGACAAGAAGTTCCTTTCCGGCAGAAAACATACGCACAACGCGCTGGACGATGCTATCGAGCAGGCAAAGATTTTTAGAAAATTGCTGGAATACGACTCCAAGCACGCCCCACCCGCATAAACTATTTATAGTCTAAATGCTATAATAATATAGCATATAAACTATAATGTGAGAACATGGACGAGACCACATTCAGGATTTTGGACACACTCTCAAGGGCATTAGGCAAGCCACTGTCAATAAACGAGCTGAACAGAAAGATGCAGGAGCTCCACGGCACCGCCTACTACGCCAACACGTACAGAAAACTGCAAGCCCTAACTGAACAGGGAAGCATCACCCTGACCAAAGCCGGCCAATCCTCGCTTGCAACCCTGAACTTCGGAAACTATCCGCTGATTGACATGCTAGCGGAGATGGAAATCAAGAGAAAGCAAACATTCCTTGAAAAACAGGCTGAATTACAGATGCTCTTCATGGAAATCGAGACGTATTGCAGCCAGATGAGCGCCATGATATCCGTCTCAGCCACGCGTCCTGAAAGAAACAGGAAGCTGAACAGAGCCGAGCTGCTGATCCTTCTCCATCCAGAGGGGTCACAACACCATGAACAGACACTTGCCATACACAACCTGATGCAGATAATCCAGCGCATGCACACCATACGAATAGACTACCTGATACTGAGCGGCAGCGAACTGAGCAGTCTGCTGGCATCCGAGGAAAAGAATCCGGTGCAAGAAATGCTCGCCGACGAGATAGCGATACTCAATCCGCAAGGGCTCTGGTATGAAATAAGAAACGCGCATCAGCATGGGCTCCAAATCAAAACATCTGAGAAAGAGACAAACCCATCAAAGATACCGGAACGGAATATCATCCACAACCTCGCAAGATTCGGCTACAAAGAACTCGGACCCGCGTTAGAAAAAGGCGAAGGCATCTGCATAGAGTACATAATCACCGCCATATTGATGGAGAAGGACGCCAGACGCATCGCAGCAATCCCCATAATCTTGGCGAAGAACAGACCAAACTACAACCTGCTGACCTTCCTATCCCAGAAATACGGCTTATCTGGCAGGCTGCTGGGGCTACTCAAGGCCTTGGACAAGATCAGGCATACAAAAGAAACCGAAGCAGCTATAAAAAGTCTGGAAGCGATGAATGTAAAAGAAATCGAAGCGGACGAGGAGAACATCATGAAGAAGATGAGGCTGTACAATGCTTGACAAACTGAGCCTGTTCGAATTCCTTGAAGTCGTAGACGAGGAGATGAAGAGAAAAATCACGCTGGTCGCGGCAGGAGGCACGGCCATGACGCTCCTCGACCTGAAGCCATCGACAATCGACATCGACTTCACAGCGCCAGCTAAAGATGTAGACGAGTTCAAGAAGGCGTTGAAAAGCATACCGCACGGCTTCAAAATCGACTGCTGGACCGGCGGAATGGTCTTCAGCCAAATCCTACCCGAAGACTATTTGGAGAAAAGCATCCCGATAAAGAGGATGAAGAACATCGAGTTAAGAGCCCTCCACCCGGTCGACATAGTGGCGACAAAGATCGGGAGGCTGGATGAGAAGGACGAGCAGGACATCGAAGCGTGCATAAGAAAATACCGGATAACGAAAAGCCAAATAGTGAAAAGGTCGAGCCAAGTTGAATACGTCGGGAACGAGGAAAACTACCGCACCAATCTGCAGCACGTACTAAAACGATTCTTCAAAAAAGAAGCTTGAGAAGTTACCTGCTTTGATTGAAGGATGACTTGGATACGGTCTGAATATCTGATGCTAATACTTCTTCAATTCGTCTTCGTATTTCGCCTTTACCGCATCATATTTCGTCTTTTCCACCCTTCCTAGATCATACTCTTCGTCAATTCGGCGGATAGACGCGTGAGGCGATGAACCTTGCAATTGCTGCTGAAAATAATGGAGTTCGCTTGCTTATCCTTATGTTGAAGGCGAATGGAAGAATATCCTCCCAAGGTTGCAACATAAGACAGAATACTACGCAACCGATACCAACCTCAAAATCAATCCCTATGACCTGAATGACTGTGGGCTTGTCAGAGCACTGCTGAAGGAGATAATCTTCCGAGGCATTGAGGTAGAGTACCAGGACCTTTCGCCTCAAATGAACTATGTTCTAGACCAATGCATTAAGGAATTTTCCTTGAAAGCATAAGCAAACAGCCATTCATCGCAGCACGTGAAAGGAGGCATCTGCTAGGCTGGGATGACAAGCGATACTCCAAAGTCGTGGGCGGGTTATGCAGGAGAGGCGAAGTGGAGATTGTGAAGGTGAAGCTTGGGAAAGGGAAGCCCAGGATGCTGTATCAGATACCTGGTAAGAATCCGGGAATCAAGCACGAGTTCTATATCCATTGGATTTCTGAGCAGCTGAGGAACAAGGGGATGGAGTGCGTCATTTCGAGAGTCGGCCCTGACATTCAGACTTCTCGCATAGCCATCAATGTGGAGACCGGAAACTCGGACATCCTAGGGAACATCTGGATTGCATTGAACGACTTCTCGAAGGTCATAATGTGTTCCGACGATGAGGAGCTCGTAAAGAAGGTATCCAAGGAGCATGGTTCACCTAGGGTTTTGTGCTGTTTGTGCTGGGAGGCTCCGGGTTTATGCAGTTGAAAGGAGGTTTTGCGCAGTGTTTCCGATTTTGTGATAGAAGAAGAGCAGATGAAGAAAAAAACAAGTAAGAGAAGGAAAGATTCCAGCCCTGTTCGGGCAATTAGAAATTTATGCACGGATTTTGTTGACAAATTCAGATTTCTGCAAATGCCTCGAAGACATTGTCTGAGCAGCATTCACGTATTCCTTTGACCACAATTTTCATCAACCTGTCGTCATACAGCTCTCTCTCGTTCGGGATTTGCTTGGAAGAAACGTATTTGCCTACCACATCTTCGCCCAAGTTCGTGACAGCCACGACCAAGTTTCCTCCGAGCGTGTGCCTGATTTCAAGGTTCGACCCTTGGAATGGTGTTTCCTTGTTCAGATACTTGTCGGCGACGTATTTAGAAATGGCGGCGGCCTTGTCTCTTCTCCCTTCCCTGATTCCTGTCTGAGAGACCAACTCCCAAAGCTTGCCGAACTCCGCTATCGGAATCCTGTAATTGCAAGTCATCCTGCCTTTTTCTGTGGAGATATTAGTCAGGTAATTTGCCATTTACGTCACATCACAGTGATATAGTTTCAAAGCCAAGCTTAAATGCCTGACCTGCTCGCATAAATTCTGTAAAAGTTCATTTTGTCCTTTTAACACATTGTGTCACTTACATCCTAAACTTCTTATTAAAAGTTTCTGAACTATTTGATCATCTTTGCTTTCATATAACCATCGTTTAGGTATATTCCCAAGCGAATGTTGATAAATTTCACACATGAGACGCTTTTCGTGATAATTGTTTGTTCGGACAGCAAGGAAGTAATCGAGCGTATCAAGAATGAAATAACGAGCGACCGTGCTATATGCGCAAGAATAGAGGAGGTCCCAGCCTTGTTTGAGAAAACGCGGCTAAATGCAGACGTTTCGCCTATCTGAAAGGAAGGGTGGAAATTCGTGTTACGCTTGCAAGGATGTAATGGATAAGTTAGTTATTATTTTAGCCACATATTAGTTACGAGGTGCTGTAAGTTTGTTCAAAGCCGAGGATGCCTTACTCTATTATTGGGCGAGTTTAGTAAGATCTTACAATAGACTTGTGATGGTTGAGTGTGGGGAATGGTACGAGAAAGACTTTGGAAGCGAGCTTGACCTTTACTATAGTTTCTTTGTAAAATGCTATCACCTTAAGGATTGGCTACTGAAGTTAACCGAGAAGGATAAGAAAAAGAACATACGCGAGCGTGTTGAGAAGAGCACAGAGTTGCGTGCTTGTCGAAATGTTTGCAACTCGACCAAGCATTTCCTGCTAGACCACAAAGAGGTTGATGCTAATGCACAGTTAGCGAACCTCTCTGGTTTGGGCGAAGGCATTTCTCTCTTCCGAGAGTATTCGCCTTTAGGGCATCTTAGAGGCGACAGGCGATGCTATGAGATCCGTATTGAAACGGGGGCAAGAGGTGGACCGCAATTGAATTAGCCACCGCATGTATGGAGCAATGGGCAGAACTTATTCAGGGCAACTGGGATGTAACGCTACCAAACTTCAGACGATCATAGTGAAGATGATCTCCTTCCGGCACTATGCGCCCGTAACGCCGTATTACACTCAGACTAATTTATCACTAGAGGTGATTTCGCGGATGATTCGATTCCAAAACTGTATGAGACTGAAAGCGTGCCGTTCGAGAGGAAGATTATCCATCGTCGGTATCAGCTCAATTACGTTAGATTCTACTGGCTGATTGCCGAGCTTGACAGGGAGAAGAATCTTGCATTTGGCTATGCGAACTTGGTTAACTAGAATTAGTGTCCACAATTGGAGAAAATAATTACAACATAGTGTTTACACGACATTCACGCTTATATACAGCATTTTGGTCGATCATGATGTCGGTGGATATAGTTCGTTGAAGATTGACGAGATAGACGCTAAATTATTGACTGCGCTCGCTGAAGATTCCAGTATTTCTGTGCCTAAGCTGAGCAAGAAGATCAAGGTTAATCCTTCTGTTTGCTACAGCCGAATCAAACGTTTAGTCAGGAGAGGTTTGATTAAGAAGTTCACTATCAATGTTAACGAGGAACTCCTGGGATACAATGTTACTGCTCTAGTAGGGCTGAACATAGATGTGAAGAAACGTGACAGCATTCTCAAGAACATTACAGCAATTGCAGAGACACGGGCAGTCGAGGAGGTCACTGGTAGATTCGACATTCTCGTTACAATCAAGTCGCGCGAACTAGATGATCTGCATAACACCGTGACTAGGAAGATAGGCAGTATCGATGGAATAAATCGAAGCGAGACATTCATCGAACTAAAGACTCAGCAGAAAGCACCTGAATTCGAAGCGCAGGCAGAATAATCATTGGAATTGGCTTAGATAATAACAGATTATTTTTGTGAAGGTCTAAGCTAATTCTGAGTTAAGACAAGCCGCCTAGAACGTTCTTTTATTATCCCACGGGAGAGGCCCATTGTAAGGCTGTTCTCTCACGTATACGAGTGCGCTGCGGCATGTAGATGGAAATCCTATCCAGTATAGATCCTCTTTTGGACCTGCTGCAAACGTATAATTCACTATCAGAAGGTGGCTATTTCTCACTGTTCTGGTGACGGATGTGATGTTTAATTCATCTGTTGATTCGAATTTGTCTGAGGTTAAGTTAAATCTCACGGCGAAGGGGCGAATGAGGAATTCGTCGTAGAGCGGGTTGCTTGTCAGGTCGTTCATTGGAGAAGAATAAGACACAGTTATCATTCCTGTTGAGTTTGGCCTAAGTACGAACTCAGTCATGTGCGGCTTCGGGTGCGTTACAGCAGTAAAGCCTGTTGTAGCGGGATATGATACGTCGGCAAAAAGATTTGGGCAGATAATCCGGCTGGATGAAGACAAGTAATAGTATTGATAAGCAATAGGCGCAGCGATTGCTATTACAATTGCCAAGCTTGCAATTACGGCTATTTTCTTCTTGTTCATTCCTCTTACATCATACGATTACCTTATTGGAAGAGAAATAAGTAAGTTTACCAGAGCAGTATGGGAAAAATAAATATCTACCCGCGAATCTGCTGTTATCCTCGCTCTTGAATAGATACGTTAAACTTTCTCTGCTGCTGATAATCGTTTTCTTCTCATCCGTAGAGACCATCATAATGTTTGACACCACAATTACACCGCGAAGGTCGATGGGTCCAATTCTGGAGTACCCT
Organism: Nitrososphaerota archaeon; assembly: GCA_016190055.1. Lineage (GTDB taxonomy): Archaea > Thermoproteota > Nitrososphaeria > Nitrososphaerales > JACPRH01 > JACPRH01. Next base: position 20,587 of record JACPRH010000063.1, on the reverse strand, counting down.
CCAAGCAGCCCGCTCATCGTTTTCCAAACTTACTCTCTTCCTCTTAGCGTGTTGGGGTGGACCGCTACCATTACTCTGGGGCTATTTCAAGTTCGTGAAGGCAGAAGATATTCGCAAGCAAGAAGCCTGTTCATTAGTAAAGGTTTCAACACAGACATTTACAAGTTAATGATAAAGATGCGCGGAGGAAGCTCCCGACTCACACTTCTACAGCATCTTGACTCACCAAAACATCGGTTTGAGTTGTCCGAGGTTACCGGGATAGACTGGAAGGAGGTTGATAGGCAGATTGGAGTGCTGGAGAAGCATATGCTGATCAAGATGTATGCACAGTCAGGCGCAGTCAAGCTATACGAAATGACTGAGCAGGGAAGATTGCTGCTTAAGGTAATTGATGAACTGAACAGCAGCGAGCGGACAACAATGTCGTGAATCAAATAAAAAAAAAGATGGGTTTATTCGAATCTATGCGCCGATCTTGAAGACTTTTGTTCCGCAGACGGGACAGGTTCCTTGGGTGGCTGGTCTTCCGTTTTTCATTGTGATTTTCTGCGGGTTCTTGATGTCTCGCTTAGTTCGGCATTTGACACAATATGCTTGAACCATTTTGGATACGCCTGAGCATACGCACTGTGCAGTATATATGCGCTCGCACGAAACTGCGTCTGATCAGTAGGGCTAGGCTGGATATCAATCGGGGTTTGTGAGGATCGTCGAGGATATCTGGGATGATTTATTAATACTTATGTAACAATACTCTCTTCAGGCAAGAGTATAGCTACACAAACATTAAGATTTGGTTTTGGTTCATGCAACGGGTTAATGGACTCTGACCAGTTATATTTATTAACTGAAAACCTTATATTTTATGTATAGATGGTAAGTGATATGGATGCCAGTGATACAGAGAATGTAAGAAAAGGTCTGTCCAACAGCGAGAGCCGGCTGTTATCCTCACTGTCGGAGAAGAACAAGACAGTGTTTGGTCTTGGTGACATTACTGCGGAGCTGGACTGCTCTTATCAATACGCGAAGGTGCTTGCCAACAACCTAGCCAAAAAGAGATGGATAGTTGTCCTTCGCAGAGGCACCTACCTTATCGTGCCGCTCAGCGCTGGGGTTAACCCGCAGTACACAGAGCATGAGTTCGTAATCGCTTCCCACATTGTCTCGCCGTACTACATTGCGTACTGGAGTGCGCTGAACTTTCACCGTTTCACCGAGCAAACGCCCATGACTGTCTTTGTAGCCACTACGAAGCGAGTGAAAAACAGGGAGATTTTGAACGTGAGATACAGCTTCGTAACACTCAAAAAAAGGAAGTTCTTCGGCTTCGTACCTACGGCTGTCGGCACGCACAAGGTCAACGTCTCAAATCCTGAGAAGACGCTTGCAGATGCGCTGGACCACCCGGAGTACTGCGGAGGAATGGGTGAAGTCGCAAAGAGCCTGTGGGCGGCGAAGGAGAGGGTGTCTGTAGATGAGATTGCCAACTGTGCTAAAAGGATGGGGAACAGCGCGATTATCAAACGGCTGGGGTATCTGGTCGAGACATTGGAAATACCTGTAGATACAAAGACTCTAGAAAAGATGAGGAAAGCAATATCACAAGGGATGTCTGTTCTCGACCCGACAATGCCTCGCAAAGGAACGTATACCACGAGATGGAACCTCTTGCTGAACGTATCAAAAGAGAGTATCGAAAAATGGAGGCAGGATTTTGATATCGTCTGAGCAGATCGGGCGCATAGCCAGAGAACAACGGCTAGCCGCTGGTGTGGTGGAAAAAGACTACGCGCTCACTTGGCTGCTTCGAGGAATCTATCTTAGCGGCAGCAGGATACGGGATTCCTTTGTCTTGAAAGGAGGGACCGCGATAAGAAAAGTCTACTTTCCTCAAACGTGGAGGTTCTCCGAAGATCTGGATTTCACAGTCGTAGGAAATAAAGATGCAGAGGATATCAGGACGTCTATGCAACAGGTGTTCGATATGCTTCTTCAGGAAAGCGGCATCAGGTTCTCATTTGATTCGTTCCACGCAACGCCGGGAGCGATAATCGTCAACGTCCAGTTTCTAGGCCCGTTGAACTTTACGAACAGGATTAAGCACGATGTCAACCTGAAGGAGAAGCTGGTGCTTGAACCGGAGTGGCGACAGATTGTAAGCGACTACCCTGATCTGCCGGAGTTCAGCGTTCTCGCCTATTCTCTGAACGAGATTCTGGTTGAGAAGATTCGCAGCATCATGCAGAGGGGCTATTCTCGCGATTATTACGATGTGTGGCGTCTGTTCAAAGAGAACGAGCTCAACGATTCGGAGATAAAGCGTCTTCTGATACGGAAGTGCGAGTTGAGAGGCATAAAATACGAGCCGAGATTGTTGTTTGACGAAGAGAGGCTGGGTGAGGCGCGATCATTCTGGGTGAAAGGTCTGGCATATCTGACTAGGGAATTGCCGGAGTTTGAAATCGTGATCTCCGAACTGAAAGACAGGCTGAGCTTCCTGCAAGAGTAAGCGGATGCAGAGTTTGACTTGCTGATAGGAAAGAGTTGGACTGGGTAACTCTTTGGAGAGTTTTAGATCTTGAGGTAGGTCTTTGCGTCCTGGAATTCTTTGATATGTTTCTTGTTAATCGTGAGGTCACTGTAGTATCTGCCGCATGCGTTTTGGAAGTCTATGAAGTAATCTGTAACGCTGAATGATAAGTGGGCTTTTGCTGGGTCGTATGTTATACCGCAATGTAAAGGTGTTTTCAGATAAATAGTGAAATTCGCGTCTCCCACCTTGATAAAGTAGTTATGTGCGAGCCCGTTCCTTACCGTATCATACAAATCTTTCTTACCAGAGGCTTTCAGCTGTTTTTCAGCGGTGATGTAGCAAGGAGGAAAATAGGTGTGTATGAATGTGTTGAACTTCCTTCTGGCCAGGTCAAACCTTCCAAGTAGCATTCCTCCCATAAATTCGGTGTACGCCACTAACGCAAGGGCCACCATGTGGTTTGCCTTTCCGTCTATGCCCGCTTTGATATCGTGACAAATGAGGTCAAGAACATATTGGTCAAAGAATTTGTCAATATCCGCTTGGGTTGTCGAACTCATCTCAGATTTGTCTGGTGCAGTTGCATAAGAACTCTCGCATAATCAGGCACTAATACAGTATAGGTGGCGGAATAAAGTTCACTTATGGGACAGGTCTATCTTTAACTACTCTCACTACCAGTTTATCTTCCGATGACAAAGCTCAATGAGACATTGCTGCTGAAGTATCTGGGTGCGAGCCCGACGCTGAGAATCATAGACTTTTTCCTAGACAACCCGCTGTCAGACTACTCGAAGAACGAGATTGTGAAGAACCTAGGGATGGGCAGGGTGACCTTCTTCAAGTACTGGAAGGAGCTGGAAAGATACGGCGCAGTCAAGACCAGCAGGCAGATAGGACGAGCGACGATGTACCAGCTGGACAGGGAGAACGACATCGTGAAGCAGCTGATAAAGCTCGACATGGCTCTTGCGAGAAGGACGATGGAAAAGGCTGTAGAAGGGCATAAAAAGCCGGTTGCTGTAAAATCGAACTGACCCCTCAAACTTAACATACTTTGCTTTTCGCATGTTCAGACTTACTTTTCCAACAACAAACTCGCATGACTCTTTCCCATCTTAATATGTCAAAATCAAAATAGGAAAAAGGATTAATAGCTTGTATCTGGGCGTCTAAGATGGATTGTTCGGCTCCGAAGCGTCTGAAACGCGGATGAATCTTTTCGTCCGACTGGCAGGTGTTGTCTTCATCGCTTTAGGTGTCCTACTCGCCTTCTTTACAATGACTACGACTCCGCCTCTTATCAGCCAGGTCTCTTCAGTGTTCTATCTTATCTCTGTGCTTCTCGCAGCCTCCGGTGTCGTGGCGGCATTAGCGAAGCTCCAATAGACAATAATAGTAGTAACCTGCCTGTTTTTACGGGCCTGCTGAGGCTAGTCGGTATATTTTGCCGTCGAATGATAATATGTAGAGTTCTTTCGCGGCGTCTTCGCCGAAGGATGATATTTGGAGATGCGTGTCTAGCAGTTGAACATTCTCGGTTACCTGTGATCCGTTGAAGCGGAGCGCCCAGATTTTGCCGCTGCAGAAGTCTCCGTAGATATAGGCTCCGTAGAGCTCGTTGAGCAGGTTGCCTCGGTAAACGTATCCTCCGGTGACTGAGCATCCATCTGCATGCGAATACTCTGAGATTGGAAGCATCAGTCCGTTTTTGTTGCAGTTCGAGATTGAGGTTGGGTAGCAGTGGAGGCCCTCCATTATGTTCCAGCCGTAGTTTCCGCCTTTTTTGATGATATCGATCTCTTCGTATTCGTTCTGCCCAACATCCGCTGCCCAGAGTAGTCCAGTCTTATTGTCAAAGCTGAAGCGCCACGGGTTTCGCAGACCGTAGGCCCAGATTTCTCCTCGGGCGCCTGCTACATTTACAAATGGATTGTCCTGTGGAATTCGGTACTTCTCATTGCTCGTGATGTTGCGCACATCAATACGTAACATTTTGCCTAGAAGTGTCCCTAGGTTTTGTCCATTCCTCTGCGGGTCTCCTCCTCCACCTCCGTCGCCTAGACTAAGGTAGAGATAGCCGTCCGGGCCGAAGACGATTTGGCCGCCGTTGTGATTTGCGTACGGTTGAGGTATTTCCAAGATTATCGTCTCGCTGTTAGGATCAGCTTGATCCAGGTCTACAGTGCCTTGGGAGAAGCGTGAGAGGATCGAGCGGCTTGGTGAAGCGGCTGTGTAGTAACTGTAGAAGTAGCCGTTTCTCTGGAAGTCCGGGTCAAAAGTTAAGGCTAGAAGCCCTTGCTCGTTGCCTGTGCTTTCAACTCTATCAGTTATGTTGAGGAAGAGATTTGTTGAATTAACATCTCTACGGTTAGGGAACACCTGTATTTCTCCTCGCTGTAGAACGAGGAAGAATCGCTTCGCGTCGTTGCCAGCTTGGGTCAGGTAAACCATCCTTTCGAATGAGAGGTTAGGGAATGCGATCTCTAAACTCATGTTTGAAATGTTTGCTAGAGATAGCTGCCTTGGTTCTACCTTCTGATCCACCGCAGGCTTGGAAGAAGTTGAGAGAATGATAAGTATTGACGCTAGCAAGATGAGTACTAGCAAGGCTGTTAAAATGAGGATACGGGAGGCTCCCTTCAACACGTGTAATGGGGACATCTGTCTTCTTAACGTTGTCGAACAGAATAAATGCATGCAAGTAGTGTCGGTGGGATGATGTCTAACGATGAGCTGAATCTTCCTGCGGGAGGATCGGAACGTATCGTCACAGGTATTGATGGCCTAGATAAGATTCTTGGTGGCGGTTTTCCGAAGAGTCGGACGATACTTTTAGCAGGCGGGCCCGGCTGCGGCAAAACAATTCTGTCGACTCAGTTTCTCTGTAACGGTGCTCGCCTCTACAGTGAGACGGGGGTTTACGTGACGTTAGGCGAGACTCCTAGAGGCATTGTCCAGAACCTATCTTCATTCGACTTCAAGATTAACGAGCTTGTTATGCAGAGGAAGCTAGCCTTCATCGATCTTTCAATCTCAGGAGCATTGCATCGACAGGCTGAAGCGGGTAAAAAAATCGATTTCGCTGTTTTGAAGGATCTTATTCGACCCGTTGTTGAGGAGCTTGGCGCGAAACGGCTGGTGATAGATCCTATTACTGCAATGGGGATTAACCGTGATCTTCCCGAGATTCGGGAGCGGTTAACTGAGTTCGCTACGTTCGCATCGGATTTCGGTTGTACGACGCTTCTTGTCTCGGAGACCCCTATCGATCAGAACATTATCAGCGTTTTCGGGGTCGAGGAGTTCGTGGTTGACGGCGTTATCGTGTTGCACAATATGCGTAGAGGCGGTACTCGAGTAAGAGGGGTGGAGATAGTGAAGATGAGAGGCACCGATCACGGCGCACACATCTATCCGGTTCAGTTCAGTAGACAGGGGCTCCTAGTGTTTCCTGAGGAACGTGTCCATGGTGATGACTCGTAGTGGCGGCCGATAATCGTGGAGAGCTCTATCGCCGCGACGACGTGCGTGTTTTACTCCGGGATATCCTAAGTCTCGGGGAGGCTAAGGTTACTCCAAAGATATCTGTGAACGTTGAGTACTCCCCGAAGGAGGCTCGGATAAGCCGCATCGGCTTCGAAAAAGCTACTTCCCTAATGGATCAGCTAAGCGAAGGATCGGTTCTGCAACGCCACTTCCATGATAAGATGATCCGCTGCCCTCACTGCAACGGCTTCACTATCAGGCTGCGCTTAGTTTGCCCCAGGTGCGGTAGTCATGATCTCTTCAAAGGTGAAGCGGTTGAGCATCTTCGCTGCGGCCACGTTGGTCTAGAGGAGACCTTTAGATCAGGGAATGAGTTGTTCTGTCCAAAGTGCCGAAAGGAGCTTTCTCAGATTGGTGTAGATTACAAGCGTGCTGGAGTATGGTTCAGGTGTCGTGGCTGCAGCGATTACTTCGGCGAGCCTACTCTCAAATTTTACTGCGAAGGCTGCCGAAACCTTTTCCAGATGTCTGAAGCCATCTTCAAAGACGTTTACTCTTATGAGATGAGTGAAGATGTTAAGGCTGAAGTTCAGGCGAACATCTCATACCCTGACTTGATTTTTGCTCGGTTAGGGGCCGTGGATGGTGTTCACAGAGTTGCTGAAGTCAAAGGCCGCTCAGGTATCCCTCTCACCTTCGATCTTCTACTAAAGAAGGGCAGTAAACTTACGGCTGTGGAATTTGTTCAGCGAGAAGCTTCGCTAGACAAGATTCTTGCTATCTACGCGAAGTCGATGGAGGTGGATCTTCACCGAACCATAGTTGTCCTTATGTCCGGCATCAAGAAGGATGTCAGTCTCTTAGCCGAAACCTACGGCATCACTCTTATTGAAAGCGACGACCCAGACATTATTGCCACTAGAATAGTTACGCTTCTCTCAAACCGGTGAAGCAAGCAACTCCTAACTCTTCTGCCGCTGCTGTTACCCTTACCAAGCCGCTCTGCGGTTCCTGTACCACTCGATATAAGCTGCGATACGGACCAAGGTGTAGAGCGGCCGGTAAAAGAGGACCATTAGAGGAGCCAAGTAGATTCTTCTCAGATCCTGTCCTCGTCGAGGCGAGAGCAGTCCGGCTGTGAAGGCTGAAAACAATTCGGCTACTAAGTAGACTATCAAGATTGTGACTGAAGAGAAGAGCAGGCCGGGTGTGAATAAGACAGCCAGTGACGCGAACCAAAAGATGCGGACTGATACTAACACTATATCCATCAGGAGCATGTCATACATAGTCAGGACGAATCGCATATTGTAGCGATGTTTTCTAAACAGGTCGAAGTGCTTCCTAAGCGTAGATATCTGCCCATGTGACCATCTGGTTCTCTGCCTAACCCAGCTTCTCCATGTCGCCGGGCAGTATGTCCAAGCTATAGCACGCGGAGCAAAATCAATCCTGTAGCCTGCCTTTCTCATCTTAACCGAGAAGTCAAAGTCTTCAGTAATAGTGTCGGAGTCAAATAGCCCCACCTGCCGTCCAACACTGCTTCGGAAGCAGGTGAAGGCTCCCGGGCTGATGACCAGTGTGCCGATTAAGGCTTGCAATCGACGTCCAATCTCAAAAGATAACATATACTCGTACGCCTGAAGCTTTGTCAAGAGATTGGTGACGCCTCCGTCCCCCGAAAGGATCTTAACGTTGCCGGATACTGCGACAACAGATTTGGAGTCGAAGTATCTTGTAGCCTCCCTTATCGCGTGTCTCTCAATCAGGCTATCAGCATCTACAACAATGCTGAGCTCGCCGGTTGAGAAGGTGAATCCGTAGTTGAGGGCTCCGGTTTTGGAGCCGCTGCTGCTGTCTCGCTTAAAGAGCTTTACTCGACCGTTTTGCACATAGGGGCGTGCATACTCATAGGTTCTATCGTTGGATCCGTCGTCAACTACGATGATCTCTTTTCTAGGATAATCATCTTCGACGGCCGCTTCAATCGACTTGCGTATAGACGCCTCCTCGTTGTGAGCCGGTATTATTATGGAGACGGTAGGCGCATCACCGCCGAGATCTGCAGCTCGATGTCTCGCCCGTAGGTAAAGCGCATGGATGAGTAGAACGGTGCAGCGACCGATTGAACGGGGAAGATCGATTAGCAAAGGCACCGCTAGTATAAGGAGCCATTCAATAGGCGTAAGAGATCTCCACCATTCCACAAGACTGGATAAGAAGAGTGTAACCTCAGCGGGCGAAGCCATCTACCGACAGAAACGAAACTCTACAGTTGATAGAAATATAGGTGGTTAGCTTTAGAATTTGACTATCAGGTTTTCTTATCTTCACTACTATTATCGAGATGCTACTTTCTTAGGATTGAGTTAACCCGATACTTAGGATTTAAACGTACTTTTCTGAATGCTTTTGGTTAAGATGCGGTAAAGGCTTAACAGAGTTTTTGCAGCAAATGGTTGATATAGGGTTATCGAAGCTCGAAAGAGATTGTGTTGCTTACATCGCATAGCGGTACAAAGATTCATACACGCACCAATTTTCTATTGCTCTACATTGCAGCATTTATCATCAGGGTCGGGTTTGGCGTTATCATTATTGCGTTACCACAATATGTGGTTGCAGACAGCTTCACCACCGGACTTGTACTAGCGGTTTATCCTGTGCTGGAGGCGATATCAGCTGCGCCAGTGGGCATGTATGTGGATAGACATGGTAGGAAGAAGATATTGCTTGCAGGCATCGTATCGATGACGTTGCTCACCTTCTTAACGGGGCTATCTAGGGATACAGTGTTTATCGCTGCTGTACACGGTGTAATGGGACTCTCAGCTGCAGCCGTCACAGTGTCCACTCTTACTATGATAACGGATCTTACTCGAAAAAGTGATCGAGGCGCAGGAATGGGTGTGTTTGATCTCGCGAACATTGGTGGTTACGCTGGAGGTATCTTGGTAGGAACAGGGCTCTACACCATGTTTGAAGCTAATCCTGCTTACGTTTTTTACTCTACTTCACTTATCTTGCTAGCGGCCTCTGCAGCAGTACTGGTGTTGCTGGCTGAGCCTTTGCGTGAGCTTCAACAGGGTCCTCTCTCACTTAACTTCATCAAAAACTTGAGCTGGAACGTAAAGTCGCTTCTGCCAATGTGGTTCGCTCTAACAACATTGTTAGGCATCGCGTTTTTCATCCCGAAGGCGCTCAGCGAAGCAGGCTTCTCGACGAGTAGCTCCGGTCTGCTTCTTTTCGGAGCTGCGGCAGGGATGGGTATCGGAGCAGTAATTTTTGGTCGAATCTCGGATAAAATTGGGCGAGAGAAGACTGTTGTAATAGGGGCCATTGGAATGCTTATCCTTCTCCCAACACTATCTTTCGCCTTATCTCCTAAAACGAACCCTGCGTACCCCAGTTTCGGTACATACATAGCTATAATTGGGCCGGCTGCCCTACTTACCTCGGCCTTGGTGCCCTCTATACTCGCTTTAGTCGGCGATACCACAAAGGCTACGTTACGCGGCTCAGCTATGGGTCTATACAGCGTTATGCTGAGCATCGGTCTCGCTATTGGCACCATTATTGGAGGCTATTTCAACCAGATCGGGGGTCTAGTGACTATTTTCGGTGTAGGGGAAGCTATATTTGTCGCAGCGTTGGCCGCTTCATTTACTATCCATAGGCTCAAGCGAGACCAGCTTCAAGAACATGATCCGCCCATGCCTAAACCGGAGTCTAATGCTGGCATCGCTCGAAACATCTTATCCTTATCGTACTGGATGAGGTTCATTAGGTTTAACGTTGTTGGCTTCACAGGCATATTCGTCAACGAAGGATTACTGATACTTCTCACGGCCGGCGGAATGTACTATCTGTATGCAAGCGCTATAGCGGTCGAAGCGTCTATACTTGGAAATTTCTTTCTTCACGATATCTGGACCTTCAAAGACAGACGGTCAGGCCATATACTGGCGAGGCTGATACGTTTCAACGGTCTTATGGTTGTCGGACTTGGACTGAACCTCATAATACTGTATGCTCTGACGGAGTTCTTCGGCGTGAACTACTTGGTGTCTAACCTTGTGGGTATAATGGTGGCTTCATTCGCAAGGTACTCTATGAGCGTAAGGTGGGGCTGGCTTCACAAGAAGACCATCGATGAGGCAAATGAGCCATCTGACTCTACTACTCTTTCATAGAATCAGATATACCAGTTCACTACCCGCAATTGTTTCTTTCTTTTTTTTATCGAAGTAGCATTACCCAACTATTCGGATTTAGGTGTCTTTTTCCTCTTAGTTAGTCCTAAACCTACCAGTATTGCGCCGATGAGTACGAGGCTGGCTGGCAGATAGTCGAACAGCAGGCTTGTTTCTACCGTGTTTACCTCTTCGGAGAGGTCGAGTGTTACGCTTTTAGATTTGTCGAACCCTCTATTGTCAAGGATGAAGTAGTAAATTCCGCTTCGATCGGGGGTTAGAGTAAAGTTTCTGTTTGTTGCGGAGGTAACGGATAGTTCGACTGAAGTGGTTTTCCCGCTTCTCCAGACGTCGTACTCTGTTTGGTTCATAATGTAGAGGCTTACCTCTCCTGTGGCCGCTAAGGACCCATGCAGGGCGTGTAAGGTGTCGGTGGATACCGGCCTCGTTATGTATGTGTAGTTGTTCGGTTCAACGGTTAACAGCAGCGGCTTGTGCGGTTCAAGCCTAGTGGAAGGGTTACCTACTGAAACAGCGAGAGTTGTTACTATACTGGTTCCCAAGTAATTTAGGTAAATACCTAGGACAACTAGAACTAAGCCTATTACGAGTGTACGTGACCTCATTTACCGATCGCTCAGTAAGTTACTGACCAAACAACGCCCCCTCAAGCCTGAATATTAACGTTGGCTTGATGTGTCAATTAGGGCTACTTCTAGGCTAACCATTTGTAATCTATTTATATTAACTGTTGAGTACATATCCATCTATTGGTTTTCATAATGCTTATGAGCTAGGATATTCTTATCTCTCGATGTGAAACATCTCCGGCTTATCAGCCTAAGCGTTGCAATACTTGTTTTGACCCTTCCATTCGTTTCACTGAGATTCGGCGGTCCTGCGTATGGTCAGGGTGCTGCTGCTGGTTTGAACTGGATGTATCCGAGTTACGATAGTGGTCATACGGGCTTTAATCCTCAGACCATAATTACGAAGGATAATGTGAACGATCTTCAGCTGCAGTGGATAAGCCGGATGCCTCTGAACCCATATTTCGGAAAGACTATTCCTGACTACTTTAACGCAAGCGAAAGGATACCTATGCTGGAGAAGGCTGAAGGCGTCGAGACTAACCCTCTTGTGATAAACGGCATAGTGTATGTGACAACACCCTTCGGTGTGCTGGAGGCTAGAAGCAGCATAACGGGTAATGTTATCTGGAAATTCGAGACGAACGTCAATGGAGCTTCAGAGAAGCCTTGGATAGAGAACCGGGGAATACAGCGCTCCATCACATATCATGACGGTAACATCTTCATCCTATCGCAGGACTGCACAATTTATGGGCTTGATGCCCGCACCGGTCAAGAGAAGGTGAAGATACCTGATACCTGCAAAGATGTGCCGGGGAATATAGGGCGCTACTATGGTGAAGAAGCGCCTGTCTTCTACAAGGATATTGCTATTGTGTCGGCCTCATCCGGCTTCGGTCAGGCAAGAGGGGTTGTTCGAGCGTATGATTTGAATACGGGTAAGATGCTCTGGCAGTGGTTCTCAATCCCCCCTCAGGAGTACGGTGCGACATTAGAGGTTGATTGGGCTAAGGGAAACATAGATCCGTATCCGAATGACTGGGTTGGTTCTTCTGACGTCACCGGTCCATCAGGTGCCGCAGTAAGAACGATAGGGGCAGTTGACGAGGAGAAGGGTGTTGTTTACTTCGGAACCGGGCCGCCTATAGCGATAATACTGGGAGCACATACTCACCCGCCGCTGGCCGATACACCGGGTCCGAATCTCTACTCAAACACGATAGTTGCTTTGAACGCGACCAGCGGTGAGCTAATCTGGTATTATCAGGTGGATCCGCATGATGTTCATCGACAGGGCATCTATGGGGGCATCATCCTAACCGATATCAACGTGGGTGGTTCCACCAGAAGGGTGGTTATGGCTCACTCCTTCCAAGGCTTCGTCTACGTGCTTGATGCGGCGACAGGTAAACCGCTGTATGATCCAGTGGCAGTAGGCGCTCACTTGAACGATATGAATGCGAACAAGGGCAATAATGCTAATTTGACGCAGAGTCAGGGTGATATCCCGAAGGACTCGAAGGGGCAGTATGCGTTCTGCCCGGGTGCTGAGGGCGGCGTCTCCGCACCTATGGCTTACGCTTACGGTAAAATTTATGCTGCTGCGCAGAATGACTGCTTTCAGGCGTATATGGCTACTATTGAAGCGCTAGGTAGGCCGGTGAATCAATGGGAGTATGCTACAGCAGGGTACAAGCAGAACTCCACCATATATGCTATTGATGCTTCTAACGGTAAGATTGCGTGGCAGTACAATATTCCCAACCTGTACTGGTTTGCAGGCATAACCGTTAGCGGAGGGGTTGTGTATGCGCTGGATCAGCCTGGGTACCTCTGGATGCTGGATGCTGATACGGGGCAGCTGCTAAGATCAATCAAGCTGGACTTCAGCGGATCTGCAGGGGTGAGCATAGCCTCCGATGCTAGAGGGAGAATGATGCTGTTCATAGTTGTAGGTGCATCAGAGCTTGTAGTGCCTACTGAAGGTCTGGTATTAGCCTATGCGTTGCCTGAGCAGGAAGATTCCAGTGGCGGTGGAGGCGGAGAGCTAATGGTGCCTGTCACATACGCAGTTGCTGCCGCGGCCGCAGTGGCTGTAGTCTATACAGTCGCCTTAGTGGTGCTACTAAAGAGAAGGTCACCAACAAGTATCAACGTCGAAGCTGATCAGAAACCAAAGCAGGATTAAGGCAACTCTGAGAAAAGAGTGTCCATAGTGAACCGACTATCGCGAAAGCTTCTCCTTCTCTAGGTGTTTTAAGTAGGTAGAATGATTGGTGCGGTTTTGCTACCTTAAGACTTTGCCTTTGTTTTGGGGTAAGCCCTTGGCTGACGGTTATCTCGCTTGAAAACCGCGAAATAAGTCTACTTTCCTTATTGAGTATACAGCACTTCTTGCTTATCTAAAAAATTAGAGGCTGGCTCTACAATAATGTGCTAGCGTCTTCTTCGTCCTCTGGGTTGGCTTGCTATTTGGACGCATACGGGGCACTCATAATTATTTCCAACAAGCCTCGTGCGCACCTTATGTGTTGTACATACCTGAGATTGTTGCATGCTAGATCTTGAATAACCGTAGCTTATTACTCTTTGCAGACCGCAACATATTTTGCTAGGCCAAAGCCTCCTTTTTACGATAAGTGGACTTTCGCATTGGTCCATCTTCAACATTTTGCTACGTGCTGCGAGGATTGAGCAACACTCGCTAGTGGAAGTTCGAAAACGTCGGTTAAAACCGAAGCGAGTGTGTGTCCCACTCGTCCCACCTCATTTAGACCCTAAAATTGTTAATGAGAGCAGGCTGAGAAGGGAGTCACACTATTAGCTGCTCCCTACTATTTTCGTAATGAGATGATTAGTTTGCCGTTTTCCTTGTCTCTTATGTTTACTTGTTGAGGATGCACATCGAAGTATACTCTGTTTAGAGCGTCTAGCAACTCTTGATTTACCTCTCCATCTACGTTGCCTGTCGTGCCCATTGCAACTAGAGCTTTCGAAGCACGGGTGCTTCTCGGCACTCCGTTCTTTAAAAGATACGCCCCTACCTCTTTCTTAGTATAGAACGCTGTTCTTTGCGCACTTTCCCTTTCCTGTTCCTTTGATAACACCTTATTACCTCAGAGCGAGTCAAGCAGGGCGAGATATAAAGCAACCTAATCAAGTATCGCTGCTTCTTTTTTTATCACGCAGTTATTTTATCTTGGATGTCTAGGATGGGGTCGAGGATTTTACGGTCGTTTGTGTAACGCTCACAGTTTTTGAACAGGGGTGAGGAGATCAGGAAGTCGGCGGTGCTTCTGTTGCAGGCGATAGGCACATCATGCAGTACTGCTAGGCGTAGCAGGGTTTTGACGTCCACATCGTGGGATTGAGGGGTCAAGGGATCCCAGAAGAATATTACTATGTCTACTTTGCCTTCAGAGATCATTGCGCCTACCTGAGCGTCTCCTCCGATGGGACCGGATAGAAGCAGCTTTACAGGCAACCCGGTTTCTTTCAGAACCATTTTTCCAGTGCTTTCCGTAGCCCAGATTTCAAACTCCTTCAAACTTCCCCTATTGTAAGTCGCCCATTCCGCTAAACTCTTCTTCTTAGAATCATGAGCTATAACGACAATTCTCCTTCCTTCCATGTATCTATCTCTCCAAACCTATGTGACCTTATTGAACTGGTTAGTGATGGATATCGTTAAATTAATGGGTTTAGTCAATATTGATTCTGGTGGATTGGAAAAGCCGTCTTTAAGGTTGTTTTGATGTTTCTTTTTATGAGGCTGTTTGAGAGGTGATGATCTATGGGTATTCCGGAGAAGATTAAGCGCATCGAGGATGAGATGAGTCGCACCCAGATTAATAAAGCGACTGAGCATCACATCGGTCTTCTCAAAGCCAAGCTAGCCAAGTTGAGGCGTGAGCAGGATGAGGCTAGAACTCGGCGTACAGGCGGCGCCAGCTCTATCGGTTACGATGTTAAGAAAAGCATGGATGCTACGGCCGTTTTGATTGGGCTTCCTAATGTCGGAAAATCTACTATATTGAACCGGTTGACCAACTCGAAGTCTAAGGTTGGCGGTTACCAGTTCACGACCTTGACTGTTGTTCCAGGTGTTATGGAGCATAGAGGCGCTCGTATTCAGATACTTGACTTGCCCGGAATTATCGAAGGGGCTGCTAGCGGGAAGGGTTTAGGTAAGCGGGTTCTGTCTGTAGCGAGATCCGCGGATCTCGTGCTGTTTGTTCTAGATGTTTCTCAGCCCGAGGTTCTGCCTTTGCTTAGGAAGGAGATGCGTGGCATCGGAATAAGACCTGATGAGATACCTCCTAACATAGTGATTGAGAAGACCGGTGCAGGCGGCGTATCTGTCAACACACAGGTAGAGCTCACTAAGGTAACGCCTGAACTGGTGAGAGATGTTGTCCACGTCTACGGCATCCACAGCGCGAGAGTCCTGATAAGAGAGGACATAACTGATGAGCAGCTAATTGATGTTCTGCTGGGAAACCGCGTCTACGCTCGCACCCTAACTATACTGAACAAGATAGATCTAGTTCGCCCTAGCCAAGTAAAGGACTTGAAGTCGAAGCTACCTTACGACTTTGTCCCCGTATCAGGCGATGCGAACGTGAACATTCAAGAACTGAAGGAACAAATCTACCGGAAACTCGATTTTATCCGAATATATATGCGTCCAAAAGACGGCGAAACCGACTACGTTGAGCCGATGATAGTGAAGAAGGGCGCTTCAGTCCTAGATGTGTGCGACAAGGTGCACAGAGGACTAAAAGATGATCTACGCTACGCTCAGGTGTGGGGAAAAAGCGCCAAGTTCGGCGGCCAAAAGGTAGGGTTAACCCACAGGTTACAGGATGAAGATGTCTTAACGTTCGTAGCGAAGTAACATCATCCAATCATCACAATTACGTTGCTACTCCAGCAAGGATCATAATCTAATTGGAAAGATAATTTGGGTTTCCAGATGTTCTGGAAACCCGCTGGTTGTTGAGCTGTTTACTCCTTGGCGAAGATTTTTGCCATTACTTTTCCTGTGGAGATGTCTTGTGTTCCCTCGATCCAGAACTTTGTTGAGTTTAGCCAGTCAAGTCTTTTTGAAGCAGTCTTGCATGAGACTTCTCCTTCAAATCGACTGCTGATTGGGCTTTCCTGTCTTCCTGTTCCTTTCCCCGAGAGTAGAACCATGTCTCCTTCGCGGGTGATGTCGATTCCTCTGCCTTCCCAATCCATGGTTCCATCAGGTTTCAAGTGAATATCTACAGTCTCCACATGTGTTGCATTGTACCTACCGGTGATTTCTCCTCGGGAGCTAACTTCGATTTTGGCGTCTTTAGAGCCGACGTCTTTGACGATTGTAGTTGTACTCCGCTCTTTCAGTTCGAACATTAGTTCGCCTTTTGTCACCATCATTTCAGGTTACTCCAATGGGACAAGGGTGAGAAAGCGAATTTATTCGAGACGTATACAATGCACAAAAACTAGAGGAACTGCAATTAATTGCAGTCAGATTAGTTCTTCTCTTCTGAAATCATCCCATCTAGTATCACTTATTTTTTTTATCGTTACGACCATATCATCAACTCTCTGACCGGTTTTGAAAAAGAAGTAAAAGTTGAGGCGCCGCCGGTCGGATTAATACCGCAACCGGTTCAAGTCTCAAAGAAAACGAAGTCGATGAGACTTGGTTTATGGATATGGATGCCCGATTGAGATGATAGTGGATAGTAGATGCAGCGAATCTCTCTTTGTAGATCTTCTAGGACAGTTTGTCTGAATTTGTAGAGAATTGATGTTTTTCCTTGACCCTATGTTCCAGGTATAGCATAGTTTAGCGGTGCAGGCGTTTTCCAGATCGGTTTCATGCCGTTTGTGTGTAAAAGCTTTAAACATTTTTAATGTAGTATGCCGTATAGCGGGTAACTGCATTAAAAAAGTGAAGAGAGAATGGTGAAGAAAATCGAGGCGTTGTACAATGCGCTCCTGCCTTTCAAGGTAGTCACCTTCGACGACATTGTACAACAGTCCTTAACAATCATCGAGGGCTCTGCTAACCGCAGATATGTTTATCGCAAATATGTCAAAAGATTGGTTGAAACAGGCAAACTCCAGCCAGTCCGAAAAGGACTGTACACTGTCCTGTCCCCACTCGAGAAAAAAGAGGAGTACGAACCGGACAAGCTGCTACTCGCCTCTAAGATCAGAAGGGAGTATTACTTGGGTTTCCATACTGCTCTTGAATACTATGGCTGCGCCTATTCCGCTTTCAATGAAGCTTACGTATGTGTACAACCAAAAAACCGGTTTGATACTTTCAGCTACAAACGTTTTAACTTCAAACCAGTATTCGTCAAAGACACTACATCACAAGTAATCGAGAAAACCTATCAAAACAATACTCTAAAAGTAAGTAGCAAAGAAAGAACCTTCATCGAATGCGTTGACAGACCACAGTACGCTGGAGGCTGGGAAGAATGCGTAAAAAGTCTGGAAAACCTCAGCGGAATCAACATACAACAACTAATTAATCTAACCCTAAAACAAGGAAGAAAAGGTCTTCAAAGCCGCATTGGCTATGTTCTGGAACTTCTGAAAAACAGATCTCCATTTTATGAACACATCAATGATTCTACGATAAGCGAGTTAAAAACAGGGATCAAGGGCCAGCCTCAATACCTAGTTCGTGGGAAAAAAAGCAGTCTTAACAGGCAATGGAACCTCTACATTCCCGATGACATCGAAGAAGAGCTGAAGGTCATCTAGATGAAAAGAAAATACGACGTTCAAGCATTGGCGCGGCAGTACGGCTTTGGCATCAAAGAAACAGAGAAAGTCTGCCGAATCTCAGATCTACTTGAAGATATCTCGGCAGTAAAATTTCTTAAAGACCGTCTTTCACTCTACGGTGGAACAGCCCTCACGTTCATTCATTCACCAGAAATATTACGATTATCCATAGATCTAGACTTCAACTACCGTCATACAGACGAGGCAGATTGGGGAGCGGTGCGAAAAGAAATCGACCAAAAACTGAAAGCTGTAATTTACAGACAAGCGTATAGCAAAACCAATGTCTCTATAAACGCAAGCTATCCACTAACACGATTCACTATAAGGTACGTAAACACCGTGGGTTCTGAAGACTACTTCAAAATCGAAATAGGATATCTACGCCGGACCCCAATTCTCAAAACAGATACACTTGCAGACTTCAAGCACATAGGAACTAAAGAAACATTCAAAACGAAAACCCCCGTAAAAGAAGAACTCTTCGCAAATAAATGGAGCACTCTTTGCTACAGGAAAACCCCGCGAGACCTATTCGACACATACCAAATAACCAAAACCAAATTCAACCAACAAATCTTCCACAAATGCGCCATCATAGAAAGTCTAACGCACAATGAACCTAAAACCACTAAAATCGAGACTAGATTCATCGAGCAGATACCAATCGACACAAGCCTAAGAAACCTGTTGCAAACAGAAAATCTTTCAAAATATGACTTTACTGAAATGGCAAGAGCGGTAAAGCAGTTCACTGAAGCACAACTAGCCGGTATAACAACTGATGAAATAAAGGCGATAGACCAATTCTATGACCGAAAAATCTTCGATCCAACCCTAATAGACAACACTGGACTCTTCCACGAAGAAATATCAGAATATCCAGCAGTCCTGCGTACGCTTCAACAGATATAGATAACAGACCGATATCGGGACATTGACGGTTAAAGGGAGAGTAGGTTCGTACCAATGTAAGCTCGAACTAGATGCGAAGCTTTGCTCTTATCTTTTCAACCGGGAACTGTGCACTATTTTGCCCAATGGCCCGAGCACGCATGTTCTCCATGTCCCTTAAGAGCACCTCAAGCTCCTGACGACCTGCAGCCGTTTTTGAAGCCTGCATAGGCGTAAGGTTTCCTAGCGCTGGAATCT
Source organism: Nitrososphaerota archaeon (assembly GCA_016190055.1). Classification (GTDB taxonomy): domain Archaea; phylum Thermoproteota; class Nitrososphaeria; order Nitrososphaerales; family JACPRH01; genus JACPRH01. Next base: position 1,826 of record JACPRH010000063.1, on the reverse strand, counting down.
TCATATTAAGCCACTTCTCGTAGTAGTCTTCAAAGAACTTCTTCGTGATAGACTCCTCAACATCAGGCGGCAACCTGTCTTCATCTCTAGTAGTAGCAGGTTGACCCTTTCTCTCCTCTCCTTCTTCTTTCACGTATGGTTCCTTGTATTCATCCGCTACATGCTTGACAAGGCCGCTTAGAAGATGCTGAACTCTCTCATTGCAGGCCTGTAACCTCTGCTCCGACAGACATTCGATCTTCAGCCGGTCTCCTTTCAAGGAAAGGTTTGCGAGAACCTTTAGCGGTCTCTTATTTCGGCCACCCTCCTCAGTTAGTAGGAAAGATTTGAAAGATAAGCTCCCCTCAGGCCTTTTCGCCTCTTCCGGTTCTTCCGCACTTGTCACCCAATCATATCTTTCAGACTCATCCTTATCGTCCCTACCTACGTACCGAAAGTCTTTGGAGGCGTCGAGAATCTTAATCGCGGCTTTCTCTTCCTTTAACGAATACTCGCTGCTGGAGAAGAGGATAAGGTCTCCTTCAGGCGTGACGACGGTCGGAGGCGGGCCCTTCTCTAGAGCGCCCACGTACTTGATGATTGAAAGGCTGTTACTTCTAAAGTAGTCTCTAAGATCCGATACGCCTGCTGCCTTACGTAGCCTCTTAAGGTTGTAGTTCACATACTTTTTGATATCGTTTAAGGCAGTGTGCGGGAGAAGCTTGCCTCCACCCCCAAGTCTCACGATAGAACCTATCGGATACGGTCTTGCAAACAACACATCGTATTTTACCAAGTTTTCTGAGCTGGATATATCGAATATGAAGAGCTCAGAGGTCTCAAAGATGTCTCTCACTCTATAACCGACTCCGCTCTTAACCTCAAGAACCTCGAAGAAACCCATAGTAGCCTTTGCCCATGAAGCCACTGTCATCCTCTCCAACTCGCTAAGGCTACCACCCTTTTCCCTCAGAAAGATGCTGATGAGGCTTGCACCCTCGCTCGGGATTACGTAGTCGTGAACATACCAGTCGTGAAAGAGTCTACGCTTAGCTATGTCATCAAGCTCCTCTAAAGTTCTACCGTAGGCTGACAAGGCTGTTGTAAAATCATCCACAAACCTCTCAGTATCAAAGAACCTCTGAATAGCGTCTCGCAGCCTATCTTCCAGCTCCTCCCATCTAGCTCTCTCAACCTGAAGAGACCAGCAGCACTCCTTGAACTTCTTGCCACTTCCACATACACATGGGGCGTTTCTACCTATCTTAGTAGAGAAGTGCAAGGTTGAAAACCCTCCATCAACTATCCTGATATGAATGCTGAAAGCCTTGCCGGCTCTTTAAACTTATCCGGTGAGCTTCTGCCTAATAATTGTCCTCAAGGGTCGATAGGCTGCTCATAACTCTACAGAAAGTCTTAACCGCGTAATTACGCCATGTTCAGTTATCAGATTAATGTCGCGATGAGAATGCATTAACAGGTGGCCTGTTGTTTTTGCTATGATCGTTGTTTTATAAGGCTATTCGCACAGATATTCTGCTCTTTTTTAAATTGTGACCTTAAACAAACGTACACGTACCATTTGCGAATGAAACAACACACATATATCATACTTTTCCCATATAAGAAGATACAATAAATATGTGAACATTAATGATATAATCCAAATATTTGGAGATATATCTGAAATTATTGTAAATATTAAGGCGCCGCCGGTCGGACTTGAACCGACGACCCACTGGTTAACAGCCAGTTAAGCTCCTATTTAGGTAGGATTTGCTCTACCACGCTGAGCTACGGCGGCGCGTGCCTTATGGCGTAAACGGTTCGGATAATAACTTTACCGT
>JACPRH010000061.1 GCA_016190055.1 Nitrososphaerota archaeon | reverse complement strand
TGACAGGTATTGGTTCTGTCTCAGCAAGGGCCTGTTCCAGACCCCGTGCCAAGATATTCCTGGCTGCATTCACGTCTCTGTCAAGCACTAGCCCACAGTAAGGACAAACATGCATCCTCACGGAGAGACTTTTCTCAACAGTTCTATGGCATCCTGAGCATTCCTGCGATGTTCCCCTTGGCTCAACGAGAACTACTCGTCCCCCGCCACGCCTTTCTGCCTTGTAGACAGTTAATCGGCGCAGCTTACTCCAAGTGGCATCCAGTATTGCCGATGCCAAACGATGATTCTTCACCATATTCTTAATCCTAAGGTCCTCAAAAACTACTATCCCATAGTTGTCTGCAAGCTTTCTTGAAGCCTTGTGCGCAGTATCGTCTCTTTGCCTCCTCACCTGTCTCCAAGCCTTCTCAAGCCTCAACCGCGCCTTCTCTCTGTTGCTTGAACCCTTCTTCTTCCTTGACAACTCCTTCTGAAGCCGCTTAATCTTCGCTGCAGACCTGTTCAGGCTCCTCGGATTAGGAATTATTGTTCCATCACTTAGCGTTGCCAAGCATGAGATCCCGACATCAACACCAACAGCAGCTGGCTTCTTCTCACTGTTAATCGATGACGAGGGTATTGCAGCTGCGTCTTTCGTCTCCGTTGTTATGCAGGCATACCATTGGTCTATGTCTCTGATGACTGCGCAGGTCTTCATCATCATCATCATCATCGGTCCTTCTACTATTGGCCTGTGCAGCTTAATCTTTACGTTCCCTATCATGGAGAGTTTCAACCGGTTACCGTTAACCTTGAATCCGCCCTGCTGTGGATAGGTGAATGAGTTGTATTTGCCCTGCCGCCTGAACTTCGGGAACCGGGCCAGCCCAGTGAAGAAGCGTTGGAAGGACACGTCGAGTCTCACCACTACATTCTGCAGTACCTGGCTGTGAACACTCTTGAGATACTTGTCCTCCTACTTCCTTCGTTTTGTTAATTCACGCTTCTGCTCATAGAAACCTATGCCGGTATTGATCCGTTCATCCAGCAGATTATTGTAAAGCCTCCTGCAGGTTTCTACAGTGTCACTCAGTACTCTTTCCTGCTGCTTGGTTGGATATAGCCTGAACCTATAGGTAAGGTGAAGATAATTCATAGACGGTTCCGTCCTCCTTACCTCCTCGTTCTGTTGCTCCTAACAAGACACGAGGTTGAAGATATTCTTTTTGCTTCCTTCAATCAATAAATTGACCGGCTCGCTTTCTTTCATCCCACACCTAAACTAGAAGGCTAGGGTTTCTCGCTCGCTCTTGCTAAACACGGCATTGCAATTCGCTCGCAACAACCTTCTCCTTCACCGTAAAGAAAGATGTGAAGTAGCGTGTCTAGACTATGGTTTAGATATGTGTTTATAGGAAGTCTTGGATTAGCTTCTCGTACTGCTTCGGGTCAATTGGTTGTTTAACGAGCGGCTGTTCTTTGATGACTGGGAACTGATCTTCATAGGTTGGTTGCTGCTGCGGGTTTTGGTAGAAGATGCCGATGGGTATCCGGTCTCCCCACTCTTTTGCTTTTAGGTATGCGGCTTCGAGGTCTGAGGGGTTGTGATGCTCGTTTTCGAGTTTGTAGATGCGTTTCAGGTACCAGCCGTAGGTGTTTAGGTGGTTGAAGGTTACGCAGGGTTGGAGAATGTCTATGTATGCGAAGCCTCTATGCTGCACTGCTGCTTTGATCATTTGTACTTGGTGCTGGATGTCTCCGCTGAAGGTTCTGGCGACAAAGGTGGCTCCGAGGGTTATGGCTAAAGCTATTGGGTTCAATTGTTTGGCTGTTACGCCGCCGGGTGTTGTTTTTGTGACGAAGCCTATGTCGCTTGTAGGTGAAGCCTGTCCCTTAGTTAACGCGTAGATCTGGTTGTTGTGTACCAGGTATTTTATGTTGGGGTTTCTTCGAATTGTGTGCATGAAGTGGTTTCCACCTTCGCCGTAGCCGTCCCCGTCCCCACCGACGGCGAAGATGTTTAGACGGTTGTTGACGAGCTTCGCTGCCGTAGCTACGGGTAGAGTGCGGCCGTGGAGACCGTTGAATGTGTTGCACTTCATGTAGTGAGGTAGTTTGCCGGCCTGCCCTATTCCAGAAACGATAAGCACTTCGTAGGGAGGAATCTGGAGTTCAACAAGTGCCTTCTTCAAGGCCGAGAGTATCCCGAAGTTTCCGCAGCCTGGACACCACGCAGTCTCTTCGCCGCGATAATCCTCAATGGTCACAGTCATTTACTGAGCAGCCTCCTCGAATTTTCTAACAACGTAATCTGCGGTTATAGGCCGACCATCATACTTGAGAATCTTTACAGTCATCTCCACACCAGTCTCACTACGTATGACCCGTGCTAGCTGAGCGGTGGCATTGCCCTCCACTATAACTCGTTTCTCCGAACCCTCTAACGCATCTTGAACCGCCTCGGCTGGGAAGGGCCATATCGCGTTGAGGTGAACCATTCGGACTCCGATGCGCTTCTGGTTCAACCTGTCAACAGCCTCTCTGATGGCACCGTAGGTTGAGCCCCAGCCGAGTAGAACAGTCTTAGCGTCCTCTGGGCCGTAGGAGATTGGTGTAAACTCCTTCTCCAGCCCACGGGTCTTCCACACCCGTTTGTCAACCATTTTGACACGAATATCAGCTGACTCCGTGATATGACCCTGCTCAGTATGCTCATCACTATCAGCCACCACCAGCACATCTTTGTACCCGGGTAGAGCCCTAGGGGAGATGCCGGATTCGGTGAAACGGTATCTGGCGTAATCCTTGATCTTCTCCGCCTCTGCCTCGGTTAGTAGCGCTCCTCGATCTATCTGAATGGCTGAGAAGTCGAACGGCGGAATAGTCCAGTATGAGTCCGCTAGAAACTGGTCTGTGAGGACGATGACTGGAATCTGATATCTCTCCGCGATGTTGAACGCCTTAGATATCAGGTAGAAGACGTCTTCAGCGTCTCTCGGAGCCAGCACAGCCCTAGCGAACTCTCCTTGCGCCGCATGCATAACAAACTCCAATTCACTCTGAGCAGTCCGAGTGGGAAAACCTGTAGCGGGCCCAGGCCGCTGCCCCACTACGATAACTATCGGGGTCTCCGTCATCGCTGAGAGACCAAGCGCCTCAACCATAAGAGAGAAGCCGCCGCCGGACGTAGCCACCATAGATCTGACACCTGTGAAGCCTGCGCCGATCGCCATGTTGATGGCTGCAATCTCATCTTCTCCCTGCTCAGCTATAATATGCTGATCCATCAAGTACTGCAAAATACCTGTGGAGGGCGTCATCGGGTAGCCGCTCATGAACTTGCATCCGGCAGCTAGGGCACCGAGTGAAAGAGCCTCGTTCCCGTTGATCAGCATCCTCCGCTGACCGTTAACTGGCTTCAGTTTGAGGGCGGTTTCGCCCTTGAAGTTTTTCTCCACATATCTGTAGCCGGCTTCAGCGGCCTTGATGTTATCCTCAGCCACCTTGATGCTCTTCACTTTGAAGGTTTCAATCAGGACTTCGCGGAGAAAGTCAAGATCGTACCCGACTAGGCTTAGAGCAGCTCCGGTTGCAACTGTGTTACTGAAAATCTTGTTTTCAGCAGTTTCGACGGCGATACGCTCGAAAGGCACATTGAACTCGTACGGCTTCTCCACCTCCCGCCCACTGCTCTCCGCGTCGAAGATTGCGACACCTTTGTTGCTTAACGCGGCTTGATGCCGCTCCAAGGTTTCACCGTTTAACGCTATCAGAAGGTCAACCCGCTCAGTTGAGCCGTACAAAGGTTCCTCCGATACTCGGATGTCGGTAAAGTTGTGGCCGCCTCTAATCCTAGACTCGTAATCCTGTGAGAGGTGTATTGAGAGGTTTCCTCTAGCCAATGTTTTAGCTAAAACATATCCAATTGTCTGAACACCTTGACCGGCTGCGCCACCTACACGAAAATTGAAATCATTCATATTTTAGTTAAAGAGCTCCTTGAAAGTATTGGTTCTTATGCGTCCGTTGTGCATTTGAGGAGTCACTAGAAAATCGCTCCTCTTATGGGCGTAGAACCGGACGCCCTTCTCAAGGAAACATGTTCCAAGAGCCTCTCAACCTTCTTTCCTATATTTGCGGCACCATTGTAGTCAGCGTTGTACTCATGTCCACAGGCTGAGCATCTGAAGAGTCCTTGATTTACTCTTCTTCCTTCTGAATTGCAGTTGTGGCATGTCTTTGACGTGTATGCCTCTGATGTAGTTATGACTGGAATACCCTCCCAGTTTGCTTTGTATGATATATACTCAGTGAGCTTGTGGAAGGGCATGTTTGCTATGATTCTATTCATCCTCTTTCCTCTTGCTCTGCTACGTATCCCTTCGAGGTCTCCGAGTACTATGACTGCATTGTTTGCTAGAGCTTCATCAACTATTGCTCGTGAAATCTGATGCAGTATTACGTTGACCGTCCTCTGCTCTGTATTTCTGATCCGTCTTATGACTCTGAGAATCTTCCTCTCTCCAAGCCTCTTCCTCAGCCATGCGTTGTGCCGCCTTATCGATCTTACGTTCTTTCCGTAGAACTTGGGAGCTGGATTGCTAGCATCTGACGACAGCACGGCCGTCGCCATAACTCGCTCTCCCAGATCTACTCCAAAAACCGATCGATAAGCGTAATTCATTTCTACCTCTTTTGAAACTGAAAGATGGAGCTCAAACATTCCATTCTTTTTAACCAATTTAGAGTCATGTATTTTTACGGATGGAAGTTCCAAGGAATCTCTCTTTCTCATCCTTAATGGAGCAAATACCGCTACACCTTTTCTGATAGGTATCCTTACAAACCATCTAGCAAATTTCTTCTTTGTGTCTATTAGCCTAAAATCTTGAGTTTCAAGGTAGATTGGATCATTAGCGGACTTCCGTTTGAACGAAGCATTCCTAGCATAAAGGGCAGATATATTAGGAAAAGCCTGTCTTAACTCTCTGTAACTCTTCTCTTCAGACACCATTCCCTTCCAAGTTTTAGCAAGTCCTTCAAGAAGAGACATCTTCCTTTGAGTTAAGCCCCATAGTCTAGCAGTCATGCACTTCGAGACTAGCAATCCAAGGTTGAGAACCATAGACAGCTATTTATGTACAACGGACGCATATGAACCCTTACCGACCCCTTTTCTTTCGTTCTTTTCTCGGTGCTGGATGACTTGCTTCTTTCTTTTCTGCTCGTATTCGGTTGATTTAATTACTGAACTTTGGCAAATTTTCTTTGTCACAGTGTGAGCACTAATGAAGCACCTGAACTAATACGTGCTCACACTGCTCTGGAAGTATTGACATGTTGCTGGTAGACGTAATTGATGGTGAATAGCCTGCAATTTGGCTCGATATTTCCACCCCTACTAGCTCAAATCGATAGGACATGGGCTACAACCGCGGGTTCTGGTTTGAGTACGTCCGAGGAACGAGTTGATAATTCCAGATTCTTCACGTTCGCTTCGTCGTCAGTCCCTTGACGGATTGGCATTGGAGGCGTACCAACTTCGATGACGTCCGCCAAGCAACACTTTCTATCGTAAGATCTGCCTCACAAACGCGAGATTTGCCAAAGTTCAGTAAATTAGATTCTTTTTTCGCGGAATGCGTCTTCGGTGACTGCTTTGGCTAGTGATCTGGCGCGCTCTAGGTCTTCCTGTGTGGGTGCGCCTCTTACTTCTACGGGTTCGCCGATTCTGCGGAAGCCTAGTTGGTCTAGTCGCTCTGTTAGGTGTTTGGCTCCTCCGGCGCCCCAAGCGTAGCCTCCGAAGATTCCGACAGTCAGGTTGGTTAGGTTTTTCACCTGTAGTAGGTAGAGTAGGTGTTGGATTTGGGGGAACATGTTGTATTCGTAGGTGGCTGTTCCGATGAGGAGTGCTGGTGCGTCCATGATTGCGGCGAGGGCTTTTGCGGGTTCGTCGTTGATTACGTCGATTACTACGGCTTCTCCTCCTGCGTCCTCTACGCCTTTTGTTAGCGCTTGGATGAATTTGAGGGTTGTTCCGTACATTGATCCGACTGCGATCACGGTTTTTCGAGAGTAGTCCGGTCGGCTATAAGATGCCCAGAGATCCATTACCGTTTTTGTATTGGCGGTGTAGATTGGGCCGTGGCCTGGTGCGATTACTTTGATTTCGATTTTTAGTTGATTGAATTTTTCCATCGCCTTTAGGACGTAGTCGCGGTAGCGGGTCATGACCCCTGCGAAGTACTTTTTCGATGAGTCTGGAATGTATTTGTCGATTTCCTTGATGTCTGTGTCAATGACTTTGTTTTCCGGGAGGCGGCGGAAGGTGCCGAATAGGTCGCAGGTGAAGAGTGTCCCCTCTTCTTGAAGGTAGGTGCAGATTGTTTCAGGCCAGTGGAGAAAGGGTGTTCGGATGAAACGGAGCGTTTTGCCACCTAGATCTACGGTGGTTTCGTCGTTTCGTATGATTAGGCTCTTGGGCTCGTGTTGGAAGAAGGCTTTGTACATTTGGTGAGCCATCGGGGTGTAGATTAGGGTGGCGTTGGGCGCGGCCTCCAAAACTTTTGGCAGCGCTTCGGAGTGGTCGTGCTCCATGTGGTTAACCACGATATAGTTTATGTCGGCGGGATCTGTTACTTTTCGAATTTTCTCCAGATGTTCTTCCTGATAGGCTCCTAGCACAGAGTCGATTAGCGCGGTTTTCTCGGCGCCTTTTATGATGTAGGAGTTGTATGAGATGCCTTCAGGGATAGCCCAGAGTCCTTCGAAGAGACGTTTCTCCGTTTCGTTAGCGCCCACCCAGTGAGTGCTTGGTGATACTTTGACGGGTTCGGTTTTCAAAGTGAAGGCATGGAGAGACTCACCTGCTTTAATCCTTAGCTCTATTTGGGGTTTGTTATTCTTCAGTTAGTGTCTTGGTGACGGCTTTTTTATTGAGGTTGTGGCTCGACTGAACTTCAAAATAAAAAAAGCCTATTAAGCAGTTTTGATATATTATCTTGAGAAAAGATGTCACTAACGTGTAGGTCTTTAATAGGTTTTATAGATAAGTATTCTATATTTACAAAACGTACAGTAAAGAGAGCTGGGAAGATCAGTTTAATCTTTCTAGCTTCAGCCATGCTTCTCCTATCCGGGATAACTCCCAACCTCCTGATTCAACCAGTCTCAGCCGTAACCTCAACCCCGGCGCCGATGAACAGCTTGTTCGGCCCAAGAATTTACAAGTCCATGGTGCATGTAAACGCTGCGGACAAAGGAGACATCAGCCCATACTTTCATAGGTATCTCTCAAATTACAGTCAGAACGGATACGACTCAGTCCTGTTTAACATGGATCATGATCTGCTGGAGATAACAGAGTGGGAGCCTTACAACGGAGGGTTTGAAACATGGAGCTCTTGGGTTAAAGAGACCACCTCTTCAGTTTCAGGTAGTTACATCGCTGAGCAGAGCTCGGCGCAGCAGCGAGACGGAAGATACTCTCTTCACGCCAAGGCCAGCGTTTCTGGAAGCACCTTCGGCTCCGCAGGAGTATTTCAAGACATGCTGTGGGAGGTTGCGCCGGTGGCTGCAGATTTGAACCTAGCATTCAGTGTGTATCCAGTGTCTCTGAAAAACACTACCAAATCACCAGACTCCTTGATAGTGGTGGAGCTTGACTTCAACCACTACGACTCAGCCACCACTGTTCCCAGAATGTTTCTGGTGCTGCAGGATATTGCTTCAGAGCCCCTGTCAAGCGGAACCCCACCGTTCATCAACACTGCTAATGATTACTATGTTGTATTGAACAGCCAGAGATCCCTGACGTTTGGGAAGTGGAATTACTTCAACCTCAACATCACCGACCTAGCTGTACGATACTATGGGCAGATCAAGGCTTACAACTTGAAGATAGACGGCATCCATATTGATGCCTACAGCAGGAATAAGGCGGTGTCAGAGTTCTACATGGATGGTTTGGTGCTCACCAGCAAGGATACGGCTGACCAAATATATCCTAGACTTGCTTCCGTAGTCAAGGCGTATGATACTGCTGCTCTCCGTATGGTGCCTGGTGAGAAGCTGGATCTTGCAAGCGCACTCCTCTACTTCAACATTGATACTTTCTTCCAACCGACAGAAGGGGGCTATACAGGTGTGCGCCAAACAATAAATAATATTCACAGCAGAGGTGACTATGTTTTCATCTCTAAACCTGATGAGAGCGAGGCTTATCGCACAGCCGCATTAAACAACCTCTGGGCTGTTGACGGCATATCGGTGTTCTCAACACACAATAAGCATAACTCGGGCTTTGTAATGGACATCTGGGATTACTATCTCAACAAGGGTGTTCTTGCTATGGCGATAGCGGAGCAGCATCCGATGAGTGTGAGAGACGTTCAGGTATCCGCTACAACTGCTCCCACTCAGTTCGTTTATGCTGGTGACAACTCTCCCGCAACAACAGTTGAAGCTATGGCGCAGGGAAGAGGCTTCGTAGAAGGAGGCTATGTGAGACCAATGATGCCTCTGTTCTTCTCAGCCGAGAACAGTCAGGTAGCAGCAGGCAAGTTCCCGATATACGTGGACTGGAGCAGAAGCAAAGCATCACTAAACATTAATCTGCAGAACATACCCTTCGTAGCCAAGACACTTAGAGTAGTAAGAAACGGGACAACAGTCGACACAATATCGCTTCAGGGATTAACCTCCTATAACAAGAATTTGACCTTCTCTCTCCCCGACAAGTCGAACTACTTCAGATTCGAGGTGTTGAACGTGGATGGAACTGTGGTCGCCTTCAGCAACCCCATAATCTACGTGAAGACATCTATCCGGTCAGATATGTGGCTAGCACTATCACCATCACTCCAATACGGCTCAGCAGCATCATCCATCAGCTCAATAAAGTATGGAAGCGGCACATTAAGTTTCACAGCAACCTCAAGAGACACGATACAAGTAACCACCAAGGTGTTCACTTCAAAGGCACCTGCAGTAGTACTTGGAGCACAGAGCTGGAAATACGATACAAACACAAAGGTTCTCAGCATAAACAGCAAAGGAACAGCGAAGATAACAGCCAACTTCAACAATGTAGGAATACTCTCAGTCACCACAACCCCTGTGAACGGAACCGTCTTTGTGGACGGAGATTCATGGGGCAGGGCTCCAGTAAGCAGGACCATAAGCAACGGATCACATACAGTGTCCTTCGGCTCAGTAACCAACTACACAAAGCCGGCTAACAGCCCAGTATCAATCAATGTGGGACAGGAGATATCTGTAACAGGAACTTACACATTGATACCTCCAACCAGAGGAAATCTATCTGTCTCCACTACTCCTGTAAATGGAACGGTGTTCGTAGACGGAGATTCATGGGGTAAAGCCCCTGTAAGAAAAGTCGTGGTTACCGGTTCACACACAGTCTCCTTCGGCTCAGTGCCCAATTACACAAAGCCTGCAGACATCACGGTCTCAGTGAACCCGAACCAGAGTGTATCGGTAACAGGAAACTATACTCTGATACCTCCGCCGCCTAGCAATGGCACTCTCTCAGTCACTACCACTCCTGTTAACGGAGAGGTGTTCGTTAACGGCACATCATGGGGAGAAGCTCCAGTAAGCAAATCTGTTGCTTCAGGGCAGTATGTGGTATCATTCGGCCCATTACCCAATTACACAAAGCCAGCCAACGTTAAAGCATCAGTGACCGCGGAACATGACACATCAGTAACAGGAACCTACGTCCCGATAACTCCGCCTCCACCTACCAATGGAACCCTCTCGGTTACTACCACGCCTGTGAATGGAGCTATCCTTGTGGACGGGGCTTCATGGGGCACAGCTCCAGTAAGCAAGTCAGTAGCTGCAGGGTCCCACTTAGTCTCCTTCGGCGCGGTATCAGGCTACACAAAGCCAGCTGATGTCACAGTCCCAGTTACCGCAGGATCAAATACGCCAGTTACAGGAACATACACTCCTTCCAGTCCACCACCCAGCGGCGGCCCATTCACGCTGAGCTTCCAAGGCTACGACTACGACAACAAAGAGGAAGTCACTATCCTAGTCAATAACCAAGTTGCGGCAAGTCTTCCTGTTAGTGAAACGCCTAAGAACAGTGGTGTGTTCAAGAGCTTCTCGCTGGAGATCACGAATTACGTAGTATCAGGAGCCAACACAATCACCTTCAAGGAAATTAAAGATCACTCATCAGGAGTAAAGAACGTACAGGTTACAGGATCGGGTGGAACCAGCATATACAGTAACAGCACCAGCTACACATTGTCAAGCAGCGGAACTCAGGTAACATACAAGTTCAGCGCAGAGAGCGCTCCACCACTTAGTGACGGAACACTCTCGGTTACCACAACTCCAGTAAACGGGGAGGTCTTTGTAGACGGGGTCTCATGGGGCATATCTCCTGTAAGCAAGTTGATATCGGCGGGTTCGCACACGGTCTCTTTCGCCGCGGTACCAGGTTACACGTCACCATCCAGTGTTGCAGTCTTGGTTACTGCAGGAGCAACTGCGTCAGCCACAGGAACATACACACTAGTTCCTTCACCGTCGAGCAGCCAATTCACTCTAAGATTCCAAGGCTATGACTACGACAACAAAGAGGAAGCCACTATCCTAGTCAATAACCAAGCAGTAGCCACTCTTCCTGCTAGCGACTCTTCTCAGAGCCATAACGTGTTCAAAGACTTCTCGCTGAACATAACCAAGTATGTGATTTCAGGAGCCAACACCATCACCTTCAAGGAAATCAAAGATCACTCAACAGGAGTAAGGAACGTACTGGTCAAAGGATCAGATGGAACAACAATCTACAGTAACAGCACATACTACACGTTATCAGGCAGCGGAACTCAGGTAACATACAAGTTCAGCGCCACCGTTACACCTACCACTGGTACTCTATCAGTCACCACAACTCCTGTGAACGGGCAGGTCGTCGTGGACGGCGTTTTGTTGGGTACTGCTCCGGTTAGCAAATCAATAGCTGCTGGATCACATACTGTGTCATTTGGCTCAGTATCAGGTTATACTGCACAATCCAGTGTTACGGTTACAGTCAAAGCTGGACAGACTACTTCGGTAACAGGAACCTATACTGGAATACCTCCGCCACCTCCACCACCCCCACCGCCTCCGCCCAGTGAGGTATTTGTCGCTCCACCGCCTCCAGTGTTCAGCCCACCGCCCTCCGGATCAGCTCTACCTGCACGCGAAGCTACTCCTCCCACTTTGGTGTTGAACAAAGCTACGTATGACTTCAATGACAAACTCGTCGTAACAGGTACAGCATCGCCTAGCTCTGCAGTAACAATCAAAGTATTGAAGCCCAACAGCAACATTCTAGGTATTGAGCAGGGCAACACCGATGCAGCAGGAGTATACAACCTCACAGTAATGGCGTGGCCATCAGCAAACTCAACAGCAACACCCTTCGGAAACTACACAATCACAGTGACTGATGCATCCAGCGGCGGCACTGCAAAATCAACCATAATATTCAAAGCCGCGGCTGTGTCCAATACCACTACCACTACTACTTCTGCCCAAACCACTGCAACTGTAACTGTGACGAGGAACAGCACTCTGATCAACACCGTCACTGTGAACGGTACGGTGATAGAGACCGCTACTGCAACAACCACGGCCACAGCAACAGCAGTGTCCTCGACAACCGTAACTTCAACCACAACGGCCGTTTCAACGGCTACAGCAGTAGTAGTATCTGCTCAGGTCAGCACAGTCGTATCTACAACAGTGACTACAACCACATTAGTGGGCGCAACTACGACTACAACAACCGTCTTAGCGACTCAAGCTGCCGCATCAACTACAACCGTTACCTCTGAGGCGCCAACAGGCCTTCCAGCCGAAGTCACCTACGCGGCAATCGGAATTGCTGTCATCGCGATAATCGCGGCAGCCCTCTTAGCGACGAGAAGGCGCCGATAAGGGCGCCCCCCTTCCTTTTTATTTTCTT
>JACPRH010000020.1 GCA_016190055.1 Nitrososphaerota archaeon | reverse complement strand
TTCCTTAATATCTGCCTGTCCTCTTCGGACAGGTACACCTCTCCTTGTGCGATTATCGTTGTTTGAATCACTTCGATTGTCGCGCAAGGGGGGTGTCATATCTCCCTTGGTTCTACATGGCGTAACAGAATCCGACGTGGTAAAGATTTTATACTGTTCTCAGATACTTGGGCAAACGGGGTTTGGTTCTATGAGCAGTAGTCGTGCTGATTATGTTTGGATGAATGGGGAGTTTGTTCGCTGGGATGATGCTAAGGTTCATGTGTTAACTCATGCTCTTCACTATGGTACAGCGGTTTTCGAGGGGATTCGCGCCTATCCTTCAAAGGATAATCTGAACATCTTCAGGCTTCACGATCACTACCGAAGAATGATACAGTCAGCCAAAGTCTACTACATCGACCACAAATACACCGCAGAAGACCTAGCAAACACCACCGTAGAGCTAGTCAAAAAGAACAATCTCCGCAGCCGAGCCTATATTCGCCCCATCATCTACGTAGGCTACAAGAGCATCGGACTCAACTTCACAGGCTTCCCAATCGACGCAGCAATAATCGCAATCCCATACGAGAACTACTTTGAGAATCCGCAGTTAAGGCTCAGAACCTCTTCATGGAGAAGGTTCTCTGAGCAGTCCACCCCGCCGTTGGCGAAGGCTGCTGGAAACTACCTGAACTCCGTTTTAGCGAAACTTGAAGCAGTTAAAGACGGCTACGACGACGCAGTCATGCTAGACATGGACGGATTCATCAGCGAAGGAACAGGTGAAAACATCTTCATCGTAAACGGAGACGAGTTAATCACACCCCCATACTCATCCTCCATCCTACGAGGCATCACAAGAGACACCGTCACACAACTAGCCCCAGACCTCGGACTCAAAGTCATCGAGCGACGCATCTCCCGCTTCGAACTATTCAACGCAGACGAAGCGTTCTTCTCAGGAACCGCCGCAGAAATCGCCCCAATCATCGAAGTAGACCGAAGAAAAATCGGCGACGGCAAACCCGGCGAAACAACCCAGAAAATCAGCAGAGTCTACCAAGACCTAGTCACAGGCAAAACCACCAGCAAACACCCAGAATGGCTCACACCCGTCTACTAGCCACTAACACGATCAAAGGCGGAGAAAGATCTTTAACGGTTGGCTACTAAAAATCACAAGCTGCAGGTGGCTTTTCAAGGCGAGCGAGGCGCCTACAGCGAAGAAGCAGTCCTCACCTACTTCCAACCGGAGAAAGTCGCCGTCAACGTTAAACCCTGCAGAACCCTCTACGACACCTTTGAAGCCTTAGAGAAGCACAAGGTAGACTACGCAGTCGTCCCAGTAGAAAACAGCTTGGAAGGCAGCATAAACGAAACCTATGACCTGCTCCTCCACTCACCGTTGAAGGTCTGCGGCGAAATACATCTCCGCATCAAACACAGCCTAATCGCAAGACCCGAAGCCACGTTAAACACCATCAAAACAGTCTACTCACACCCCCAAGCCCTAGCCCAGTGCAGAGGCTACCTACGAAAACTCGGAGTAAAACCTGTCGCAGCCTACGACACCGCGGGAAGCGTCAAAAACCTTAGGCGAAGAAAATCAGATACAGTAGCAGCAATAGCTAGCAGAAGAGCCGCAGAAATCTACCAAATGAAAATATTGGCTGAAGGCATCGAAGACAACCCCAACAATTATACGCGCTTCTTCACCCTCTGCTTCAAAGACGCGGAGCCAACAGGCAGCGACAAAACCTCAATCGTCTTCTCTGCAAAACATGTGCCAGGCGCACTCTACAAAGCCCTCAAAGAGTTCGCAGACCGAGACATCAACCTAACCAAAATCGAATCCAGACCCACCCGCCAAAAACTCTGGGAATACAACTTCTACCTAGACTTCGAAGGACACCGCGAAGATCCAAAGTGCAAACAAGCCCTCCAAGCCCTCAGCCAAAAACAAATGCTCACAAAAATCCTAGGCTCCTACCCCAAAGCAAAACAGCAAAACAACAACAACCACAACTAACAGTATTGACAACAAAAATAATGACGTAAGCCGATTAGCTTTTTGCACGTACCATGATTCGCTGCGGATTAAGGTTGACTCCTTTTTCTGCCGCTAGAACTATTCGTGTTTTCGGAGGTTGGTTTCCAAGTTGATTTACTTGGAGTTTGGTAGTTACCTATTAGTACGCTTTTCCTCTTGGAAGAATCGCGTATACTACTATCGTTTTGCTTTGTCTTGTCTCGAACAGGATTCTATACTCGCCGACTCTTATTCTATAGTGGTTACGATAGCCTTTCATCTTCTTTACGTCGAGTCTTGCGGAGAAACCTTTTCTGAGTTCGTTTAAGGCTAAAATTACTCTGTTTCTAGTATTCGTGTCCAGTTCGTTGAGCTGTTTAACGACTCTTTTTTCGACCAGTACGTTGAACTCCAAGTTGCCTCATCGTGTCCTCTAAAGACACTAGCTCCAACCGGTTCTTTGCTTTATCCTCCTCATACTCTTTTATCGCTAGTTTTTCATCATCAAGGGGTTCTTCCTCGCCTAGAAGCCTCTGTTCAATTATGCTCTCAAGCTTCTCTACACTTGATCGGATGTCCCTTACCTCTTTAAGAAGAGCTTCCAAATCAGCGCCCAATGCCCATCCATTACGCTATCACGCTATCCACACTATATGAACATTCCCGAGAACAGTTTTGAAGTCTTCGGGAACTGAGGTGTGTCTTTTTCTTAGCGGATGCTGAAGAATTAAGGGACTTGTTTAAGGCATTTGGAGCGCGGTTTGTTTCATCTCAACGATTTTATTCAGTAGAGGTGGGCCTACTTGTAATTGATCCCTTAAACTTTCTACCATCAACTGAAAAAGTAAGTTGAGCAAAAATCAAAACCGCAATACCCCAAAGAGTTATCAGAACCCACCTAAGAAAGAGTTAAGAGAACATTATATACCTGCTTGTATATACATTAATGTATAAATAGCCCGCATCCTCTACAGTCAACTCAGAAGGCAAAACTCGCAATGGGTACCTCAAATCGATCAGAAGTAAGAAAAGACAGAAAAAGAACCACGCCGAGGAAACCAGTTGAATCACCGCATGTCACAGCAACAACAGCTCCACGTAGACAGATTATGCCGCGCCTAGACACCCTAGAAATGATCGAAGACACCATCAGAAAGCAGCAATATTTCGAATCAAAAACCAAGCTGTGGAAAGCATTGCCAAGAGGCGTTCAATACGGAACCCTTACCGTAGCGCTCTCCTATCTGGAAAGATCAAACAAGATAACACAGAACAAGGATGGCTCAATAGTCTGGATATTTGTAGAAAGCGAAAGAGCAAGAAAATCCCTACAAGAATCAACAGAACTCTAAACGAAGCAACAGCAACCATCTATGTGGTGCTGTAACCGAACAACCTATCATACTCTTTGTGCGTAAACAGGTCAAGGAGCTGGTAAATCTTGTCCTCTTTTCTGCCTCTAATCGTATAGATTAACCGATGATTGCCCCCAATCTCACGTCTGTAAAGGTTAGTTACTTCATGTGCTTTAACATATTTATCAGGCCCAAGGCCTTTTCCTGATGTAGTCTCCAAGATTCTCGTCACGCTTCATCTCTTCAATCACCTGATTAACTCCAACCTTAATTGGATCGTTGCTTGAGAACATATTTACAGTCTTCAGAAAATCTGGCGATGCGAAAACACGAAATTTTCTCTTGCTCAATAGAGATGTTCCAATGAAAACCATATAACATGTCTACTTATGTTTTTATCCAAAGTTAAGCGCAATGAAAAGTATACTAACGGATATGGCGGATGAAAAACCAATATGCCTAAGAAACTAGCACAAGAAAACCCGGGGCCACTGGAACGCCTATTCGGCTCATCCATGGCACGCCTCTTGGACTTCTTCACACTCTACAACCAGTGGGACTACTAAAAAAACAGACATAGCTGAAAACGCGGAGGTAAGCCTACGAACAGTAATCCGCGCAATACCCTACCTTGAACAACACGGAATAATAAAACGCACCCGAACAATAGGCAACGCAGAAATGTATCAAACCAACAACGAAAGCCCAATAATACAACACCTAAGCAAAACCGCAATGGCAATAGCAAACACAGACGTAAACCACGAACTAGAACAACAACAACAGCACCGACAAGGCCGCATAAAAGACGAACAACAAACCAAACAACCAGCAAAAACCAAGCAAAAGACGAAAAAGAAAAAAGAAGCAACAACTATACAATCAACAAAGAGCTAAAACAACAACCATTATTACAACCACCGAAATAGGATCTATATTGTGTTTCTTTTTAGCTCCTTTACTTTGTCGAAATGTTCGTCTGTTGAGATGATTACTTCAGCCTTTTCCAGCAGCGCCGACGCGGCGTGAATCGAGTCGCGTGGATCTAAACGGTATCGTCTAATCAACTCCAAGGCCACCGCCAATGTATCTCCGCTCACTTGCACGAGGTCTAGGCCTGATAGTCCTAGGAACGCCTCTCCAGCTATAACGGCTTCTTCGAGGTTTCTATGTTTTTTCACAGCCCAGATGAGTTCATCAAAAGTTAATGCTGACGTAGAGGCCCGTTGCCTACCCTCCTGCACCTCTCTGAGAAGCGAACGAGCCCTATCCCCTACATCCTCTTGATTCAGAGCTGCGTAGATGAAGACGTTAGAGTCAAGGTAAAACCGCATCCCGCTGTCAGGTCCTTTCAGAAAGCTCTTCCTCGTATAGGTGAGGCGCTATTAGTTTGATGGACGGCCCTTTTCTCGCTATTCTCTCCATAATTGCTACTGAATCGACTTTAGGCTTCTTCAGAACTATCCTGTCGCCTTCGAGTGTGAATACGACCTTCGAGCCCGGGTGGATCTTAAGTGCCTTTCTAAGTGCCCTAGGAATCACGACCTGACCCTTAGGCCCAACCTTCATCTCCTCTTCAATCATATAAGTAATACTCCGAGTTAGACGAAAGTATAACCCTAATTTATACCTTTATATAACAGGTTCACTTAATTCTTTAGCAGTTGAGGTGTGCCTTTTCCTCAGTAAACAATTGATGACTTACCCGCCGGCATAATCCTCATATCACTTATAGTGATAATATTATCACAAAAAGTGATGCTGCTGCTTCAGTCGAGTAGGTGATCACTTAACAAAGTGACAAGATGAGTATCCTTAGCCTTCCTATTTAGATCATCATCCGCTGTTACTAGTTTGCATCCAATATCTTCCGCCAGCTCTACGTAAACTGCATCATACACTGTTATACCTAATCTCTTAGCTGTTAATGCTGCCTTTGCGGTGGATTTGGATGATGGTGCTATGAATGCGATGTCCAGTTGAAACAGCGCTTCGATATCATGTTCAAGATCGGTTTCAGTTATGTCTGATCTATAGCGTAATGTGTTAGCAACTTCGTAGATGATTAGACCAGGTGCATAAAGCGTTAACCTTCCCTCAATATGCTGATCTCTTAGAGTTAAAGCATCTTTAGAGTCCTGCTCGGGAACAAACCATTTTACCGCTACCGAAGCGTCAAGAACTACGTTCTGCGACTCTGCCGCCATTTCCGAATTACCTTAACGCTCGACCAGTCTTCAACCTGTTTGAGCTTCGCCCTGTTACTGTCCATGACTTCAGCTGCTGCCTTCATCCTATCGGCGTCGCGTATCCTTCTTTGATTCAGACGGCCTTCTCCTTGTTGAGCCCAAGCCTTAAAGGCTATGGATGCGGCCTGCCCTATCCTCAACCCCTCCTTGGATGCTCTGGACTTCAGTCTCCTGTAAGCGTCTTCGTCAACACCCTTTATCACTACATTCTCGCCCAACGTGTGAGACCGTGTGAAAACGGGCGCTTCAAGGTATAAAAAGTTATACTTAGCTAGAAAGAAATCGTCTTCCATTAACGAAGATGACGACTAAATATAGCAAAGTATGCTAATGCATATAACCGATGAGAAACCGATATGCCAAAGAAACTTTTCTTCTGCAGGCACGAGCTAAGAGAACCATCTGGTTGTATCTTCCTGAATAAGTTGTTGTGTTGCGCAAACTTGGAGAATTGGGGTTGGATCTAAACTGTTCCGTAAAACATTAGATTAATTGATGGTCAATAAATCAGGTCTTAACATATCAGCTGAGCGTGGAACAACCTAAACGGCTCAGAGTTTTATGGCACCCAGCTGTCTGAGAAAGTGCTTTCCTAAGCTAGTGAGTTGGTAGAAGGAGTAGTCGTTTTTTTCTTCGATCTTTCTATAGTGGTTCTCCACAAGCCCGGCCTTCATCAGGATCTTGAGGTGATGGGTTAGAGTGCTGGTATTCATAGGCTTGACCTGCAGTAGTATCTCTTTGAAGGAGAGCTCTCCTTTTTCGGCCAGCATCACAGCTAAGCCCTGTCTTGAAGGTTCACCAAGGGCTTCGATCATAGATCTTGCTTCCTGCGGGATCTTTTCTTTGTACTTAGCCATCGCGGAACTCATTTCGCTCAGGTATTACAGGTGCTACCGACGCTGATAAAGTTGATGATTATCAACTTCTGTTGATATAAGTATAGGTAACTTTAATCTTCAATAATAGAAAGCATGCTCTGGTATAGAGTGAGCGATTCAGGAGCGGAGTTACGCGAAGAAGCTGGACGATGGTTATCCGAGATTCTTGAGCGAAAAGCTTCTCTAAAGGTTGCAGTTTACGGCTCATACTACCCAACTGGTGAGTTGAGACGTCTTGAAAGGATATGTGACTCGCTGAAGAGCGAAGGCTATGTCCAAACCTATTTAGTGAAAGATCTCGCTGACCTTCCAGACTTCAGAGACGACTTCGATAAGAGCATATTCTCACTAGAAAGATCAAATGTTAATCTCTTCATACTGACCTTTAAGGGGCAGAAGCAGGGCGCAGTAAAAGAGCTGACTACATACTCAGAAACCCTAAACATGTGTTCAAGTGTTCTGTCCTCATCGAAACAGGAGCTATTGCAGGTAAAATCAGAGGAAAAAGGTGCATAACAACCCTGCTCGAAAGCGACCTCAGAGCTGTGAATATGAGAGTTGCCGAGTTTAGCCGAGAAGACGACACTGAACTTCTTAGCATAGCACGAGGTACACTACTTGACTACCTATACTACTACCTGAGGAATCGCCCCGAAGATCTGAGAGCGAGCTGAGGCTGGAGCGCGGTTTGTTTTATCTCGAAGATTTCATTTAGTAGGGGTAGGTCTACTTGGTAGGGGTAGGCCTACTTACCTGCGCTTTGATCTCCTGAACTTTCTATCATCAACTGAAAAAACAAGTTGGGCAAAAATCAAGACCGCGAATATCACATAGCAGACCCCCTGTTGGCCCACGGAATAGCCAAGAACCCTTCAAACAATAGTTTCGTTTCGGAAGACGAATTAAGGCTTAAGTTTAGGGGTTCACTTGACTCTTCGGCAGCCGAGGTGTGTCTTTCTTTTATTCAGCAGGCACCTAAGAAAGAGTTAAGTGAACACGTCTGGGAAAACTATTTATAGTAAAAATGTAAACTATTTTTACGGGTGGAATTTTTGGCGCAAGAACCTGAGGTTACAACGATTAGTGAGAAGGGGCAGGTAGTTATCCCGCAGTCCTTGAGGAAGGCGTTGAAGATAAAGCCTGGAACAAAATTCGTTGTCTTCGGTAGAGGAGATACTGTGATAATGAAGAGGCTTGAACTTCCAGACCTGAGGAAGGAGTGGGATGAGATATTCAAGATGATGGACGAAAAGGGATTAAAAATATCGGAGAAAGAAATTCAGGAAGAGATTGATTCAGCCAGAAAGGAAAGACGCAGCAAAAGCAAAAGATGATCGAATGAATGCTGCTGCGAGTCGTATTAGACACCAATGTACTGGTTAGCGCTTTAATTGCAACGGGAAAACCAAGAGATCTTCTAGCAAAAGGAATTGCAGGGGAATTTACACTCGTAACCTCTAGACCGATGCTTAACGAGCTGATACTAGTCCTACGTAGAACTAAATTCAAGACAAGTGAAGATGAAATTCACAAAGTAGTTTCAGCTCTGATTCAGTCAAGCGAGTTAGTGCCCACTAAATCTGAATTCAAAGTTGTTATGAAAGATCCCAGCGACGATATAATTGTCATCACCGCCCACGACGGACAAGCCGACATCATTGTAACCGGAGACAAACAGCTACTAGCATTAGAGAAGTTCAAGCGAATAGATATCGTCACAGTCAAGAAAATGCTTGAAATCCTACAGGACTAGCTAAATTCGTTGATCAGGTATTACTTCTTCTTGACGTAAGATTCTGGAGGCATACTCAAGAGCTGCTTTGATATCTTCATGTTTCAATTCTGGGTATTCTTTTACGATGCTTTCTCCACTCATTCCCGAAGCTAGGAGTTCTAGAATCAAATATACGGGAATGCGTGTGCCTTTAATGATTGGCTTGCCCCCTAAGACTTTCGCATTAACCGTGATACGTTGAAGCCCCATCTATTTATGCCCGTCAATAATTTATTCGACGGCGGTATAAAGACATCATGGATTGTTTCAATACTGAGAGAGTTTTCGGCTCTATTAGCAGTGAAATTCTGAGCGGGTATCGCTTTTAACTATTAGATGCACAAAGCCAAGTCGCCGCTGTCCGTAATACGGCACGGTAAATCTAATATTGCTTAACGACTGATTGAGCAAGTCCAATCCTTATAGCTATGTTACGCTTCTTGTTTTGCTGTGTTGCTGGAATCGTTCGATTGTTTTTTGGAGGGCTGTTTCTAAGTTTTGTAATGGACCCTTCAGTCTTCGCTTGGGCGTTAAGAATCAGATAATTGGATGAATCAAATTGTTGGTCAAGAATACGTTGACTGGGCGATGAAGCTACGGGGCCTCTGAGTTTTTTTATTTATTTGATTGTAACTTTGATTATTTTTACGTCTTTGATGGGTTTATCATTTCTGCCGGTAGGGGTGGATCCTATGGCGTCAAGCACGTTTTCACCCTTAATCACTTTTCCAAAGACTGCGTGTCGTCCGTCGAGATGTCGTTGCGGTGCAAGTAAGATGAAGAATTGAGAGCCTCCCGTATTGGGGCCAGCATTCGCCATCGAAAGAATACCTTTCGCGTTATGTTTTAGATCTGGGTGAAACTCATCTTTTATCTTGTAGCCGGGGCCGCCCATGCCTGTTCCAGTGGGGTCGCCACCCTGAATCATAAAACCTGCTATGACCCTGTGAAAAATCACATCATTATAGAAGCCCTTATTGGCTAGATCAATAAAGTTCTTCGTTGTAACTGGCGCCTTATCCTCAAAAAGCTCCAACTCCATAATACCCATGCTCGTCTCCATCACCGCTACTCTATTCCCAGTCATACTATCCTAACCGCTAATAACCCCAAACGCTAATCATAATTAAAGATACCATCAACGTTACTTGCCAATATTAAGCATCTGATTTGTGTCTATGATCTTGGTTCTCTTGAACTCTTTCAGGGTTAGTAAGTGATTATCTCCGGTGACGATGTAATCTGCTTTTCCGCTGTATGCTGTGTTAATTACGATGTCATCATCTGGGTCTTCTTTCACAATTTTGAAGTTTGACCTGATGTTTACGATCTTGGATCTGTGTTCTAGGTTTGATATGAAGCGGTCGGTCTGTTGGTTTTTGATTTCGGCGAACTTGTCTCTTGATAATACATCGGTCACTTCAGCCAGCATGGGCCTTGATAGTATTACAGTATGTTTCCTTAGCAGCTTCTGAACAAGTTGCCTAGATTTACCTGGACCGAGTAGGGCGGAAATGAGAATGTTGGTGTCTATGACCACCCGGGCCATTTAGTTAGTTCAAGCGCCTTGGTTCGCTCTTTTCTCTTTTCGATACGCTTGGATCTCTTCGAGAATCTCCTTTTCGCCAGGTTTCTTCTCCTTCTTATCTTTGTATCCTTGATCTATTTCCTTGAATAACTCTTTCAGGTCTTCTTCGAGTGAGGGAACTTTGAGTTTGGTGACCACTAGTTTGTCATTCTTCCTGTATATGACGAGTTTAGTCTTTGGAGTTATCTTTAGATCCTTTCGTAGCCGCTGAGGAATAACTATCTGTCCTTTTGCGCCTACAACCGCGATTTCAGGTTCTTCTTCCTCCGCCACTTTCCCACCAGTATAACTTTCATACTTTACCTATAAATAGATTCAGCCGAATAAAAACTTCTATCCATCTTCGGGTGATGTATGCTTGCCGACCTTGCGTGATCACTCGATAATGGGACAGAATATGATGGTTTTGTTTTGAACTTATTGGTTGGTAGGTGTTGATGTGAACGTAAGGGTTGTCGTTGGAAACCTTATATATCGATTAGCCCACCGTTAAACATGTAAGCGAGATGTCAACCGTCACAGTCTCATCAAAGTATCAAGTAGTCATCCCTGAAGAGATCCGATCGAAGCTGAAAATCAAGCCGGGGCAAAAAGTGGTTATGCTGGAGAAGGACGGCGTTGTCCACGTAATCCCAGTCAAGCCGATGAAGCAGGTAAGAGGCTTCGCTAAAGGCGTGGACACAAAGAACATTAGAGATGAGACTGACCGTATTTGAATCTCATAGACTCCTACGGCTGGATCGAGTACTTCAGTGAAGGACCGCTCGCAGAAAAATATGCTCCATATATTGAAGCGGCAACTCAAGAGAACACAGTCACCCCATCAATCGTGATATTCGAGATTTATAGAAGACTCAAAGCAAAGAAGGGTGAGCAGATAGCGCTAGAAGCCTACGCCCAAATTACCCAAACCAAGATTGTGGAGCTTGACGACAAACTAGCATTAGCCGCTGCAGATATAAGCCTAGAAACTGGGCTGGGCATGGCAGACTCATTTGTCTTAGCCGCTGCCAGAAGATATGGCGCAAAGATAATTACAAGCGATAAACACTTCGAGAAGACCCCCGAAGTCACAATCATCAAGTAACTGAACGTGACAGAAAGACCTCTTTCATCTTCATGCGACTCACTCTCATCTCTTACCCATAAATAATCATCCGATAACGAATGAATGGCGCAGAACCGTGGTTTTTGAAGAGGGTTTAGAGCTCGTTGCTGGTTAATTTTTCTTTGAATGTTTTCGGATCCATAACTTTCTCGTTTGGCATCCAGTCAAAGTCTTTCAGGTTTCTGGCTATTAGGATCGCGTCTAGGGAGATTGCTGTGGCTCTTATTGGATAGTCTCTTGTTCTTTCTCCAAAATCCCACTTTTTAGAAGCATTTCTAGCGGCTATTACCGCTGATTCTCCATCGAATGGGGCACTTGAGATTGAGTAAAGCTCTGTAGGCTTTGAGCCTTCCTTCTCCTTTACCTTTTTTGAGAAGGTGATAGGCGAACTCCATTAATGTGATGCTAGACATATATTTCTCTGCGTCTTTGATGCTTTTCAGCCACTTTAGAAACTCAGGCTCGGAAAGAACATTGGTGTCAAGAAGTAACTTCAACAACAGTTCTTCCTTCAGAGTCCTACAAGTCAGTCTTTCTTTTCAGCGCGGGCGAATCCTTTTCTGCTCTCTTTTACCGTTTCTTCAATGTCTTCGCAGAGACCCGCTATCTCTTTGATGAAATCTTCCTCCTTCATGACCACGAATTTTCCGCTGGGTTCTTCAAAAAAGACTATTTTGTCCCCAGGCTTGATCTTGAGCTTCTTTCTGACCTCTTTCGGAATAGTGGCCTGATACTTCTGCGTCACAATCGGCACATTGATCATTACCCGATGAAAAATGGTTTTACTTAAGCCCTTACCGCGATACGAAACTGCAATACCACCATAGATTCAGCCTGTCTATAGCTCGTTGATGCTTCTGGATTTTCTTGTTTTGGTTTGTTTGGCTGATTTGTCAAATTTGTCTTATGTCTTTTGGATGTACTCTTTGGATTAGGTTTATTCTGTCGTATTCTTTGTCTTCACTAATTATTGCTTGTATGTGATGTTCAATCATGGTTGCTACATTTATTGCGTCCTTGGGTCTTTTTAGCGGTGTGGTTTCGATGATCTCCAATGCTTGTTCAAAGATTGATTGATCCATTTCGTATTTTCTTATCTTAGTTATTTTCAGCAGGTCCTGTGTGACGCTCAGGGCTGTTGCTGTGGTTGTGAGTTTTGATAGTATGAAAAGGGTTTCTTCAAGGGCTTCTAAGCTCGTTGCCGCGTTGATTTGCCCTTTTGCGGCTCTAATTATGATGTTTAGGCATTCTTTGTGGTATTCTGCGCTTCTGTCTACTGAATGGATGAGTGTGGAGGAATCCAGAAAATAAGTCTGTGTGATGGTGGGTGGCGGGTGCAAGGGTTGGTCAGGCTCGTATCGAGCGGAACTGTTTTATTCGCTCTTCGTCCGCTCTTTGCTTTAGTTTTTCTGCAGATAGCCCTATCGATATTTTCTTCGATGTTTCGGTTAAGTGTTTTACTGGATCCTTAGCGACTTTGTGAAGATGCATGGTCAATTCTTGTCCTTTTGCGATTATGACAGCCTCGTCTCCGGTGCTTACGTCGTAGGCTTCCCGCAGTTCTTTAGGCAACACTATTCTCCCCTGTTTACCGACCTTCACCTTGTACATTGATGCCATTAATCTTCATCCATGTCCAAATAAGATCCAGTGGCATATTTTAATCTGCCTAGTCGCAGTAGATTCTACTGCCTTATCTTAGTTAGATTAGCTTGTCTTGAGCAGCACCTGTGTTCAATACTATTGAACATACAAAAAGGTGTTGAACACCAATCAATCGAACTGTAAACGATGCGACAACGACTATCTAATGGTGCTGTAACCGGTTTTGTTAAGCCTTGGACGGCTGAGGTGTGTCTTTCTTTACTTCAGCAGGCACATAAGAAAGAGTTAAGCGAACTGCATAACAAGTTCCGCCCAATCTTCAGGATAAATCCAACTAAACAAACAAGCTAGCCTAACTTAGCTTAGCTAAGCTTAAATTAGAATAAATTGACGTGTCTTGAGAAGTGCGATTAGAAAATGCCAGACAGATGCAAGATCTGCGACGAAGTGGTTAAGACTAATCATGAAGCTCATCTAAGACGTATACACGGCATCTACGACATCAAACTCGCAGTCAACCAATACTTCGAGCCAACACCATCATCAACCATCCTCACCACTACACAGAAACCAAACTCCAACACTAATTCGCCCACCAAAAACAAACAGAAGCACACCCGCTCGAACAAGAAAGGAAATCAGTTCAGCTAGACCGGAAAAGCGTAACAAAAGAAAAAAAAGAAAGAAGCAATGATACAATCAACGAAGAGCCAAAAATAACAATCACAACAACAATAACGCGTTTTCTACAGACACAGACCTAAACGGTCGTATAGATGCCGTCTTACCACATCTTATATCTGACTAGAGCAAAAGGCGGCTCGAAAATGTTATCGAGCAAATATTGGATAACTAACTGTATATTACTAACCATACTAGCATTCAGCACATTCGTACCAGCACTAGCGTTCGCAGCACCCCTAGACAATTCTGAGAAGAACTGGTTGAACATGAATGGGAACACTTGGGCATGGAACTACAGCCCCGAAACACAGATCAACAAAGATAACGTGCAGAACCTTGAGGTGAAATGGATATTCCCAATATCCAGCATAGCCACCTCCGGCCCGAAAGGCTACGTATCACTTCAGCCCGGAGACGGTTCAAGCACACCTCCTCTAGTTAAAAATGGCAAAGTCTACATCACAACTAACTACCAGATGGTCATTGCACTCGACGGCAAAACCGGAAAGCAGCTGTGGAAAAACAGCTACGACATAAACATCACTCAAGCGGTTCAGCGACTACCCCTAACTCCAGCAACCTTCGGCGGTGTACACAACCACGGCTTCAGATACTGGGAAACCGGAAACGCGCTCATCAACCGCGGCATCGCATGTGACTTCTACGGAGTTGACGCTGACACCGGCAAAACCTCATTCTGGGTACAAGATCTCTGCAAGGACATCCCCGGTAACCTATACAAGTACAACACCGTCTACGCAGGCGCCAAATCTGGCAGCATAGGAATATATGAGAAAGGTAACCAGTTCATCTATGTGCTCTCAGGTGCGGTGCACTCAAGCCTCTCAGCTGCAGGTGACGGGAGACACGTCACAATGGGCATCGACACCACCACAAAGAACATCCTATGGCGCGTCTTCAGCGCCCCACCTCAAGACGTTCCTACAAAAGATTGGGCACTGCAAGAGTGCAACATAGGATACTTCCAAACCTTCCCATGCAGCGATGTAGCAGCCAAGAACAAAGCAGGACTAGAATGGGACTGGGCGTTACCCGACGCGGCGCCAGTCAAGTGGGCTGGAGTAACCGCCAACTGGGGCCAGCTTGTCGTTGACGAAGACACCGGAATAGTCTACACCAACACCGGAAACCAAGGACCATACTCAAACATGTCAATGACACCCGGACCAAGACTCTACGGCAGCACAATCATGGCTATCGACATGAATTCAGGCAAACGCATATGGTGGCTACAACCCTTCCCGCATGACCCTTACGACTACGACTGCAACTGGAGCGGAATACTCGCAGATGTCAAAGGACTAGGCAAAATCTACATGAAGGGTTGTAAGGAAGGCATCTTGTACGCGATGGACGCTAAGACAGGTAAGCCCGTGTGGACGGCGGACGTAGTAAAGGAGCAAGTGAAGTGGGGACAGGTCCAGGCTGCCGCAGCCGTGCCTCAGCCGAATGGTATTCGAGCATATCAGCCGGATCCATACAGCCTCCATGATATGCGTGAGTGGAACTGGATCAGCTATCCAGCCGCAGCCCCAGGCCAAGCCGGCGAACGCTGCAACCTTCCCTGCGGTCTATATCCACACTGGTCAAACGGACTCTTCGGAACAGACCTCTCGTACGACCCTGATACTAACACATTGTTCCAATACGCGTCTGGACAGCAGGTAACCCTACTAAAAGAAAACTCCATGAAGGACGGCGCGAGCCTCATGAGCACCCGCGGATACTCAATATCCAACTCAACCATCGTAGCCCGCGACGCCGCGACAGGTAACGTAAAGTGGACATGGTTCTACAAGTTCAGCACCCAACGCTCCCACCTAGTCGTAACCAGCGACATGCTTCTCACCGGCTTCACAGACGGCTACATGAGGTTCTTCGACAAAAGCTCAGGCAAGCTTCTCCGCGAAATGAACGTCGGCACCCACATGGTAAACGGCTTCAGCACAGGCCAAGACTCAGATGGCAAACAGAAGCTATTCGGAGTCATCGGAGTAGGCGACGCAACCTCTTCCAGAGTATACCCCAGCCCAACAGCCGGAGGCGCAGTAATCGCACTAGGCCTCTCAGAGAACCCCGCAGGCGCAGCCCAGCAAACAACCACGACAGTCACAACCACCTCCGCTACAACCATCACAACCGCAACCACAAGCACCGTAACCACAACATCAGCAACAACAGTCACCAGTGCAACCACAAACACCGTGACTACAACTAAAGCAGCCACCACTACAGTCACCACCAGCGCACCAGCACAAACAATTACTTCACAAACAACCGTAACTTCACAAATCACCCAAACACAAACAGAAACCTCAGGACTACCTGCAGAAGTAACTTACGCAGCAGTCGGAGTAGCAGTAATAGCTATAGCTGCAGCAGCAGTACTAGTAATGCGAAAGAAGTAACAATAGTAGAATTAACAGACGATCTCTACAAGGAGGTCGTCTCTACCTCTTTTTCTTGACCTTAACGCTCTCTATAGTGATCTGTAACCGTTTTAGGCTATCTGCAAACCGCGGTAGTTTATTTGCATAAATTGTTCCCAGTTAATTAGGAATGTTGGTCGTATGGAGACCGTCTTACCCCATCTTATATCGGACTAGAGAAAAGCGTTGCTCGAAGATGTTATCGAGCAAATATTGGATAACTAACTGTATATTACTGACCATACTCGCATTCGGAACATTCGCACCAACACTAGCATTCGCAGCACCCCTAGCCAATAACGATAAGGATTGGCAATACAACAACGGCAACTCATGGGCATGGAACTACAGCCCACAGAACCAGATCAACAAGGACAATGTGCAGAACCTGGAGGTCAAGTGGATATTTCCTCTAGGGAGCAAGGCATTGGCGCCCGCGGGAATACAAGCGCTTAACCCGGCAGAGGGCACGACAACACCCCCAATAGTCAGAAACGGCATAGTCTACGTAACATCTAACGCTATGGTTACCTACGCAATCGATGCGAAGACAGGCAAGCAAATATGGGCTAACAGCTACACAATTAATATCACCGAACTCCAAAAGAGGCTCCCACTGAACATAAGAGCACCACACTTCCACGGAATAAGATACTGGGAAGGCGGAGACTCCATCTTATTCGGAGGACTCGCATGCCACATTTACGCCATCGATGTTAAGACCGGTAAAGGTAGGTTCATAGCTGAAGACTACTGCAAAGAAATACCGGGAAGCATCTACAACTACTCACCAACCGTATCGGATACGAACAATATAGCTACCTATGATAAGGGCAAGCAGTTCGTAGTCAACATAGGCAGTAGGGACGTTTTCGTCGGTGTAGGCAGAGCCGTCACAATGGGAGTTGATATGAGCACTGGAAAGATTCTATGGAGAGTCTTCAACCAGCCGCCTCAAGGCGAAGCCACCAAGGACTGGGCCCTACAGGAATGTGATCTCGGCTACTTCCGAAACATACCCTGCAAAGACGTCGCTAGTAAATCAAGAGAGAATCTGGAATGGGACTTCTCACCGGCACCAGGACAACCTCAAAGCCCGGCAGCCGGCTCAACATCATCATGGGGCCAACCGGTAGTGGATGAAGATACAGGCATACTATACATCAACACAGGAAACCAAAACCCATGGCATAACATATCACAAACAAGAGGACCCAGACTTTTCGGAAGTACAATAATGGCTATAGACATGAACGCAGGTAAGCGCATCTGGTGGCAGCAACCTATGCCTCGCGATCCTTACGATTACGACTGCAACTGGAGCGGTATGCTTATGGAAACTAAGAATATCGGAAAGGTCTACGTGAAGGGCTGCAAGGAAGGCTTCTGGATAGTATCTGATGCAGCTACAGGTAAGCCAGTACGCATAATAGATGTTTTTGAGGAGCAGTACCCAAAGACCAGAACCGTCCACATCACAGATCCGTTCGACCGCTACGACATGGTTGAATGGAAGTGGCCTGAGAACAGCAAGTACCACGGCCCCGCACCAGTACTAGTATACCCAAGCTGGATGCACGGAACTTTCGCAACAGACGAATCTTACGATCCGGAGACAGGCACAGTCTACCATTACACATCGCTAATGGCCGCTTACCTCGCATCAGGCCCTGTAGACATAGTAGGCAGATCAGGCGGCAGAGGCTCAGCTCCAGCGGTAACTGCAGCAGGCAATGTCACAATCGTGGCCAGAGATCTCGAAACAGGCAAAGCCAAATGGACATGGTTCTACCCCACCAGTAACCAGCGTGCCCACATGGTCGTCAGCGGAGGATTACTGTTCAGCGGCTTCACAGACGGTCTCCTAAGGTTCCTAGACAAAGACACAGGTAAACCTCTAAGCACTGTAAACATCGGCGCACCAGTGCTAGTGGGCCCGACAATAGGCAAAGATTCAGACGGCAACTCCAAGATATTCGTCCTAGGCGGCTCCATGAGTCTAGCAGCAAACAACTATGGTTACGCCACGCGCGGTCTGGCCGCAGTCCCAGGCACACTAGTCGCAGTAGGCCTATCTGACAAAGCCGCCAGCACAGGATCAACATCCACAGTCACCACAACCTCAGTCGCGTCATCAACCACAACAGTCACCACAGCAACCACCGTCACAGAAACAACAGGCTTACCTTCAGAAGTAACCTACGCAGCAGTAGCAATAGCAGTCATCGCAATCATCGCAGCAGCAGTACTAGTAATGAGAAAGAAGTAAATAGAATCAGTATCAGACGATCCTAAACAAGGATCGTCACCTCCCATTTTTATCTGCGCAAATTTTTCTCTCCAGATCAAACAATTGGTCGTATGGAAACCGTCTTACCACTCCTTATAACTGACTAGAAGAACCGATATTTGAAAATGTTATCAAGCAAATATTGGATAACTAACTGTATATTACTGACTATACTAGCGTTCGGAGCATTTACACCAACACTAGCGTTCGCAGCACCCCTAGCAAACAACGATAAAGACTGGCAGTACGTCGGCGGCAACTCTTGGGCATGGCACTACAGCCCACAGACACAGATCAACAAGAACAATGTGCAGAACCTCGATGTAAAATGGGTCTTCCCGCTGTCAAGTAAGGCGCTAGCGCCAGCAGGAATACAGGCTCTTAACCCCGCAGAGGGTACATTGACGCCACCCATCGTGGTAAATGGAGTAGTCTACGTTACAACCAACTCCATGGTTACTATGGCGGTTGACGCTAAGACCGGCAAAGAACTATGGATAAACAACTATGAAGTAGACCTCGACGCTGCGCGTAAAAGGCTTCCATTATCCATCATTCCAGGTCATTTCCACGGCATAAGATACTGGGCAGGCGAAGACGTTGTCCTGTTCGGTGGATTGACATGTGACATCTACGGTGTAGACGCCAAGACCGGCAAAACTAAATTCGATATACCCGACCTCTGCAAGGACATCCCCGGAAGCATCTACAACTATCAGATCACGACAGCCAGCACAAACAACTTAGCGACCTACGACAAAGGGCGTCAATTCATCTACAACATCGGTAGCACAGATCTCACCCCCGGAGTGGGCAGAGCTGTAGTAATGGGCGTCAGCATGGATACCAAGCAGACTCAATGGAGAGTCTTCAACGTACCACCGCAAGATCAAAAATCAAAGGACTGGGCACTACAAGAGTGCGCCATAGGCTACTTCAGAAACATCCCATGTAGCGATGTAGCCACCAAGGCCCGTGAAAACCTCGAATGGGACTTCGCACCAGGACCGGATCAGATTCCGAGCCCAGCAGCAGGCGCCACACAATCATGGGGACAGCCTGTGGTGGACGAAGATACCGGAATACTATACATTAACACCGGAAACCAGAACCCATGGACCAACATATCAGTCACAAGAGGACCAAGGCTCTTCGGTAGCACCATCCAAGCGATAGACATGGTCGCAGGCAAACGCATCTGGTGGCAACAACCTATGCCTCGCGATCCCTACGACTATGACTGTAACTGGAGCGGAGTACTAGTAGAAAGCCCGACTCTGGGCAAGGTCTATGTCAAAGGATGCAAGGAAGGCAACTGGATAGTATCTGACGCAAAAACTGGAAAACCACTTATTATCAGAGACGCATTCGAAGAAGCGTACCCTGGAAAAAGAACAGTCCACATCACAGATCCGTTCAGCCGCTACGACATGATCGAGTGGAAGTGGCCCGAGAACAGCAATTACCATGGTCCAGCGCCAGTAAAAATTGTCCCTAGCTTCCTACACGGGACGTTCGCCACCGACCAATCATATAGCCCCGAAACCGACACTATCTATCACTACGCTTCGCTGATGGACATAGATATCACCACAAAACCACTAGTGTTAGGAGTTCAATCCGGCGGCATATTTGTTCCTGGGAAGGACGGTGGAACCATAATCGTGGCCAGAGACCTCAAAACAGGGAACGTAAAGTGGTCGTGGCCATACACCTACAGTAACCAGCGTGCACACTTGGCCGTCACAGGAGGTACAGTATTCAGCGCCTTCACAGACGGTACCGTAAAGTTCTTCAACGCAGACACAGGAAGTCCCTTAGGCACCGTAACAGTCGGCGCACCAGTAGTCATCGGCCCAACGATAGGTAAAGACTCCGACGGAAACTCCAAGATATTCATCGTAGCAGGCACAATTCCCTTCGCTGGATTCTTCGGCCAATACGGAGTAGCCGGGAGCCAAACTCCAGGAACTCTCATCGCAATCGGACTGAACGAAAAAGCAGCGGCCGCAGCTCAGACCGTTACAACAACATCCGTCACCACATCCACCACCACAGCCACTACAACCGCCGTCTCCAGCACAACAGCCACCACTACAGTAACATCAAGTGCACCAGCTCAAACCATAACCACATCAATCACCCAAACCCAAACAGAAACCACAGGACTACCATCAGAAATCACATACGCAGTAGCAGCTGTAGCTGTTATTGCTATCTTAGCAGCAGCATTCTTAGCGATGCGAAAGAAGTAGCAGATATGATAGACGATCCTCACAGGATCGTCTTCTCCCCATTTTTAATTGGAAAAATCAATCGATTACGCTTACTCCTCAAACGCAGCGAGCCTAGTGGTGGGGTTGTGGCGGCTCAGATGACAAGCTGGTAAGTATATTCCCCACAGGGTGCAGGAGCCACATGCCTGCACCCAATGCCCTTCCTTCTCCTTTTTCCTCCTTCAGCAACAAAGCATAGTGCCAGCCTCTCCTCCTTATGTGAACGCAGTTAGTCCCGCGAATCCAGTCTATTGTGCACCCGCCGATATGTAGGGAAAACACTTTAGCTGATGTGTTTGGAGAGATTCCGAGCTGCTTAAATTAATGTTATTTCTCATTGTAATCTGAATGGATGCTTCGGATATTGACATTGTAAGAATGTTTCGAGCGGAGCTTGCTCAGCTACAGGTGAAGCTTCTCGACATAGGTGACGCTGTTGAGCAGGACCGGTTGAGCGACGCTATGGATACTCTCAAAGAAGCCAACGTAATATTGAATGCGCACCTCAAATTCGAGGAGTCGCTGTTCCCCAAACTCAAACCCTACCTAGGCAGCTACATAGATCAAGCAACAGACGAGCATGACGAAGCTAAGAAAGCAGCTAGACACCTCAAAGACATCATATCCGACAAAAACCAGACACACGAAAACCGAGTAGAAGCCGTCTGGTGGAACCTAAGATGGCTCGTCGACCACACAACAAACTGCAACTGCCTCGGACTAATGATGGAAAAACTCAGCGGAGACCAACTACACCAACTCAGACAAAAATTCAAAGAAGCAAAACAAGCCAACCCCCCCCTACTAAAGAAAACAACCCGCGCAAAACAAGCAAACCTAACCTAGTCAGACCCAGTAATTATTACCCCAACCATGTTTGGACTCTACTCCTTATGTAGAATTGACTATTGCATCAGCTGGTATTATTGCCTACAAACATCTAACACATTCGCCTACTCTAGCGTAGCCGCTTCACTACTGTGCTCAGACAGACAATAGGATTCGCTGGCTGATTGTTGCCTGTTTATTATGTCCGCCGCAGAATCAGCCGGTTAGGCTGCCGCCGACCATGATGCGCATGAAACTATTTCTTTTTTGACCACTGATTTGAAAAATTATTTCAGATTCCTGTTGCTTAGTATCGAATTAGTTTACCTAAATCTTTCATAAAGTTTATATAAAAAATCATACTAGCCGTTTCCGAAAGTATTATGAGTAATAATAGACGTAATTATCGACTAGCCATACTGCCCATACTGGCAATCCTAACATTCAGCACATTCGCAACCACACTAGCATACGCAGCGCCACTAGCTGTCTCTGACAAGGACTGGCAGTACGTAAATGGCGGCTCTTGGGCTGGAAACTACAGCCCAGAGAAACAGATCAACAAAGATAACGTTGGAGCACTTGAGGTTAAATGGCTCTTCCCACTCGAGGGAAAAGCACAGTCCGCAGTAGCAATGCGAAGCCTTGCTACCAATGAGGGCTCCACCACACCGCCGATCGTCGTGAACGGCAAGGTGTATGTAACGACAAACTACCTGAGAACATACGCAATTGACGCAAAGACAGGTAAACAAGCATGGGTAAACGACTATGTAATCAACGCCACCGACCTCCAAAGCCGCATACCCGTTCTCTTCGGAAACATTCTGCAAGCCCACCTCCACGGTATCCGTTACTGGGCTGGCGGAAACTCCATCCTACTCAGCGGTTTTGCATGCGACTTCTACGGAGTCGATGCGACCACCGGTAAAACCTCCTTCTGGGTGAAAGACCTCTGCAAGGATACTCCGGGCAACCTGTACAAGATGAGACAGGGCGCAGTCAGCCAAACCAACATAGGAACCTATGATAAAGGCAACCAATTCATCCTCGTACTACCTGGTGCAATGCACAGCACCATCTATGAAGGCGACTTCCGACACACCACAATCGGCGTAGACATGACCACCAAACAAATCACTTGGAGACTCTTCAGCTATCCACCTCAAGACAAGCCTACCAAGGACTGGGCAACACAAGAGTGTGACGTAGGATACTTCATAACCACTCCATGCAAAGAAGTAGCAGCCAAAGCCCCCAGTAACCTTGAATGGGACTGGGCTCAGCCTAACGAGAAACCAAACATCTTCGGCGGAGTCACCGCTAACTGGGGACAGATCGTCGTAGATGAAGACACAGGACTTGTCTACACCAGCACAGGCAACCAAGGACCCTACACATACGTAGGAAGCACACCCGGACCAAGACTCTACGGCAGCACCATCATGGCGATTGACGCCAAGACCGGTAAGCGTGTCTGGTGGCTACAGCCATTCCCACGCGACCCGTATGACTATGACTGCAACTGGGGTGGGGTACTGGCCGATGTCAAAGGACTTGGTAAGGTCTTCATGAAGGGATGCAAGGAAGGCAGACTATTCATAATGGATGCCGCGACAGGAAAGCCGTTAAACGCGATTGATGTCGTAAATGAGCAGGTAGGTTGGGGACAAGTAGGCCAAGCCGCATTGAAAGAGCCGAATCAAGGCGGTATTAGATACCACCTAAACGATCCACTCAGCAAATACGACATGCGTGAAATGGAATCACCAGACGGCAGCAAATACTGCGGACGCCCATGCGATGTCTATCCACACTTCAGTAACGGCATCTTCGGCACAGACATGTCGTACGATCCTGAAACAGGAACACTCTTCCACTATGCAATAGGTCTACAGACTACAATAGTCAACTCCCCCGCACCAGTAGTGGGACAATCAGTCAGCATCACCAGAGCCTACCCAATCACTAACACTACAATCGTTGCACGAGATGCAGCTACTGGAAAGGTCAAGTGGACCTGGTTCTGGAACATAGCTCAGCAACGCTCACAACTAGTCGTAACACCAACCCTAGTCTTCACAGGTTTCACCGATGGTCAAATGAGGTTCCTAGACAAAGACACAGGTAAACTGCTACGTGAAATAAACCTCGGCTCCGACATGAGAGTAGGCGTCACCACAGGCCAAGACTCAGACGGGAACCAGAAGATCTTCACAATACTAGGCGTTTCCGCCGCAGGCCGCATCGCACCAACTAACCCAGGCATCGTTGTAGCACTCGGACTAGCAGCAGGAGCAGAACCAAAGACAACCACCGTCACCACCACCCAAAGCACCACAGTAACAACAACATCAGTCTCAACCTCAGCCACAACAGTAACCAGCACCTCATCCACAACAGTAGCTACAACAGTAACCACAACCGCACCAGGACAGACAGTAACCACCACATCAACTGCAGAAAGCATAGGTCCAATCACCTACGCAGCAGTAGCAGTAGCTGTAATTGCACTAATCGGTGCAGCAGTACTAGTAATGCGGAAGAAGTAGAGGTAGAAGTAGAAAGACGATCCTTGAATGGATCGTCTCCTCCCATTTTTTATGTGCAAGTCGAACCTAATCGGGACCCCACAATGCCCTGTTGGGTCTGAGATTTATCCACTCAAAGCGGTAATTTGGAAGTATATCTCAATTTCTTACTGCATTATATCTCAAAATTAGATAACCTATACTCATAAAGTTTATATAAAAAGACTATTCATAATACCTGAAAATAATTATGAAGAATAGTAGTAATTATCGACTAACTCTACTGTCTATACTCGTAATACTGGCATTCAGCACATTCACACCATCATTAGCATTCGCAGCACCCACCGGAGACAACGGCAAGGACTGGATGAATACTAACGGCAACAGCTGGGCATGGAATTACAGTCCACAAACCCAGATCAACAAGAACAACGTCCAGAACCTAGAGGTGAAATGGGTCTTCCCACTCGCATCCAAGGCTCTGGCGCCAGCAGGAATCCAAGCGGCCGGGATCGGTGAGGGAACAACTACACCCCCGATCGTCAGAAACGGAATAGTCTACATCATCACCAGCTTCATGAAGGCATACGCCATCGATGCAAAGACCGGCAAACAGGTATGGACCAATGATTACAACATCGACATAGAAGCGGCGAAGCAGAGGCTACCGTTAATGATCGCCGGATCCGTTCACAAGCACGGCTTCCAGTACTGGGAAAGCGGCGACGCTATAATCAACCACGGATTAGCCTGCGACTTCTATGGCCTTGACGCTAAGACCGGTAAAGAGAAGTTCCGCGTCGAAGATCTCTGCAAAGACGTACCTGGATCGCTCTACAAGTATCTAGCACGTCGACCCGGCGCAGAGCCTAGCATAGGAATCTATGAGAAGGGCAAGCAGTTCATCTACGTCCTAGCAGGCTACATGCACAGCACCCTCTCAGCCCCGGATGCACGCCATGTCACAATGGGTATCGACATGGACAGCAAACAGATCAAATGGAGAGTCTTCAGCTCACCACCACAAGATCAACTCAGCAAAGACTGGGCACTTCAGGAATGCAGCATAGGCTTCTTCCGCGATACTCCCTGTAGCGAAGTAGCCGCTGTGAACCAGAAGGGACTCGAATGGGACTTCGCGCTACCTGATGAAAAACCAAGCATGTGGGGCGGAGTAACCGCCAACTGGGGTCAAGCAGTAATCGACGAAGACACCGGCATCATGTACACTCAAACAGGCAACCAAGGCCCATACTCAAACATGACACTAGTACCCGGACCACGCCTCTACGGAAGCACAATAATGGCTATCGACCTGAACCAAGGCAAACGCATATGGTGGCTACAACCATTCCCGCACGATCCTTACGACTACGACTGCAACTGGAGCGGCATGCTCATCGACAGCAAGACACTAGGTAAAGTGTATGTGAAGGGCTGCAAAGAAGGCATATTCTACGTGATGGATGCAGCTACTGGCAAGCCGAAGTACAAGGTTGATGTAGTTCAAGACCAAGTTGCAAGAGGACAAGTAACCGCAGCCGCAGCCAAACCTCCACCTGACGGCATCAGAGCATACATGCCTGATCCTAAGAGCTACCACGACATGAGAGAGTGGAACTGGATCAGCTGGCCCGCTACAAAGCCCGGTGAGAAAGGAGAACACTTCACACTACCCGCATCAATATATCCACACTTCCAGAACGGCATCTTCCAGACAGACATGTCCTACGATCCTGAAACCCAGACACTGATCTACTACGAAGGCGCACTCCAAGTTGACGTATTATCTGAACGCCCCTACATCCAGGGAGTAGATCTCTTCACGGTCAAGGGATATCCAAAAGCCAATGTTACCATAGTAGCAAGGGACCTAGACACCGGCAAAGTAAAGTGGACCTGGTTCTATCAACTCAGCAACCAGAGAGCATCTATGGTCGTAACTGGTGGCACAGTCTTCTCCGGCTTCACAGACGGTTCAATGAAGTTCTTCGACAAAGACACAGGCAAAGAGCTTGCCAAGATCAATGTCGGAGCGCCAGTTGTCGTCGAGCCAACAATAGGCGCAGACTCAGACGGAAACTCAAAGATTTTCGCAGTAGTCGGATCTACATCTAT
Organism: Nitrososphaerota archaeon; assembly: GCA_016190055.1. Lineage (GTDB taxonomy): Archaea > Thermoproteota > Nitrososphaeria > Nitrososphaerales > JACPRH01 > JACPRH01. The sequence goes on along the minus strand of JACPRH010000020.1, from coordinate 7,591 downwards.
CTCAGTAGGACCACAGTACGGAGATCCCGGGCCGCAGATACCTGGAACACTCATCGCCGTAGGACTAAGGGAGACACCGGCCGTTGAAGGCAAGGTCACAACAGTCACAACCAGTACTACAATCACCACCACTCAGGCGGTCACAACCACTCAGTCAGTCACAGGAACAAGCGGTCTTCCAGCCGAAATAACCTACGCCGCAGTCGCAGTCGCAGTAATCGCAATCATAGCAGCAGCAGTACTAGTAATGAAAAAGAAGTAATCAACATAGAAAGACGATCCATTGAAGGATCGTCTCCTCCCATTTTTATGCACAAGTTCGATCCTAGTCGGGACACCGCGGTGCCCAGTTGGATCTGAGATTTATCCACTCACAGTAGTGATTTAGAAGTACATCCCAATTTCTTACACATTATATCTAAGAATTAGATAACACATTCTCATAAAGTTTATATAAAAATGACGCGCATAGTAATCGAAAATAATTATGAAGAATAGTAGTAATTATCGACTAACCATATTGCCATTGCTAGCAATCCTAGCATTCGGCACATTCGCACCTACACTAGCTTTCGCAGCACCACTTGGAGACAACGGCAAGGACTGGATGAATGTCAACGGAAACACCTGGGCATGGAACTATAGCCCACAGAACCAGATCAACAAGGACAACGTGCAGAATCTTGAGGTGAAGTGGATCTTCCCTATAGGAAGCGCATCTCAAGTCCCGCAGGCCTTGAGGGGGCTTACCTCTGATGAGGGATCTACTGCTCCACCAATAGTTCGAAACGGGATAGTGTACGTCCTAACCCCGTACAAAGCCATACTCGGCATAGACGCGAAAAGCGGCAAACAGCTATGGTCATACCAATACACCGTAGACATTGCTGCTGCAAAGGAGCGTCTACCCGTAGACATCTCATTCCTGAGACACTCTCATGGCTTTAGATACTGGGAAGCGGGCGACGCAATTCTAGACCTAGGACTCGCCTGCGACATCTACGCAGTAGATGCAAAGACAGGAAAAGAGAAGTTCAAGGTCAACGATCTCTGCAAAGAAGTACCGGGAAACCTCTATCCATACCAAGCCTACTTTCTCAATAGAGCCTCAGCAGGCATCAGCACCTACGAGAAAGGCAAGCAGTTCATAATAGTACTCCCAGGCAGAATCCACAGCAATATAGCCCAAGTCGCAGCCGGCGACGCAAGACACGTCACTATAGGCGTAAGCATGGATGCACCCTACAACATCCAGTGGCGCGTCTTCAGCTTCCCACCGCAAGACAAGCCTACTAAAGACTGGGCTCTACAGGAATGCAACGTAGGCTTCTTCAGAGACATCCCATGCAGCGAAGTAGCCGCAGTAAACAAAGCAGGACTTGAATGGGACTGGTCACTACCAGACCAAGCGCCAAGCAAATACGCTGGTGTAACCTCAAACTGGGGTCAACCAGTAGTAGACGAGGACACAGGCATCCTATACACTCAAACAGGCAACCAAGGACCCTACTCAAACATGACCTACGCACCAGGACCAAGACTTTACGGCAGCACAATCATGGCTATTGACATGAATGCTGGAAAGAGAGTCTGGTGGCTACAACCATTCCCGCACGATCCATATGACTATGACTGCAACTGGAGCGGCATGCTGATCGATAACCCAACGCTCGGCAAAGTCTACGTCAAAGGCTGCAAGGAAGGCATATTCTATGTCATGGATGCAGCTACAGGCAAGCCAAAGTACAAGGTTGATGTAAGAGATGACCAGCTAGCAAGAGGACAGATCTCTACGTTAAGTATCAAGGCCTACTCACCTGACCCTAAGAGCTTCCACGACCTAAGAGAGTGGAACTGGATCAGCTACCCAGCCAAGCAACCCGGTGAGAAAGGTGAGCACTGCACTCTGCCATGTGATGTCTATCCCAACTGGTTAAACGGAATCTTCAACACTGACATGTCCTTCGATCCTGAAGGACAAAGAATCATCCTCTACGAAGGCGCCCTACAGGTAACAGTACTCAGAGAATTCTCTTGGGAAGGAGGAGGAAACCTATTCACAACCAAAAGCTACCCCATAACCAACACTACCATCGTAGCAAGAGACCTAGCCACAGGCAAACAAGCCTGGACCTGGTTCTACAAATACAGCCAGCAACGCGCAGCAATGGTAGTATCTGGAGGCATGGTCTTCACAGGCTTCACAGACAACTACATACGCTTCCTAGACAAAGACACCGGCAAACTCCTCCATGAAATGCCAATAGGTGCACCAACAGCCGTCGGTCTCACAACAGGCAAAGACACTGACGGAAACCAGAAAATATTCGCAATCACCGGAAAAACCGGAATATTCGGAGAAGGAATGGCAGGCCAAGCCACAGTACCAGGCACCCTAGTCGCCATCGGCCTCTCAAACAAAGCAGCTGCAGCTCAAACCACAACCGTAACCACCACCGCAACCACAACATCAGTAACCACTTCAGCCACAACCCTCACCACCGCAACCACCATCACCTCCACACAACCAGCTCAAACCCAAACCACAACAGTAACCTCACAAATCACTCAAACCGAGACATCAGGACTACCATCAGAAGTAACCTATGCAGCAGTCGGAGTAGCAGTCATCGCCCTGATTGCAGCAGCAGTACTAGTAATGCGAAAGAAATAATAGGCAAAAAGTAGACGATCCTGAACAAGGATCGTCTCATCCCTTTTTATGAAATTAAGCTCGCTTCGCAACTTTACGTTCTTCACACAATCTCCAGCCGCACCTTGCCGAATCAGATTCACTGTTAGCCATCAATATGTTTCACGATAACTCTGTGCAACTGATTCGTCGATGTCCTTTCTGAAGCGCAGCCGACGTTCAATACTCTACTCATTTCTCATTGCGCCGCCAGATAACAACCTCGCAGTTTTCGAAAGAACCCAGATTCTGTCAATTATAGACAGCGATGCACAGATATGTCTCAAATTTTTACTGTGAAAGGTCAAACATGTGGTATATACTTCTTCGTAAAGTTTATATAAACAATGGTTACAATATCTCCGAAATAACTTATGAAGAATAGTAATTATTATCAAGTAACTCTACTGTCTATACTCGTAATACTCGCATTCAGCACATTCACACCAACACTCGCATTCGCAGCCCCCCTAGCCAATAACGATAAGGACTGGCAGTACGTCAACGGAAACTCTTGGGCTTGGAACTATAGCCCACAGACGCAGATCAACAAGGACAACGTTGGCAACCTTGAGGTGAAGTGGCTCTTCCCTCTGGGCAGCAAAGCGTTAGCGCCAGCAGGCATGCAAGCAATACAAGGGTTCACTGAGGGCACAACCACCCCACCAGTTGTTAGAGATGGAACAGTCTACGTCAACAGCAACTGGGGCAGAATGTATGCTATTGACGGCGCAACAGGCAAACAGAAATGGACCTATGACTACGTACTCAACTTCAGTGATGTACGCAAGAAACTACCGGTGGAAATGGGCGGCATCATACACGACCACGGCTTCAGATACTGGGAGTCCGGAGACGCACTCCTCTCCTACGGTCTAGCCTGTGACTTTTACGGCGTAGATGCAAAGACCGGGAAACAAAAGTTCTGGGTCAAAGACCTATGCTTAGATGTTCCTGGAAACCTCGGTTTATACCGTCCAAGTCTAGCCAACAGCGCTGTCATCGGAACCTATGAGAAGGGCCGACAATTCATCGTTGTTTTCCCAAGCAGAATCCACAGCAACGTAGCTCAGGTCACACCCCGTGACTCAAGACACGTCACCATGGGCATAAGCATGGATGCGCCCAACCAAATCTTGTGGCGAGTATATAGCTCTCCACCGCAGGATCAACCAGTCAAGGACTGGGCGATCAATGAGTGCAGCAGCGGCTACTTCAGAGACATACCCTGTACAGAAGCATTAGCTGCTAACCGCGCAGGACTCGAATGGGACTTCGCGCTCCCCAACCAACCAATCGGCTGGTACGGCGGAGTAACAGCTAACTGGGGTCAACCAGTAGTAGATGAGGACACAGGACTAATGTACACACAGACCGGCAACCAAGGACCGTACTCAAACATGACATTAGCACCCGGGCCAAGACTCTTCGGAAGCACAATCATGGCAATCGATCTTAATGCAGGCAAGCGTGTCTGGTGGCTACAGCCGTTCCCGCATGATCCGTATGATTATGACTGCAACTGGAGTGGACTTTTAACGGAGAACCCGACGCTAGGTAAGGTCTACATTTACGGTTGCAAGGAAGGACGATACTTCGTGATGGATGCAGCTACAGGCAAGCCGAAGCTAACGGTTGATGTCCGTAAGGACCAGTATGCAAGAGGACAGATCTCCAGCGATCCAAGCAAACTCATCTACGAGCCTGATCCACGAAGCTACTACGACATGAGGGAGTGGAACTGGATCAGCTACCCGGCCAAGAATGTGGGTGAGCCGGGCAAATTCTGCACCCTCCCATGTACAGTATATCCCGACTGGTATAACGGAATATTCGCAGCAGACAGAGCCATAAACCCAGTGACGCAAACATACTACCTCCACGAGGACGCCTTACAGGCAACCGTGACAAGGGAATACGGCTACTTCCCAGGAGAAACGAATTACGCCTCAGGAAACTTGTTTGACACCCTTCGACCTTCCAATACTAACAGCACAATAGTAGCAAGAGACATAGCAACCGGTAAAGTGAAGTGGGCATGGTTCTTCCCCTACAGCCACCAGCGCGCAGCCCCAGTCGTCACCGGAGGAATGGTCTTCAGCGGCTTCACTGACGGAACAATGAAATTCCTAGACGAAGGAACAGGCAAAGTCATAAACGAAATAATCGTCGGAGCACCAGTCGTAGTTCAACCCACCGTCGGCAAAGACTCTCAAGGTAACTCAAAGATATTCGCTATAATCGGCGCAACCAGACTAGCCGGAGCCGCAAACTTCGGACTAGGCGGACAAAGCGACGTTCCCGGAACAATAATCGCACTCGGGCTATCAGCGAAAACGACCGCAGGATCAACCTCGGCTACAACAGTAGCCACTACGGTAACCACAACCGCACCCGCGCAAACCGTAACCACAACAGCATCTTCAGAAACCATAGGTCCAATAACCTACGCAGCGATCGGAATAGCTGTCATCGCCATCATCGCAGCAGCAGTACTAGCAACACGAAAGAAACAGTAGTAGAAGAAAATAAAGGTAGACGATCCAGAAGGATCGTCTCCTCCCTCATTTTTGGATAGATATTTCATTTTCATTATCTTCTAGTTCGTTATGAGAAAGATTTGAAGCTCTTTAGATGGTCGTTAATAGTCATATTTCCTTGAGGCTTGTGATAACATCTTTCTTTACGATTTTTTCTTTTCTGGAGAGAACATTGGTCGTATGGTGACTATCTTACCACAATTTATATCTGACTATGAAAAGGAATACAGTTAATGTTATCTATAAAATATAGAATAATCTTCTTATCTATACTCGCAACACTATCACTAAGTATAATCACACCTGGACTCGCACTTGCTGCGGAGAAAGGTATCTCCAACAAAGATTGGGAGTACGTGAACGGTGGCCAGTACGCCCAAAACTTCAGCCCGCAAACACAGATCAACAAGGATAGCGTCAATAATCTTGAAGTGAAATGGCTCTTCCCCGTCGGCAGCAGAGCCTTAGCCCCAACAGCCATAACAAGCATAACCTTAACTGAAGGTGTTAACACCCCCCCTATAGTTAAGAACGGCATAGTGTCCATAGTCACGAACTTCCGCAAAGTCTACGGAGTAGACGCAGCAACTGGTAAGCAGCTCTGGACATACGACTACACCGTCAACCTTACAGCTGTTAAAAATAGACTACCCGTAAACCTCGGCGCTGGTCATCTGCACGGCATCAGCTACTGGGCAGCTCAAAACGCGGTTCTCGCCCCAGGGCTAGCCTGTGACTTCTTCGGTGTAGATCTCAATACTGGAAAAGAGAAGTTCAGGGTGAACGACCTATGCCTCAACGTCCCAGGAAACGTCTACAACTACGGCGCGGGCGCCGGAGCCAACCTGAACAACATCGGAACCTATGACAAAGGCAACCTGTTCATCTACGCCATGATCGGTAACGGAGGTGGCAACAACCAAGTGGGACGGAACTTCATAATGGGCATCGACATGACCACGCAAAAAATTGTGTGGAGAGTCTTTAACCAGCCTCCGCAGGATGTCTCAGTGAAGGATTGGGCTCTACAAGAGTGCGATATCGGCTACTTCCAGAACATCCCTTGCAGCGAAGTCAGAACGAAGAATCTAATAGGACTCGAATATGACTGGCAGGCAGTACCCGGACAACCACCAAACTGGGCGAACGGCGTATCCGCCAACTGGGGTCAAGCAGTAATAGATGACGATACGGGACTCGTTTACATAAACACAGGCAACCAGAGCCCCTACACAAACACATCATTGAGACCCGGGCCAAACCTCTACGGCAGCACCATCATGGCTATCGACATGAACCAAGGCAAACGTGTCTGGTGGCTACAACCCTTCCCACATGATCCGTATGACTTTGACTGCAACTGGAGCGGCATGCTGATAGACCATCCGACGCTTGGCAAGGTTTACGTCAAAGGCTGCAAAGAAGGCATCTACTACGTAATAGACGCGAAGACCGGCAAACCCCTTCAAATGGTGGACGCTATGTCCAGCCCTGATCCAAAAATCGGCACACAACCCCAGTACAAGAGGTACAACCTCACCAACCCATTAAAATACGAGGATCTTACAAAACCGTGGCCCGCATACCCTGAAGACAGACCAATAATATTCAATCCAGGTACCCTTCACGGATACTTCAGCTCAGAGCTAGCATATCATGACGGCGTAATATTCCACCACGCAAGCAACGACCCGTCGTACGTCTGGACCGCACCCGTCGTCCTCGGCCAGCCGACCAGCTGGGTCAACATCAGAGTCCCAGCTGCACAGCGACCCTTCCTCCAAACAAACACCTCTCTAGTCGCTAGGGACCTATTGACTGGACAGATAAAATGGACATACTTCTACGCACCCAGTGCACAGCGCGCATTCCCCGCGGTCACAGGAGGCGTGATAGTATGGCCAAGCACAGACGGCATCTTGAGACTCTTCGATGAGAAAACAGGCACAGTTCTGCGTCAAATGAACCTCGGATCAGGCATGGTAGTAGGCGCGACAGTAGGCAAAGACAAAGCCGGTAACTCCATGATATTCGCAGTAGTCGGCGCAGCAGCAGCCACCGGATGGGTAAACCAGGCAGCAGGACTACCAGGAAGCGCCCCGAACCTACCGGGAACCCTCGTAGGCATCGGCCTAAGTGGTAAAGCCTCTGGAGCAAGCACCGTTACAACCACATCTATCTCCACAACTACATCCATATCCACAACCACAACCGCAACAACAGCCACCGTAACAACAACCTCAGCCACAACAATCACCTCAGCAACCACCCAGACAATCACCACCGCATCAGCAACAACAGTAACCTCAACCCTAGCACCCAAAACAACAACAATCACCTCAAACGCACCCGCACAAAC
>JACPRH010000062.1 GCA_016190055.1 Nitrososphaerota archaeon | reverse complement strand
GATGATGAACCCGTCTCGATGCTGGTCGAGGAAGGTTTCAGCCTCCAGCCAATCGCTTTTCCTTAATGGGAACTTTGGAGTGAAATCTGGAACAGCGGTGATTAGGTGAAGAAGCCCTACTGAGCTCGCCTTGTTCTCGCTATACTCCACTGCTTGACGGAATATTATGCCGGTTGCTGGATCGATGTAAAGTATTGAGATGCGTTTACCGAACTCTGTGGCTAGGAACCGTTTTCCACGTTTCTCCACCAGCATCTCATCTGTCAGGAACTCTACAGCCTCGTTTATCTTCGCCTTCACCGTTGCTTTTCTACACTGGTTCGCGAAGAGAGTTTTCATGAACAGGTTGTGGAGCTCAGTCTCGGAGATGCCTGGGAGCGTTGCAATAGTAGCTAGGACATGGGTTCGCAGGGCTCCGCCTCTTGTGAGCTGGGACTGGATTGGCTCAGGCTTTCCCTTCACGTAGCGGAAGTAGAGCTCATCAGCCTCATCATCGCTGCGGGCGAGGATTACAGTTTCTCCGAATGTGTCGAACTTCGGTCTGCCAGCTCTTCCGCACATCTGCTTGTAGTCGAGGACGCTGATAGGTGCTTGACCACCATAGTCAGAATCATACCGGTAGAGGCTGCTCAACACCACTCTCCTAGCTGGGAGGTTCACGCCAGCAGCTAAAGTCGGTGTAGAAGTCAAAATCTTGATGAAGCCGCTTCTGAAACCATCTTCAACCAGTCGTCTATGCTGCAGATCCAACCCCGCGTGATGGAAGGCGGCGCCACGCTCAACTGTACCAGCCAGCCTGCGGCTCGTCTCAGTCTCCTCTCCGGTTGACAGGATCTCTTTCGCGATTTTGGCGACTGCCTCCTGCTCATCTTTGCTGAGATACTTCGGGACGACTTCGGACGCCTTTTCCGCTAAAGCGACGGATCTTCTCCGTGTCTCAGCGAAGATCAGGGATTGTCCTCCATCCCGCACGGTGTCAACTGCGAGATCGATCGGTATTCCACGGTTTGTATTAGTGTCAACTTTCCTCTTCGTTTTATCGGAGAAGAATATCTCACCGTAAGCGTAGACTCCTTCAACTAGTTTCACGGGGCGCCAATCAGTATCGACTAGACTTGATCCCAGCCATGTTGCCAGCTCCTTTGAGTTGCTTATGGTGGCGCTCAACGTCAGAATCTGCGCATCAGGGGCCATCGCGATGATTTTGGTGAGGATGGTTTCGATTGTGGGCCCGCGGTAGTTGTCTCCTACTAGATGCACTTCATCTGCGACGAAGAGCTTGGCTTCATCTATCCACGGGATTCCGTGTCTCAGCAAGGCGTCGAACTTCTCGTTTGTGAGCACGATGATGTCTGCTTTGCCGAGGGATTCGCCGTTAGAGTCGTAGTCTCCGGTCGCGATCATTGCTCGGATTCGGCTGCCGTCAGGCTTCGTCAGCACTTCAAGGGCCTTGAACTCCTCGTATTTTTCGTTGGCTAACGCTCGGAGCGGGGTAAGGTAAACTGCTTTTCCGCCTTTCTCAAGAATAGTTTTGCCTGCTGCGAGTATGGCTACGAGGGTCTTTCCGCTGGCGGTGGGTGTGGTTAGGAGGAGGCTTTTGCCTTCGAAGACGCCGGCCTTCACAGCCTCGGCCTGTGGAGGATAGAGTTCTTTGTAGCCTTGTGAGTGAAGGAGCTCAGCTAGCTCTCCGGGTATGGGGAGATCCGCTATCTTCAACCTTGCTTTCCTCACATCCTCCTTTCCTGCGCAGTCAATAGTAGTTGATCGTTAACCGGGTCGGGTGTGGTAGAAAGCTATTGATTATAGCTTTCTGTAGAAGCCGGGTTTGATCTCGTAGATTAAGCCGGTTCGATTCATGTCATGAAGCAGTCGTTTCGCTTCTTCGCTCTCCACCTTTCCTGTAGCGATCATCTCTTCGACGAATCTTTTTCCTTCAACTGGATTCTTGTTAGCTCCTTCCAGCTGCTTGAACATATCTAGCGCGAGTTGTAGAACGTTTCTTTCGCTCAACGGTTTTCCGTGGAGGACGCCTAGATCCACCTTGCCTGTTTTGACGTCGACGCCGACGGTTTCGAACATTCTGCGCATCAGAGAAATGGCCTGCATCGCATCATCCTCTGTTACTTCTTCTCTGAGGAGTACTCTTGCTCGAGCTGTTGAGAGCCTGATTAAACCTTCGAGCTGTCTTGCGGTGACAGTGATCATAGAGTCGGAGCCGATGCCTCTCATTCTCAGATAGTAGTCGAGAAGCATGTTTTCGGCTTCAGGGGTTAGCTTCGGGGCACTCTTCTTCGCGTAGCTTAGGTATTTGCGGAGAAGCTCAAAGTCAATCGGGGGCACCTTGACGTACTCTCCTCTACGGTGCAGCGCTAACACGTGTTTAGCGAGCTCCTCGTCCTGAGATCTGTCCGGCTTGTCCCTGATTACGAAGATAAGGTCGAATCTGGTTAGTAACGGTATAGGTAGGTTCACGTTTTCCGCGATGTTTCGAAACTCGTCATACTTTCCGAAGACTGGGTTTGCGGCTGCGAGGATTGATGTTCTCGCGTTTAGGGTGGCTACGATGCCTCCTTTTGCGACGCTGACCGTCTGCTGCTCCATACATTCATGGAGCGCTGATCTGTCTTCGTTCCGCATTTTGTCGAACTCGTCTATGCTTGCGACACCAAGATCTGCTAGAACTACTGCGCCTGCCTCAAGCATCATCATTCCGTTCTTCTCTCGGACAACTGCGGCTGTGAGCCCGGCTGCTGTTGCGCCTCGCCCGGAGGTGTAGAGTCCTCTCGGTGCGGTTCTAGCCGCGTACTTTAGAAGTTCTGATTTAGCGGTACCTGGGTCTCCTACTAAAAGGACGTTGATGTCGCCTCTGATGGTTGTTCCGTCAGGCAGGGTTTGTCGAGGTGCGCCTATCGTCATGAGTAGCACTGCTTCTTTCAATGTGTCGTGGCCGTAGATTGCAGGTGCCACTGATTCGATTAACCGTTTGTAGGCATTCTGCTCCTTAGCGATGCTTTTGATGCGGGCTTCGTCCTCCTTCGTGAGTTGAGTTTCCTCCGGCTCCTTCCCGATGATTTCTACATAGTTTCCTTCGATGCTGGATCGGAAGAGGGTTAGCTGTCTTCCTTTGCCCTGCGTATATTCCGGCTCAGCCCTGACGGTGCCGGTTAGGATGACGCGGTCGCCGGGGCGGCAGATGTTTACTAGGTCGCCGATGAATGAGACGTCGAAGGATTGGGGTAGTTGACCTGGAGGCAGTTCTTCAGGTAGCTCCTGCATTCTGATGATCTGGTAGTCAATGAAGGTGGTTTCCTTCTCGACGAGTTCGAACATCTTCTTCTCGTCACATTCTTCGCAGCCTCTTGGCCGGCGGAGAATCATTTTAGTTTGGGGAACCTTATTGACGTGGCCGCATTTGATGCATTTGAAGGCGGCTTCGGAGGCAAGAGGCTTCACGTCGGAGGTGCGGACTACGATGCCGGCGAACGAGATTAGCTGGTCGAGATGCTCAGTGGAGATGTTTCGTATCGGAACTTTGTCCTGCAGGTTTCTTATTCTGACGTTGAGGTCTCTTCTGATGCTCTCCGCGTATGAGGGGTTCTCGGTGCGGAGTGACTCGTAGGTGGCTTTTTTGAAGCTAGGCAGCACTCTATCAGGGTCGGAGCGGACAAGGTTAGCTAGCTCGTAGTTGTGAAGCATAATGTCGTTGTAATCGACCACTAGGGACTTTCGTCCAGTAGCGATCATCTGGGAAATTCTTGATCTGTAGACGTCGTCGCCTGAAGCTGTTGTGAAGCTCTTTAGGAATCGCTCTAATGCGTCGCTTAACGCCGCTTCAGTTAAGTCGCTCATTCTTCATCCTCGACCCCTTCGAGGATGGTTTGCTTCCACTGCTGAACGACTTTTCTCACGATGTTGTAAAGCTGCATCTCCTCAGGCGTCACCTTCTGCACAAGATCTGAAGCTGAGTCACCTACCGTCAATGGCAGAAGCTTTACCGTCCGCATAGTAATCAGGTCTATCGCCTTCATATGCGCCTCTTCGTAGCTCTGTTTTGAGGTGCCCTTCGGGTACGATCCTTCTTTCAAAGCGTCGAGATACCTTCTAAGCTTCAGGTAAAAGCCGCCTGTGATGGTGGAGAGCTGGTTTGGCCCTTGGATTCGCTCTCTGCTTAGGGTTTTCAGCATCTCAACCTCGAACACCTCCTCCTGTATCTGGGCGAACCCTAGATCCGCGAACACCTCAGCAACCCAGCGAGGCACCTCTATCAAATCTCCTTCCTTAGTCTCCTCAATCTGGATGGAGGCTGTTGAAACCTTGGGAAGGTTCTGTTTAACCAGAATCTTGACGGGGCTGAGCAGATGCTCAATCTCTCTATCCTTCACAAATGTCTGCATCTCGCTTGACTGGCGCTGCATCCTTTTCCCACTCCCTTCCTTTTCAGACCCGTTTTACCGCTCTATCTTATTTGTCTTGCTAAACGATCGTCGCTGATTTCTTTGCGAGATCAGTTTAACCTATTCTGCGACACTGAACAGGCAGAGCCGCGGTTAGTCTCAACTGTCGCAGATAGTAAAGTGAGAGTTGAATGTTTGCTTTGAATGTTTGTCCTGAAAATGGGTTTTCTTCTTCCCACTTTTTGAGTTATTAATCGATAAGTAACAATCTCTTCTGGCTTATTTTAATTATCGGGTCACGAACTCAAAATTTATCGTTATTAAACCTGATATGATGGCAATTTTATATATCGCACACTCTATCATGAACCTAACATGTTACGTAAAATCAAACCGACTAACACTATCAAAGCTGTCGCGGTAATCGCTATACTTGTTACATCTCTACTCGCAATACAAGTACAAGGACAAGGACAGGAAGATCAACAAGGAGAGGAAAATCAGCGGCAAGGGCCGGGTGGCTTAATCTCACCGCAAGGTTCCCAAATGATGTCAGCCAACCACACTATGGCTCTATGCGGCCAACAATGTTTGCACTGGAATGATCAGGTTGTTTACACGCGTCTAGTGCTCGTCGCATTCCAAGCTAATGCAACTGAAGATTTCAATGCTAGCTACACTAGGTTGCTGAGAAACGCCGAGCTTCTAGGCAACGCCTCTCAATCTATCTTAGGGCAGGCGGAGAGCCATAACCTCACAACGCTTCTGAAAATCCACGATCAAATATACGTGCAAATTCTGAACCAAACTAGATTGAATGATACAGCGGCGCTAAATAACTCATTAACAATGTGGTATGAGAACGCAGCTCAGATTGTTGCTCTCTACAACAACACTATGTCCAGAGCATCATCTGAAGACCAACAAGCTATGCCAGATGGTAATCGGGCTCAATGGAGATTGATTAACATAACTGTATTGGCAGGGGTCAAAGAGTATCTCGACGTCACTTTGCTTGAGGTGAATGAGTATATGCAAGGTAACTATTCAGGCAGCATCACACACTTTGACCGTGCTAAATCTTTGGTTCACAATCTTTTATTCAAAATATGCATGAACATTATGACTATTCCCCCTGAGATGGCTACTACCACGATAACTAAGACTAGGACTACTACTGAGACTATAACCAAGACTACTACTAAGACTAAGACTCTAGGTAGCACAAACACGACTACTACAACCGGTAATACAACTACAACGACAACTAATACGACCACTACTACAACTAACACTACAACTACGCACACAAACGTGACCACCACAATAATGGTCTCGATTGTGAATGGAGCCGGTAATGATACAAGTTCACCGGGCTATTCGCCGGACAGCGTCACTATAGTAGTAGGGGTTAACAATACTGTGAAGTGGACTAATGACGACAGTGTGGATCACACCGTGACCTCTACTGATGTCCCATCAGGTGCGACGTCGTTTGACTCAGGTCCCATAAATCCAGGCGACACCTTCACTAAAACATTCACGGTTCCAGGAACTTATCATTACCACTGCAGCCTCCACTCTTGGATGAACGGAACAATAATTGTAGAGGAACCTTAGCAGAGTTCCGTAAACGCGAAACTACTTCTGTCCCTCTCTCCCTTTTTCTTTCCAAAGACATAGTGTAGCAATGAACCTAGCAAACACAGATTGATCTTTATCTTATGGAGGAGACGGATTTTAGAAGGCTTGTCAGCCAGCGTCTACTGGCTGCATCATCTCTGTTCTCCGTCTCTTTAAATATAATAATGCGATTGCTTCAACCCAGCTGTAAGGCGGAGGCGCTGACTAGCTGCTATGTCTGAAAAAGAAACGTATGAGTCTATGATGTGGACTGAGAAATATCGTCCGTTAAAGATTGATGATGTTGTGAATCAGAGGGCGGTGGTTGAACGGTTAAAGTCGATGTTGAAGTCGCCGGGTGGTATGCCGCATCTGCTCTTCGCTGGTCCACCTGGCACCGGTAAGACTACTACGGCTCTCTGCATCGCACGTGCAATTATGGGTGATTACTGGCGGGACTTTACGTTGGAGCTTAACGCTTCGGATGAAAGAGGAATCAACACTGTGCGTGATCGCGTGAAGACCTTCGCCCGATACGCGGATAGACGAGTCGAGATTCCGTTCAGAATCATCATTTTGGATGAGGCTGATGAGATGACGAATGATGCTCAAACCGCGTTAAGACGGATCATGGAGACCTATTCGAAAGGCACCAGGTTCATACTGATCTGCAACTATTCCTCCCGCATCATCGAGCCTATTCAGAGCCGCTGCGCCATCTTCAGGTTCAGCCGACTAGCTGAAGATGATGTCGTGGGGTATCTGAAGGTGATCTGCGAGAAGGAGGCAGTGAAGTTTGAGGAGAATGCGTTGAGAACCATCTACAGAGTAAGTGAAGGAGATCTACGGCAAGCAATTAACATTCTTGAATCAGCCTCAATACTTGGGGAGGTCAATGATACCAACGTTGAGAAGACCTCGGGCATCTCCGGCAAAGCTAAGGTGGAGGAGGTTGTGAAGCTGGCTTTAGATGGTGACTTCAAGGGAGCCCGCTCCAAGCTGATAGAGCTTACCCGCGTCTACGGTTTATCAGATAGAGATTTCCTCAAGTACGCTAATGAGGCGCTGGTTGATCTCAACCCGCCGAATCTTGGCGAAGCCTCTGAAGCGATGGCGAAGTACGACTATCGCTTGATCGTTGGCGCTCATCCTGAGATTCAGCTCACCGCTCTTCTCGCGGAGCTAGGTCGTATCGGCAAGGATGCTGGTTTCAAACCCAAGTAAGTGAGTGAGTAGCCTGAAGGGAGATATGTGATTATCATAGAATGTGCGGTTTTAGTTTAGTTGACTGGTGGTTTTGATGGATCTTTCTCTGCCTCGTGGCATGCGTGATCTGCAGCCGGAGGATTATGAGGCGCTTGAACGTGTTAGGGACTCGTTCATTGAGGTTTCGCGCATCTTCGGTTTCCGGCTGATGGAGCCTTCGCCTATCGAGTTGATTCAAACCTTAGAGGCTAAGAGCGGCCCCGGGGTGCGGAATGAGGTCTACTATTTCCAGGATAAGGCGGGGCGAGATGTTGGGCTGCGCTTCGATCTAACAGTAGGTTTGACGAGGTACGTGGTTTCAAACCGTAGTCTTCCGTCTCCGATTAAGATAGGTTCCTTTTCAGGGATGTGGCGGTACGATGAGCCGCAGTACGGCCGTTACCGTTGGTTCTACCAGTGGGATGCGGAGATCTTCGGGCCGAAAAGCGTAGAGGCGGATGCTGAGGTCATCGCGTTCGCATCGGCATTGTTTGACCGGCTTGGTTTGAAGGAGGTTTCGATAGAGATTGGTGACCGCGGGGTTACTGAGGAGTTTATTCGAAGCAGAATCGGTGTGCAGGATGAGACGCGGGTTCTGGCGCTGCTGCGAGCGGTCGATAAGCTTGCGAAGAAAAGTGTAGAAGACGTGTTGGAAGAATACGGCAAGATGGGTGTAGACAGGGAGTCGCTGAATCGGCTTATCGAGTTCGGTCAGCTGAAAGGCGAACCGGAGACCGTTCTCAAGTGGCTGGGTGAGGAGAAGCTGGAGAAGATAGATGATCTCAGCCGGTTAACTGATCTGCTTAGGGCGCGGCAGGTTCCGAATATAAAGTTGAACCTAGGTATTGTAAGAGGCTTAGACTACTACACGGGTGTTGTGTTTGAAGTTTTTGAGCGGAAGAACCCTAGTCTAGGTGCACTCGCTGGAGGCGGTCGCTACGATATTCTGCCGAAGATCTTTGGGCGAGACGACTTGGGGGCAACAGGGGTCGCCGGAGGAGTTGAACGGACAGTCCTGGCCCTATCGAAAACCGGTGCTGGAGTGACTGCGGAGAACAGGGTCTACGTCGGCTATGTAGGTGAGGAGATGATGGGACCAGCCTCTGAGATTGCGTCGAAGCTGCGGCGGATAGGTTTACCCACTGATCTTGAGCTTTCAGGTCGAGGTCTTAGAAAGCAGCTCGAGTCAGCCTCGAAGTCTGCGGTGGTCTTTGTACTGGTTGGGCCGAGGGATTACGCAGGGCATCAGGTGACGCTTAGAGATATGCGGAGCGGAGTAGAGTCAAAGATCGACTTGAAAGATATTGAGGACCAGGTCAAAAGTCTCCTTAAAATCGGTTAGATTGACAGATTCCATGCTAAACGGTGAGAAGGTTGATATAATTGGACTATTTAGTCTAGTCTCCTAGATATATTGTTTTTGATGCCCCGCGGACGCTTATAAGACATAATGTTTCTTCCTTTTTCAGGAGAGGATGGAGCCCTATGCAGTTAGATCTGATTGGCATGCTACAGGATCTTTCGGTTATAATTAGCAGTATCATCCTTTTCAGCGTGATTATGCTGTTTGGCCGCCGTGTTGAAGGACCCGGTGGTGTTGTCAAATCTTACAAGTGGTCTTTCCTCTTCAACATCATAGGTGCTGCTGGCTACCTATTCATTTACTGGATTGATCGGTTGGATGTTGTTCCGTTGGGCTCGACCTTTTCAGCCTATGCTCTTCCACCTCTCCTTCTAATCGGAGTGACTGATGCAGGCGGGCTCCTGCAGTTCACTTCATCGGTTCGCATGGTCTCCGGTAAATCTCAGCAGCCCAAGTTTGAGGAGAAAAAAGAGGATAGGGTCATTAACAACACAGGTATTCCTGAGCTTGATCGAGCAGCCGGCGGAGAGCTCCCCTACCCTGCCTCTGTCATCATTATGGGAGTAACTGGTAGTGGCAAGAGCACTTTGGTGCGCAGGATGGTCATTAAACGACTGGAGAGCGGAGACGGCGTAATGTTCCTGTGCTTTGATAACACGCCTGAGAATGTTCGGATGCAGATGCGGTTAATGGGTTTCGACTCAGCGCCCTTTGAGAAAAATAAGAAACTCATCTTCATTGACGGTTACTCAATCCGTGCAGGTGCAAACAGTCAGGAAAATTATACAACCACTCTAGAGCTCTCCGATATCAGCATAAACATCTCAAAGGCCCTTGAAGAGCTGCAGGGTAACCGACGCTACACTGTTCTGGAAAGCGTCACAATTCTCCTCGACGAGAGTGGCAATAACAGGGCCTTAGTGTTCCTGAGAAACCTAGTAGCAAAGATGCGGGTCTCGCATATTTCGCTGTTAGTCACCTATAACCCGATAGCATTCTCCCCATCAGTAACCGCGTTGGCTCAAGAGACGGTAGATGGAACCATCCAGCTGAAAATCGAGGAGACGAAGAAAGGACTCACTCGACTAATACTTGTACCAAGGCTAAAGGACAGTTGCCCAATTCCAAACTGGATACCTATAACGCATCCGTTTGAAGTTCAGAGCAACGACAAGCACGGTGGAAACAAACGTTTTGCGCGAGGCCGACGCCTCTTCTTCTCCTAGCCTGCTCGCCTCTCAAAAAAGGAACCCAAGACATAAGAAAGTATATGCGCTTGTTTTTTTAGCGCAACGAAATTATTCACCTTAAACGGTAGGTTAACCCGATGCCGAGTTCAGGAATAAGGTATGCTACCTTAGAGGAGTATGTTGCAGCAATTCGTCGTGAAGTTAAAGCGGTTACGTCTGCAGCGGAAGAGGTTCCGCTCACCCTTCTCTCAGGACTAATCTTGGCCGAAGATATTATTTCACCAACAGATCTTCCCACGTACGCTACATCTCTAGTCGACGGTTACGCTGTTAGGGCTGAGGATACCGCCGCGTCAAGCGGAGATAACCCGCTCATCTTCAAGATAGCTGGTAAGGTTGAGCTCGAACATCTCCCGAGTTTCAATCTAAACCGCAACGAAGTGTCATACATACCTACGGGTGGGGTTCTCCCTGAAGGTGCTGATGCGGTCGTAAAGATTGAGGAGGCCACCGTTTTAGAAGAAGGCGTCTCGATTATTCTTACCCACCCGATTTTCGCCGGAGAGCATGTGACCCAAGCTGGGCGCGACGTCAAGAAAGGTCAACCGGTTCTTCGACGAGGTCACCGCATTAGACCTGAAGACCTTGCGCTTCTAGCTGCTGTAAGAACTTGGCGCGTTAAAACTGTGAAGCAACCGCGTGTAGCGGTTCTCTCAATTGGGGATGAGCTGACTGATAGGGTTGAAGAGGTTACATCTACCAGAAAATACAACGGCATCAACGCCGCGGTAATGCAGCTAGTAGCAGAGTCCGGCTGTGTTCCTGTTCAGCTCGGAATAGCATCTGATGACGAAGCCTCGATTGAGCATAAGATTCGTCAAGGATTAGCTCTGGCCGACGCTGTATTCACTATCGGCGGCACGTCTAGAGGTGTAAAGGATCTCGTAGCTAACGCGGTTGACCGGTCAGGGCGGCCTGGGCTGCTTCTCCACGGTGTTGACGTGGTGCCTGGGCGGGTCTCAGGTCTCGGTGTAGTGGATGGGAAACCGATTGTGATGCTGCCGGGGCTGATGCAGTCAACCATCGCAGCTTTCCTCCTCATATCTTTACCCGCCATACGTAGACTTCAGGGTCTCGAGCCTGAAACTGAGCATCTCCAGATACTTGTTCCGCTCAGCGAAGACATTCACCTTCTGCACAACCCTTTCAGAAAGCTCTTCTTCATCCGGCTGATCAAGCTCGGCGATGCGACGGCGGCTAAACCCATCTCGAAGCTGGGTGAAGCCTCGCTTATGAAGCCAATCGTAGACGCAGACGGCTTCATCCTACTCCCTCCCCTCCCAACATCGGTTCATCAAGGAGAACATGTAACAGTTAACCTTCTCCACACCTACCGAAACAACGCAGCGTCAGAAGAACAGTAAGAAAGACAAGACGATGAAGAAGCCTACCCCACTCATCACACTCCCAAAACCAGTTCCGTGCCGCATCATTAAACGGCTAAACCGTTTCAACATCACCATACAACTGGAGAATGGTCGAGAGGAATCGGCCTTGATACGCAACACCGGCCGTCTCCGTGAAATCCTCTACCCTGGAGCAGCTGCCCTCTGCATACCACACGGCAAAACAGGAAAAACTCGCTACCTCCTAATCGGAGGCAGCGCTGAAGCATCAACAGAAGTAGCATTAATCGACCCAGCGACTCAGTGCAGAGCCTTTGAAACAGCGGTAGCCCGCGGATTAATACCGTGGCTGAACAACTGGCAGATAGAAAGACGCGAAATCACAATCGGAAACTCCAGGCTCGACTACGCGCTACGCAGCGTAACTGGTGAACAAGGGTTCTTGGAGTCGAAATCCGCAGTTCACTTCACAGGATACTACACGATGTACCCAGACTGCCCCACTGAACGAGGCCGAAGGCACATCCAGCTCCTCCAAAATCTAAGGCAGAAAGGCTTCAGAAGCATACTAGCCTTCATGGCTGCTCACCCCGATGCAAAAGCGTTTAAACCTGACGCGGAGGCGGATCCTAATCTAGCGTCTAGTCTACTTCAAGCCGTAGCGCACGGTGTAGAGGTGTACGCTGTTAAAATGGCTCTCCGCCTAGATGGGACTATTCTACTGCTTGACCCAGAGTTACCTGTGGATCTATCTCACTATGTAATCTTGAAAGGTTAAATTTGCCAATAATTAACCCAGATGTTGCTGCGGTGGTCGTCTAGCCTAGTCCAGGACAGTAGCCTGCCACGCTACTAACCCGGGAGATTGGTGTGTGTAACCCAATCCGGGAGTTCAAATCCCGGCCACCGCATCTTTCTTCTTCTATCTGCAACACGTTGTGCGCTATAAGAGATTGGTTGGGATTATTGTTGTCGTTGCTAGGGCTTTAGATTTTGATGGGCTTCTCGGTTTTCAGGTTGCGGTCTGCTATCACGAGTCTTCGGTTCGGTATGGATTCCCATTCGAGTTTCCAAGTTTCCTCCTGTGAGAAGATGAGTGTTGAGGAGTCGATTTTTGCGTATTTAATTGAGTAGTAGTCCCAGTCTGCTCCTCGTGTGTAGTCTCGGTAGGCGTAGAGGTGTTTGCCGTTTGAGAGTAGAAATAGTAGTGATGAGTACTTGTAATTGTCTCTGATATGCTTCACTGTGCTTCTGATGCCTTCAACTGCGTCGCCGTGTTTCTCAATCTCTTCTAGGAGCATTTGGAAAAGGCGTCGGCTGTCACTCACCTCTTCAGAGCCGAGGCCGTAGATTGTCCCG
>JACPRH010000059.1 GCA_016190055.1 Nitrososphaerota archaeon | reverse complement strand
CTGAGGCGCCAACAGGCCTTCCAGCCGAAGTCACCTACGCGGCAATCGGAATTGCTGTCATCGCGATAATCGCGGCAGCCCTCTTAGCGACGAGAAGGCGCCGATAAGGGCGCCCCCCTTCCTTTTTATTTTCTTTTTTCTCTATAAGATAGGCGTGACGCTGCTTCTTATCTTAGAAATTTATCGGCTCAGGAGCTTTCTTTCGTTCTATTCTTTGGCCCAGGAGATGGCTTGTACGGGGCAGCCGTTGATTGCGTCTTGAATGGTTTGTTCGTCGGCGCCCTGCGGGTTTTTTACGACGGACTTGTTTTCTTTGTCCATTTCAAAGACGTCAGGTGCGATTCCGACGCAGACCGCGTATCCTTCGCATATGTTTCTGTCCACGACAGGCTTCTTCAAACTAAGATCTTTCTTTGGAGGGCTTTTCGCAGATTAAACCTTTTTCTTGCGCTGCGCGGTAAAGATTTGTTCAGATAGGCATAATCGGGGCTAACCGGTGCCCTATTCTGTCCACTCTTTGCATTTTTAGGCTTAGAAAGAGGTGTAGACTGATCTGATGCAAATTATCCTTATTGGGGTACCTGGTCTGCGCGTGAAGAGGTGGTTGAAATCGGTTGTGAGGTTGCCAATTTTGTTTTAGCTGTTGCGTTGACCTTAACGGAACAGGATATTTATTGCCAGTCTTGGCTCGCTGATCATACTATTATAAAATACAGGAAAAAGGTATAATAACAGCTACTGCAATAAATAATCGAGTTACAATGTCTCATCGATGTAAAAAAATGGGCTTTTTTCTAGAAATGTCCTCCATAATAGAACATTCATCTGTAAAAAGAGCGGCGAAAGTTAGTTTAATTTTTCTAGTCATGACTATGCTTTTGCTGTCGGGAATACTGCCAAACATACCGATCAGGCCGGCATCGGCGATAAGCGCGATACCGCCCCCGGTTAACCAGCTTTTCGGCCCCGGCATCGAAAAGGTCATGGTACATGTTAATGGCGCGGACAAAGGAGAGGTCAGTCCATACTACCACACATACCTCTCAGGCTACAGGGAGAACGGGTACGACTCGGTTCTATACAACATGGATCACAACCTCCTGACGATCGAAGATGAGGAGCCTTACAACGGAGGCTTCGAAAGTATGACGTCGTGGGTTGAAAAGACATCCAGTTCAGTTTCGGGTCAATATGTTGTTGAGCAGAGCTCCGCACAACACCTGAGTGGAAATAACGCGCTCCATATCAGGGCAAACGTAGCAGGAGGCACCTTCGGCTACGCGGAAATATACCAGAATATGCTTTGGGAGATCGCGCCGATAGCGGCTGATTTAAACCTAAAATTCTCAATATACCCGGTTTCACTAACAGACGTCACCACCGCTCCAAACTCCCTAATTACAGTTCAGCTTAACTTCACCCATTATGATTCAGCAACCACGGTGCCAAAGATGTTCTTGGTACTGCAGGACGATCCTTCAGAATCCTTAAGCGGAACATCTTTCGTCAACGACACAAACAATGTTTACTACGTGCTGAACAAACAAACGCCTCTACAGCTGAATTCATGGAACAACTTCAATCTGAACATAACAGACCTCGCTGTACGATACTATGGGCAGATCAAGGCGTTCAACCTGAAGATAGGCGGGATCCACATAAATGCATACAGCAGGAACGGCGGGGTGTCTGAGATCTATGCGGATAGTGTGCTGCTCACCAGCAATGACTCGAATGAGCAAATATATTCTGCTCTTTCCGATATAGTCGAGTATTATGATGATGTTGATCTCAGAATGGTTCCTGGTGAGAAGCTTGATCTTCCAACTGCCCTATTGTACTTCGATACTGACACCTATCTCCAACCAGTTGGTTACAGCTACGCCAATGAACTCAAGACAATAGATATGATTCACGACAGAGGCGACTATGTATTTATCTCAAAGCCTGATGCCAGCGCTAACTACAGACAGAGTACGCTTGATAATCTCTGGCCTGTTGAAGGCATAGCGGTATACGCTACTCCAAACAGGAATCGCGGCTTCGCCTTCGACATATGGGACTATTATCTCTCGAAGGGAGTACTTGCGATGGCGATAGCTGAGCAGCATCCTATGACTACGAAGGATGTCCAGTTCTCCGCTACATCGGCTTCTACTCAATTCCTCTATACTGCCGATAATACACCAGCTGTAACTGTTGAGGCTATGGCACAGGGAAGAGGCTTCGTGGAAGTAGGTTACATCAGGCCTATGATGCCTCTGTTCTTCTCAGCTGAGAGCATGCAGGTGCAAGCGGGGAGGTTCCCCATTTATGTGGACTCAAGCAGAAGCACAGCCTCGCTGAACATAGACCTGCAGAATATTCCATCAGGAGCAAAGACCCTTAACGTCAAAAGAAACGGAACCACTGTAAACACCATAACAATTCAAGGATCACAGTCCTACAGCAACACTCTGACACTTTCGCTGCCTAACCAAGCAAACTACTTCAGA
Source organism: Nitrososphaerota archaeon (assembly GCA_016190055.1). Lineage (GTDB taxonomy): Archaea > Thermoproteota > Nitrososphaeria > Nitrososphaerales > JACPRH01 > JACPRH01. Next base: position 2,240 of record JACPRH010000059.1, on the reverse strand, counting down.
GTAGAGGTGCTGAACGTCGATAATAACGTCATAGCATTCAGCAACCCCATAATCTATGTGAAGACACCCACTATCACTTCTGATATGTGGCTCGCACTCTCACCATCACTTCAGTATGGTTCAGCAGCGTCGTCAATAGAATCGATAAGCTATGGAAGTGACTTGCTGAACTTGATAGTAAAATCCAGGGAGACAGTCCAAGTCTCCACTAAGATCCATACGCTGAGGGAACCGGTAACAGTATCTGGAGCACTAAGCTGGAGCTACAATGGCAGCACAAAGATCCTCAGCATAAACAGCAAAGGAACCTCGCAAATATCAGTAGCATTTTCAAACGTTACACCTACCACCGGTACACTCTCAGTTACTACAACTCCAGTGAACGGAGAAGTATTCGTGGACAGCGTATCTTGGGGAGTAGCTCCTGTAAGTAAATTAGTAGCGGCAGGATCTCACACTGTGTCATTTGGCGCAGTGTCAGGATATACAACACCAGCCAGCGTAACAGTCTCAGTGGCTGCAGGAGCAACTACTCCAGTCACAGGCACCTACGTCTTGATCCCTCCATCAGGCAACTCAACAGGAACATACATGCTAGCATTCCAGGGATACGACTTCAACAACAAAGGAGAGGTATCGGTGCTAGTCAACAACCAGGTAGTAGCTACGTTGCCTACAAGCTACGCTCCTCAGAACAAACTGGTATACGTAGACTTCTCACTCAACATAACAAACTACATAGTCAACGGTGCTAACACGCTCACCTTCCAGCAGAACATGTACTCAGGCGGCGTAAGAAACGTAGTAATCAGTAACTCAAGCGCAGTCATCTACAGCAACAGCACATACTACAGCATGCGGGCAGGAGGTTCAAGACCATCAGTAACATACAGGTTCAGTGCCACAAGTAGTGCTCCACCTAGTAATGGCACTCTATCAGTCACCACTACTCCAGTGAACGGAGAAGTATTCGTAGACAACATATCATGGGGAATAGCTCCTGTAAGCAAATCTGTAGTAGCAGGATCTCATACAGTCTCATTCGGTGAAGTACCTAACTACACTAAGCCTGCAGATGTTACGGTCACAGTCAACGCTGGACAGAGTGTATCTGTCACAGGGAACTATACTCTGATACCTCCAGTCGTCAACGGAACTCTCTCAATCACTACAACGCCCGTGGTCGGAGAAGTATTCGTGAATAGCGCATCTTGGGGAATATCTCCAGTAAGCAAGTCGATAGCTGTTGGAGGATTTGTTGTATCGTTCGGTGCAGTATCCGGCTATACAACGCCTGCTGACATTGCAGTCTCAGTTGCTGAGGGACAGAATGTATCGGTAACAGGAAACTACACCTTGATAACTCCAATCACTAATGGAACCCTATCTGTCTCCACAACTCCTGTGAACGGAGAGGTCTTTGTAGATGGCGCTTCATGGGGCACGGCTCCTGTAAGCAAGATCATAGTTACTGGATCCCACACAGTCTCCTTCGGCTCAGTACCCAATTACACGAAGCCTGCAGACATTACAGTCTCAGTGAACACGAACCAGAGTGTATCGGTAACAGGAAACTATACTCTGATACCTCCAGTCATCAACGGAACTCTCTCCGTCACTACTACTCCAGTGAATGGAGAGGTGTTCGTGAACGGCACATCATGGGGCACAGCTCCTGTAAGCAAGTCCATAGCTGCAGGATCATATGCAGTATCCTTCGGCTCAATGCCCAACTACACAAAGCCAGCTAACATCCCAGTATCGGTGACTTCAGGAAATAACGCATCGGTAACAGGAACGTATGTCTTGATCCCTCCATCAGGCAACTCAACAGGACCTTACGCGCTGTCCTTCCAAGGCTACGACCTCAACAACAAGGGCGAAGTGTCTGTGCTAGTGAACAATCAGATAGTAGCTACCTTACCTACAAGCTATGCTCCTCAGAACAAACTGGTATACGTAGACTTCTCACTCAACATAACAAACTACATAGTCAACGGTGCTAACACGCTCACCTTCCAGCAGAACATGTACTCAGGCGGCGTAAGAAACGTCGTAATTACGGGTGCCACTTTCACTATCTACAGCAACAGTACCTTCTACGAGCTCTGGGTAGGCGGCAGTAACCCCTCAGTCACATACAGCTTCACTACCACAATTAATACGCCTCCACCAGGTACTCTATCAGTCACCACAACTCCAGTGAACGGGGAAGTCTTTGTGGACAGCGTATCTTGGGG
>JACPRH010000060.1 GCA_016190055.1 Nitrososphaerota archaeon | reverse complement strand
GTCACTCTCGTGAACGAGAAAAACACTACCGATGGATAGCATACAGAATGAAGGTGAGTTTTCAAGAAAAGGGGGAGAGACGATCTCCAGTGAGATCGTCTGTAAGCTACTTCTTTCGCATTACTAGTACTGCTGCTGCAGCTAGAGCTATTACAGCTACTCCGACCGCTGCATAGGTGACTTCTGAGGGGAGACCAGTAGTTTCTGTGACTGAGGATACTACTGTAGTGGTCTGTGTTTGAGCTGGTTGTGTAGAGATGACTGTAGTTGCTGTTGTAGCTGTTGTGGTTGCGGTGGTTGTGGATATGCTTGTAGTGGCTGAGGTTGTGGTTACTGTTGTGGTTGCAGTGGTTGTGGTTGCGGATGTGGTTGTTATGGTTGAGGTGGTTGCAGTGGTTGTTGTTACTGTGGTGGTTTGCGCAGCTTTATCAGATAGTCCCAGAGCAATGAGGTTTCCAGGTGTGTTTGAAAGCCGGGTTCCGACCGGCACGATAATCTTTTGGTCGCCTGCGCTGTCCTGTCCTATGATTGTGCCTACTGTTAGTTGTGCGCCTAGGTTTATTTCACGGAGCAGTGTTCCCTTGTTCTTGTCGAAGAATCTCATGTAGCCGTCTGTGAAGCCTGAGAAGACAAGGTCGCGGGTGATCACCATGTGTGAGCGCTGCTGTCCAGCACTGTAGAACCAGGTCCACTTTACATTGCCGGTGGCTGCATCTCTAGCTACGAGAGTGGTGTTGATGATTGGGGAGGTTCTTGTAACTGAGAGAGTTTGTCGTTCAACATACGGGTTTTCCCTGATTACTGTTGACTGTATGGCTACTGCGTAATGGAAGAGTGTTGCTGTTTCAGGGTCGTAAGACATGTCTGTGGCGAATAGACCGTTGCTCCAGTGCGGATAAACTTGGCACGGTGCTGAACAGTACTTTCCATCAGTTATTGATTTCCATTCTCTGAGGTCTGAGTAGCTGAATGGATCTGTGAGATGGTACCTGACACCGCCTTGCTTCACTTCTTTCTCAGCCGCGGAGGTTACTTGACCCCACTGTATCTGCTCGTTAACTACATCTGTGACTCTAACTGGTTTACCCGTCTTAGCGTCCATTACGTACAATCGTCCTTCTTTGCATCCCTTCATGTAGACTTTGCCTAGGGTAGGAACATCAGCTAATATGCCTGCCCAGTTGCAGTCATAGTCATATGGATCGCGTGGGAATGGTTGTAGCCACCATAATCTCTTTCCAGCATTCATGTCAATAGCCATGATGGTTGAACCGTAGAGTCTTGGTCCGGGTGTCATTGACATGTTTGCATATGGTGATTGGTTGCCTGTTTGGGTGTAGAGGATACCTGTGTCTTCATCTACTATAGGTTGACCCCAGTTAGCTGATACGCCGCCCCATTTGCTGGGCGCTTCGTTAGGGAAAGCCCAGTCCCATTCTAAGCCTGCACGGTTCTTCGCAGCTACGTCGGTACATGTGAAGGTTTGGAAGTATCCAATATCACATTCCTGTAGGGCCCAGTCTTTGTTAATTACTTCGTTAGGTGGACTGCTGAAGACTCTCCACGCAATTTGTTTGCTGTCCATGTCGATGCCCATTGTGACGTGGCGTGAGCCTAGGATGGGTTGCTGGGTTATTGAACTGCTGGATAGGACGAAAATGAACTGTTTTCCTTTATCGTAGGTTCCTACGTTGCTTGCACCGTTCATAGCCTCAATGCCTCCGAACTGATACTTGTAGACGTTCCCAGGGATGTTTAAGCAGAGATCGTTAACTCTGAACTTGTCTTTCCCAGTCTTAGCATCGATTGCTACGAAGTCGCAGGCCATTCCGTAGATGAGTACCGCGTCTCCGGCCTCCCAGTATCTGAAGCCGTGGAGGTGTCCTCCACCTACTCTTGAGCCCGTGATGTCTATGGGTAATCTTTTCCCGAGGTCTGTAAGATTAACTGTATAGTCATGTGTCCAAAGCTGTTTCCCATTTTTAGCGTCTATGGCGTACGTTCTGAGGAAGTTCGTAGTTACGTACACTACGCCGTTTCTCATTATAGGTGGAGCAGTTGTGCCTTCGGTCAATGGCACGGATTGTAGCCCTGCGGGTGCTACTGCTTTGCTTCCCATCGGGAATATCCACTTGACTTCTAGATTTTGCACATTATCCTTGTTGATCTTGGTCTCAGGGCTATAGTTCCAGCCCCAGGAGTTTGCGTTTACATACTGCCAGTCTTTATCATTGTTTGCTAGAGGTGCTGCAAATGCGAGCGCTGGTGTGAATGCGCTGAATGCAAGCACAGCTAGTACAGTTAAGGAAGTAATTCTAGATTTTCTTGATAACATCTCAAGATTACTTCAGCTGGTCAGATATAAGGTGGGGTAAGACGGTCGCTATACGACCATTTTTGGGCATAAAGAAGAATAAAAAATTGGAAGGGACGACCCCTGTTCAGGATCGTTCACTTTCTCTGATCATTTATTTCTTTCGCATTACTAGTACTGCTGCTGCAATCAGAGCAATTACTGCTACTCCGACTGCTGCATAGGTTACTTCTGAGGGTAATCCTGTCGTCTCTGTGACTGACGAGACAACTGTGGTTGTTTGAGTTTGTGCTGGTTGAGTTGATGTTATAATGGTGGTTGCTGTGGTTGCGGATGTGGTTGTTAGTACCGATGTGGAGATGCTTGTGCTTGTCTGGGTGGTTGTCATAGTCGTTGTCTTTGTTTGAGAGCTTGCGCGTAGACCTATGCCAACTAACGCTCCACCTGGACTGGCAGTACTTGGTTTTGCCCCTGCATTGACGGCCACAATTATCATTGAGTTGCCGGCGCTATCTTTGCCTATTGAAGGGCCGGTAGGTATTTGGGAGCCGAGATTGAGCTTGTATAACTGTTTGCCTGTGTCTTTGTCGAGGAAGGCCAAGTTTCCATCGTAAGATATTATGACCATGCCGCCTGTGACTGGTCTTTGTGTTCCGCTCATACGTCGCTCGGATCCAGGGAACGGACCCCATGTCCATTTGACCTTACCAGTGAGGGCGTCTTGTGCATAGAATGTGCCGTTTTCTGATGCGCCTGTTTTAACTATCATCCATGAAGCTTTTCCTTGAGACCCCGCTAACTCTAGATCCCAAGTTTTCATGTACTCTGGTGTTAGGTACGCAAAAGAGTAGACTGTGCCGGCCCCATCGGTTGATGATTCGCCGACCATACCGCTGTGACCTAAAGGTAGAAGGACATTATTTTTGTCACATTTTGCGCAGTTTCGTCCCACATCTGTCATCTCCATTTTTCCTGCTCCTGCCCACGGTAGAGTAAGCATCTCTTTGAAGCCCTCCCAGTTACCAGTTACATGTTGATATGCTGGTAGATGATCCTTGTCGAGAACTGGTGCAGGATCATACACTATGTTTGCTCTGAACTTTTCACCGTATAGCGAGGTGATTGGGTCGAATCTCCTCAGAGGCTTGCCTGTGGCAGCATCGATGTAATTCAGAATTCCGTCTTTGCACGCTTTTACTAGGGCCTTCCCAGTGGTTCCTAGTCCTGGGACTTCTATAAGCATGGGAGAGTAAAATCCACAGTCCATGTCGTACGGGTCATGTGGATATTCTGAGACCCACCACTTCATCTTACCCTTACTCAAGTCGAAGGCTACTAGGCTGCTGCCGTATAGATTTGGTCCTGGCCTAGAAGTGAGGTTCGAGTAGGGACTCTGGTTGCCGGTCGCTATATACATTGTATCGGTTTCTTCGTCAATAATTGGCATACCCCAAGTTGCACTTACACCGTTGTATTTGTGCGGGGGTTGTCCAGGTACTGCTTGCCAGTCGTATTCAAGCAGGGATCTGTCGCGCTGCGCCACTGTTTGACAAGGAGTGGTCACGAAGTAGCCGATATCGCAGTTTTCTAGTGCCCAATCCTTGGTAGGCTTGTCCTGAGGTGGTTGTAAGAATACTCTCCAGACTATTTGCTTGGTATCCATATCCATGCCGCCAATCCAGTTTCTAAATGACGAGAAGTCACCCTGTAGGCTGCCGTATAGACTCACAATGTATTGATTCCCTTTATCCCAAGTAGCTATTTCCGCTGTACCGATGCTTCCTATTAGTGCGTTAGGTGCTTGTTTGTAGATGCTACCAGGAACATTCAAACAGAGATCAGTGACCCTGAAATTCTCTTTACCGGTATCGGCGTTTATTGAGTAGAAGTCGCAAACTATCCCACCTATCAGTATAGCGTTTCCTTTTTCCCAATATCGGAAGCCATGTATATGTAACCCTGAGGATGGGTTTATCGGAAGCCTTTCTTTTTCCTTGGCTATATCAACTGTATATTGATGTTCCCATGCAACCCTGCCTGTTTTCATATCAACTGCAGTGGTTTTTAGGAAGTTGGTTATCGAGAACGCTTTTCCCTTGGCAATTACTGTGGGCGCCATTATACCTTCTGATGGTATCGCGGCTTGTACAGCTGGTGCTGCTGATGCTCTTCCACTTATCGGGACGACCCATTTCACTTCGAGGTCATTGACGTTGTCCTTGTTGATCTGTGTCTGAGGACTAAAGCTCTGTGAATAAGAGTTACCATTTATGTGCTGCCAGTCACTACCTGAGTTAGCTGACGGTGCCGCATATGCGAGCGCTGTTACAAATGTGCTGAGTACGAGTACTGCTAGTACAGATAACGTAGTTATTCGGTATTTTCTTGATAACATTAAGAACAGACTAGTTGACGGTCAGAATATAAATTGTGGTAAGATGGTCACCATACGACTCTTGCATTAACTATATGATACTACATAATCAGTAAAAAGAGCAGGCATTCAGAATATCTAAATTTTTCAACCATAAAGATACGAGTTCATTGAGTATAATCTAAAAAGAATCGAAAGGGCATTGGATGAGCCTAATTCCAACACGAATCTACGCATAATCTAGAAGCTAATCGCCCCGAAAAAATTGAGGATCCTCGGGAGGGCTTTCAACTTCAGCCAGAAAGATAACTACCAGTTCTGATCAAGGAATTTGGATGTGGGTTAGGTGCAGGCATGTGGCTCCTGCACCCTGTGGGGAAAATACTGACCAGCCTGTCTCGGGCCGCCACAACCCCACCGCTAGATGTTGCCGCGTTTGAGGAGCTAAGTGCAATCGATGGTTCTTCATGAAAAATGGGGATGAGACGATCCTCAAGGGATCGTCTATCACATCTACTACTTCTTTCGCATCGCTAAGAATGCTGCTGCTATGATTGCTATTACAGCTACTGCTGCTACTGCGTATGTGATTTCTGATGGTAGTCCTGAGGTCTGAGTAATTTCTGATGTTACTGTTGTGGTCTTTGCTGGCTGTGTGGAGGTTAGGGTTGTTGTTGCTGTGGTTGCTGATGTGGTTGTAACTGTTGATGTTGTGGCTGAGGTTGTTGTTACAGTTGTGCTCTGGGTGGTGGTTACGGTGGTTGTTTTGACTTCGGCTGCAGCTCTATCTGACAATCCTATGGCAACTAAGTTACCTGGGATGCTTCCTTGAGCCCCAACTGCAGCGCCGACCAATACGAAGATTTTTGAGTTACCTGCTGAGTCCTGCCCTACCGTAGCGCCTATCAGCATCGTGCCACCTAGATTTATTTCTCTTAGTAGTTTTCCGTTCGATTCGTCTATTAAGCGCATTTTTCCATCAGGATGGGGTAAGATTACCATACCTCCGGTCACAGTTGGGAATGCTCTGACATTTGTATATGGGTAGAAGTACATCCACTTCACATTACCTGTTACAAGGTCTCTGGCCACCAAGGTTGCATTCACTGGCCCACTGGATACGTAGAGAGGAGAAGGTGTGTATGGCGCAACCTCTGGGAGGGTAGATGGGTCACGAGGCCAAAGCCATTGTAACTTATTTGTCGCTAATCCAGTCTGTACGTAGTGGAAGATTGTTCCGTCATGATATGAAGGGCTGCTACCGAATGATCCGTGGCCTATCGGCGGATTAATTGTAATCCAAGTACCGTCTGGGTATTGGTCCCTTAACGCTAGTTTCTTCATGTCGGATTCGCTTAATGGATTCAATGGCTTTTCAACGCCTAAGAGACCGCCTTTGGCAGGCCCTACACCGCCTTCTGATCTGACGCCGCCTCTCATAAGACTACCCATCCGGGGGTCATATTGTCCTTCTGCTCGAGTGTCTATGTAGTGTATCGGTTTGCCGGTAAGGGCATCTCTGACATGTAAGAAGCCGAGTTTGCAGCCTTTTACGTAGACTTTACCTAGCTTTGGATCGTCTGCCAAGAATCCGCTCCAGTTGCAGTCATAGTCCCACGGGTCGCGTGGAGCATCCTGCACCCACCATGCACGTTGTCCCTTGTTCATGTCAATAGCTTGGATTGTGCTTCCGTAGAGGTTGGGTCCAGGACGGTAGTCAGTATAGAAGTATGGCATAATGTTCCCAGTATTCAGATATAGAAAACCGGTATCCTCATCGACTACCGGTTGTCCCCACATAGCAGTGACTGAGCTCGACCAGTGAGGAACTTCTCCCGGGACTATCTGCCAATCATTCATTAGGTTTTGGGGTGCTTTTGTTTTTACCTCACTGCAGGGTATTGTGTAGAACCATCCCTTATCGCAGTCTTGTAGGGCCCAATCATTGACAGGCTTATCCTGAGGAGGCTGGTTGAAGACCCTCCAGACAACTTTGCTCGGATTGTCCATGTCAACGGCCCAAACCATACCTCTGCCGACTCGGTAACCGCTATCTGCACCTCGTTCGTTTCCTCCTGAGCCTCCGATGAAGAGCCTCTCCTTTTCATAGGTTCCCAACACGGTTGTACCCATCATAGTTGTAAATATCTCGTAGGGGTATTTGCTTCCTGGAACATCTATACAGGTGGGACCTACTTGGAACTTCTCCTTACCAGTCTTGGCATCGATAGCAATGAAATTGCATTCCGCACCAGGTACAAGTAAGACATCTTGAGACGACCAATATCTTATCCCATGGAAGTGCGTGGCTCTAGGAACAATCAAGGGTAGTCGTTGCTTAACTTTTTCGATATCCACAGTGTACTGGTACTTCCAGAGCATTCTACCCGTGTTCGCATCAACTGCGTATGTTTTCATTGCAGTGGATGTGAAGTATACTACTCCATTTACAACTATTGGGGGAGTAGTTGAGCCTTCACCTACAAGCAGATTCACCAGCCACTGTGGAGTCGAAACTGAACCGCTTTCAAGTGGGAAGATCCATTTAGCCTCAAGCTGATCTACATTGCCCTTGTTGATCTGTGTCTGTGGGCTGTTGTTCTGAGCCCAAGAGTTGCCGTTAACGTACTGCCAGTCCTTACCGTTGTTGGCGAGAGGCGCTGCGTATGCGAGTGCAGGTACGATTGTGCTGAACGCCAGCACAACAAGTACGGTTAGAGTAGTTATTCTAGATTTTCTTGATAACATTACGGGCAACCTTATTCGTACTCAAATATAAGATTATTGTAATATAGTATCCATACAACATATAATTTTACTCAAAGCTAGAAGACAAATACAATGCTCAGCAACACGCCTCGATTACTACACAATTACTAACATTGTCTTACTAGCACATGAGTTTAGAGCTTTGCAATCGCTTCACGAATTATTGACTGACTTTCAAGATATGGAGGAACTCTTCTTTGAACTGAAGGTTAAGCGGATGCGTTTGGAGCTAAAATGTGGGCGCATTGATCACTATTGCTACTGCTACACTGAGAGATAACTGGGAATAATTTTTGTTGTTGCTCACATCATTGTTGGGGTGGATTAAGCTGAAGCAGTACCAGGGAATACACCAGGTAAATTCATTGTCTTCCTCCCAAATATTTCTCTTCTAGAAGAGACGTTGTATAAAAGTCTCAGCTGTTATTCAGTAGATGGGAATGTGCCTAGATGGGATTGTGTTTGTTTGAGCATCTAGTTCATTCTGTTTGAGATGGGGTTGCTTGAAGGGTGTGCGCTACCCTCTCAAGCATGAATCTACACAATTCATCCGTTAGGATGGCGCACAAGTATAGTGCGTCAAAAGATGCCTTTGATAAGGCTACCCAAATTATGTGCGCTGAAGTGTCAATACCTGTCTCTGGCAGGTACAACTCTCTGTACGATGAGAGAGATCTTCATCACGCCCTGATCGCTCTCTCCCTCTCGAATGGATATGCTGAATCAGGGATGAGGAGGCTAGCGATAGAGTCTGCTTCTGCTTCTGCTTCTACTTCTACTGCTGCTGATGCGAGGGTTCCATCTGGCTCATGGGTCCGGGATCGGGTTGCCAGCATCGGTGAGGGTGAGATGACATCTATGCTCAACCGTGCCCTCGACTCTACACTGGAGCAGGTGAAATCCTTCGGAGTCTTTGCCTCTCCGATCATCGCGGCTATAGACATTCATGACATCTATCGTTACGACCACGATCTGGACGGTGGCTTCCTGAGGAGGGGGAAACGTGAGCGAGGGACGACGAAGCGTGAGAGCTACGCCACCCTTCAGTGTGTAGAGGAGGGGAGGCGGGCTCAGATAGCCTGTGAGCAGTTCGGCTTCTTCGATGAGAAGAATGAGGTGGTTGAGAGGCTGCTCACCACAGCAAGGCTTGACGAGATGGAGATATCGCTCCTTCTCCTCGACAGAGGGTTCTTCTCATCCCCTGTAATCAACGTGCTTGAGAGGAACGGGCAGATCTTCCTGATGCCCTGCATCCTATACGATGGAGTGAAGAAAGCCCTCATCGAGTACGCCCAGGGAAGAAGGAAGCGCATATCGCGGTACGAGATGGGGCCGGAAGAGAGTCGTGTCTCATTCACCCTCGTAATACTTCCGAAGCGGAATGTGAGCACGGAAGAAAAGAATCCTTTGAAGCGCTTCATACCGTTCGCCACGAATATGCCTAGGGATAGAATATTGTGGAATGTGTGGAGATTACCCGCAGACTACAGGATGAGGTGGGGCATAGAGAGCGGGTATAGCGGAGTAGAACAGTTCAGAGCAAAAACAACAAGCAGGAACCATTCTCTGAGGCTACTGTACCTCTTCTACTCGATGATACTCTACAACGCCTGGCTGATAGCGAACCTCGTCCTTGCAAGAAGGTTCGCTAAGGTGCTCGGAAGACCAATCATTACGACACAGATTGTCAAGGCC
>JACPRH010000017.1 GCA_016190055.1 Nitrososphaerota archaeon | reverse complement strand
GAGCTTGTCTTATCGCATATACTTGACCGTCCATCATGCCTGAAGGAGCCACAATATCCGCGCCTGCTTTAGCTTGGCTCACCGCGGTCTGCCCCAGCAGCTTCAGGGTCTCATCGTTAATCACCGCTCCATCCTTGAAGACGCCGCAGTGACCGTGACTCGTATATTCGCAGAGGCAGAGATCAGTGATTACAACAATCTTTTCGCCGAGCCTCGCCTTTACTGCTCTCACAGTGCTCTGAACAATCCCATTATCATCATCATAGGCCGATGAGCCCTTCTCATCCTTATGAGCAGGTATACCGAACAGTATCACCGCAGGGATACCTAACTCAACAGCCTCCTCAGCATCACCCTCAACCCCTTCTAACGGAAGCCGATACACTCCCGGCATAGAGGATATCGGCATTGGCTCCTCGATTCCTTCTTGAACAAAGATCGGGTGAATCAAGTTGTCTGTGGAGAGCCGTATCTGCCTAACCATTCTTCGAAGTTCTTCAGTCCGCCTAAGCCGTCTCAACCTCATCTCAGGATAGCTCAAATCTGCCAGTCACCCTCCTCCACAACTATTACTATCATCCGTCCCTCTACCTAGCCCCTGTTATAATCTTCTCCGCCAACCTCTTCGCCTCATCCACCAGTCCCTTTTCAAGAAGCTTCTTCACCTCAGTGTCATCAATAATTCGGCGAAGAACACGGCTCCGCTCCTCCTGCGAGTCAATTTTCTGCTTTGCTAGAGCGCGAGCATACTTCTGCAGCTCCACCATCCGCACATCGCTCTCCGTAATCATCTCCTCGATGCGCCGCCTCAAAACCCCCGCCATCGCCGGGCTGCTTCCCCCGGTCGACACGCCGACCCTGATGTCTCCAATCTTAGCTACTGCAGGCATCGCAAAGTCGCTGGCAGCGGGATCGTCAACCACGCAGACAAGCGCGCCGTTAGCCTTAGCATCCTTCGCCACCTTCCGATTAAGCAGCTGATTGTCAAGTGAAACTATCACAACCTTTGGAGCGAAGCCGATTCGGGTGGCTGATAATCCCTTCTCAACATCAATCTTCTCTATCTTGATTTCTCCAGCTCTGCTTAGCTCGATAAGCTTCTCAGTGAACTCCTTGCTGACAACCGTAACTTCGGCTCCAGCGTCGAGGAGCTGCAGTGTCTTTCTCTCACCTACGTTGCCTCCGCCTACTACAAGCGTTTTTTGGCCCTTTAGGAAAAGGTCTATCAGCATCTGTTTTCTACTTCCTTCTCCTTCTCAAAACGTCTGGGATAGTCACCAATACGGCTAGATGCGTTGCTGGTTGGCTGTGGCTATGCTTCGACGAGTTCGCGTTTGTCGCTTGGTTTCGAGTCACGGGTATCTTGGAAACCGTTCATGCACTGGTTTATGACAGTTTCTAAGATGTTGCGGTTTTGCCGCGCTATTTGTATTAGGTTTAGGAGAACCGAGTTGAGCTCGATATCATATTCTTCCTTGTTTTTCTGCTGCAAAAGTCTCTTTGAGGTGTCGTTCATCTCCTTCAGAATGTTCTCTATTGTGTTTATCGTATCGTTAGCGCGGAAGCCGTCTTTAGCTAGAAGAGTCTGCAGCACCTCGTCGCCCATCCCGTATAACTGGGTGAAATGCCGCTTAACCTCCTTCAGGTTCTTGTTCTTGGCTTCAAGACCGTTGTCAATCGCGCTTGATATGGTTCTCCCTATATCGTCGTAATGATCCGCGATCTCTTCGAGGCACTTTACTACTATGGTGTAGCCGACCGCGTCTGATAGTGAAGGTATTCCTATCTTCTCTCCGACTGTGCTGTCTCGCACAACGAGTAGGAGTTGTCTCACAGCCAGCCAGTATACTCGATCAATCTCAACCTCTAGGTTAGTGATTTCTCCGGCTAACCTGTTGTCAACCTCGTCGATGGTCTTAGCGAGAATCTCCTCGATGAAGGAGATGATTTTGAACATGTGTCGGATTAAATTTTCAAACGGGAATTTCGTGGAGTCAAGTATATCGTGAATGATCACTTCGTTCGAGGTTTGTTCAATTATGCCTAGTCCAGTTAAGCTCTGGGTGACGCATCGGATTTGATCGGTGTAGTGCGGTTCAATACCTTTTTCCGAGTAGACTCTAATCGTGTTTCGTCCTGAGAGGTAGATGCCTATCAGTGCTCTGACAAGCATTTCTGTAGCGTTAAATTCTTCTACATTGATGTTGCAGGTGGATGTCCCCTTCTTTACAACCTCTCTTGTGTATATTCTGATTGAGCCGTCTATCTCTCTTTCGAGGCTTACCTGTTGTCCTGCCCGCAGATTCATCTCATTGGCCCACTTCTTTGGGATTGTTACAACGAGTGTAGAATGGCCGACTTGTTGAATTTTTCTTACTTCTCCCATTATTAGGCCTCGCGGAATAATTTATTTTAGTGCGAGACACCTATAAGCGGTAAGTACATTTAGATGATACCTCTATTTACTGTTATTACTTATTTTATCGCCCTGATCGGTGTTTTCCAAACTAAAATCGAAAAGTATATAGTGCGATCATATATCGGATAATGCTATAACACGGGAGTACTTTAAGGAAGAGCCGGACAATTAGTGAGGTATGTTAATTATGGTAAATCAAAATTGTAAATCAAATATTCGTTCAAAAACAATGTCTATTCTGCTGATAAGCGTGCTTATCCTTTCTTTTACCCCATTTTTAGAGGTAGCTTTCGCACAGCAGACGGGCAAGATAGATGTTTCAGTCCAAGGGTATGACGGCAGCTCCACAATGACCGCCAGCCTTCTTGATGCTACAGCGCATTATTTGGAGAATAAGACCGTTAACACCGCCTCGTTCTCATTCACCGGTGTTGTATTGAACCAGCCTCACACCATTGTTCTAACCTACAAAGATATTCCTTACACTACTCAAGTTAACGCTACTCAGGACCCGCAGCAGCAGGTCAACATAAGGGTCTTTGAGCGGGCTACTTCTGATGAGAACATTATGATATCGTTCCACCACGTAGCTATCAGCAAAGGTGATAACAGCATAAACGTAACTGAGTACATTGAGTACGTTAACGTTGGAGATAAGGTGCAGAATGGAACTGAACTGAAGGTCTCTATGCCTGCGGGCTTCAAGAACTTCAGGAGCTCGCACAGCTGCTGTATGACGAAGGCTGACTTTGGCTTCTTCTTCACAATACCTGAACCTGTTTTTCCTAATGGAACACAGGTGCTTGACCTCAAATACGAGATCAGCCCAGACTCAGATCAATACGAGCTTTCGAAACGTGAGTACTATGATACTGGTTTCGCGGTCGTCACGGTACTAGCTGGTAATGATTTTAGCGCGGTTCCAGGCTCGAATCGGACTCTTTTTAGCGAAGGTCCAGTCGAGATTCAGGGGCAGACATATGATGCGTACAGCGCTGCGAGCGTCTACGCCGGAGAAGGTTTCGCAATCTCACTCACTGGCTACAAGTCAGCGGCCGGAATAAACATCGTTTGGGTGGGGACGGGCATTCTGTTCGCCCTAATCGCCGGCGCAGTAGTCTACGGTTTCCGTGGAAACAAGGTTTCAGTTGAGAAACTAGAGTCTGAGGCTGAGGCGCTTAACACCGTGATGGCGGAGCTAGAGAAGGACTATAAGGAAGGAAAGATAAGTGAGGTCGACTATCTCAAGCTGAAGCTCAAGTACAAGAGCAGGCTTGAAAAAGTCGAATCTAGGCTCCAAGAGGTTGCTAAAGTGAAGGCATCAGCCAAGCCAAAAGCTAAGGGGAAGGGGAAGGCGAAGGAAAAGGCGGAGACTGAAGAGACTGTAGAGGAGGACGCGGCGAAGGATGAGCAAGATTAAGCAGATGAACAAAGTTAAGCTTCTGGCGATGGTTGCACTACCTGTTATCTTTATTGTGCTGATCTCAGGTGTCTTCAGCCAAAACGTCTCTCCCTACGTCAGCGTAAGCCAAGTTAAGCAAGGCAACATGACTCAGCGTAACATCCAAGTCTACGGACAAGCAGTAATGGACACAATCAACTACAATCGAAACACAAACATCTTGACGTTCGATTTAACTGATGGAAACAACACTGTGACCGTACAATACCGTGGGATCGTCAATAATCTTCAGAACTCCACGGAAGTAGTAGCTATAGGTGTGTACAAGGGCGGCGTCATTCAGGCAGAAAAAATCTTGGTAAAATGTCCATCAAAGTATGAGGCTGCCGCGAAGGAGGGTTAACTCTTGGATATCGGTTATTCAGCTCTAGCAGTCGCGCTAATAGCTTCGGCTATATCGTTTGTCTCATTCGTCCTCTATCTTAGAAAGCAGGATGAGTCGCAGTACGGCTTCGCCCGGATAGCACTTGTCATCCAGACTGTACTGCTTACTGCCGCAATCTCGCTTCTGCTTTACTACTTCCTGATACACGACTTTAACGTAGAGTATGTGGCTCTATATTCTGAGCGAAGTCTCTCACTAGAATACACGATCAGCGCGTTATGGGGTGGTGCATCAGGCTCGCTTCTACTCTGGGCGTGGCTTCTATCTCTGTTTATGACTGCTATTGCACTCAGGGAGCGGAAGGACCGGTTAACCGGTTACGCCTTAGGTATACTATTAACAATAAACATCTTCTTCCTATCCCTACTCGTTACTATCAATAACCCGTTCACACGGCTCACGTTCACGCCATTTGATGGTAACGGTCTGAACCCGCTGCTGGTTAATCCAGGAATGCTCTTCCATCCGCCTACTCTCTTCATCGGGTATGCGGGCTTCACAATTCCGTTCGCCTTCGCTCTAGCAGGACTTCTTGCGGAAAGCGAGCTGTGGATTTTCAGAGTGAGGAAGTGGATGATTTTCTCTTGGCTCTTCCTCGGCTTCGGTATCTTCTTGGGCGGATGGTGGTCTTACACCGTGTTAGGCTGGGGTGGCTACTGGGCGTGGGATCCGGTTGAGAACTCCTCTCTGGTGCCTTGGCTGTTAGCGACTGCTCTTCTGCACAGCGTGATGCTTCAAGAGAGCAGAAGGGCTATGAAGCTCTGGAACGTTCTACTTAGCATCGGCACCTTTGCGACAGTCATTCTAGCAACCTTCCTAACGCGTAGCGGCCTCATCTCCTCAGTTCACTCCTTCGGGGAGTCAGGTATTGGCCCCATCTTCACAGCGTATCTCGGCATAATACTGGCGGTTTCTCTGGGAATACTCGCGTTCAAATTCGATCAGGTGAAGAGTATGAATGTATTCCAGTCCGCTACCGGCAGGGAAGCATCATTTCTATTCAACAACCTGCTCTTCGTCGTAATGGGCTTAACGGTTGTGTGGGGAACACTCTTCCCGATGATTAACGAGGCTGTGACGCACAGCAAGATGAGCGTAGGCCCAGGGTTTTACAGCGCGATCGCCCCGTGGATAATCCTCTCATTAGCTGCGCTGATGGGGGTCTGCATCATTCTACGCTGGGGCGCAACCAGCACCGATGATCTAGTTCGTAAACTGAGGTTCCCATTGATAGCTGGCGTAGCTACTCTGCCGGTGATGTATTTCCTCGGTTTCACTAATCCCGCCTCTTTGACAGGCTTCGTTGTAGCTGTCTTCGCAGTAGCATTACACGTCGAAGACTATCTGGTTGACGCGAAGAATTATGCTGGTAAGACAAAAGTAGGTTTCTTCCGCTCGATGGGTCATCTAATTCTGGTTAGACGCCGACGATATGGCGGCTACATCGTTCACTTCAGCATGATCATAATCTTCATTGGGCTGCTCGGAACAAACTTCTACGAGACAACTCACTCAGTTACGCTTCAGAAGGATACACCTACAACTGTCGGTGAGTACACCTTCACCTTCAATGGGATGACCGTTACACAGGATACAACTCAAACTGAGTACGGTGTGAACCTGCTTGTAAGCGATGGCAGCTTCAAAGATCAGTTAACGGCGAAGTTAACCAATAGTAGCAAGACTGAATCTATGATAGTTCACGTAGGTGTGTTGAGCCTTCCATTCCAGGATGTGTACGTTATTCCTGACGCGGTAGATCAGAGCTCTGCAACCGTAACTATTAATTATAACCCATTAATCAGCTTCGTATGGTACGGCTTCGCAATCACCTTTGTCGGAGTCCTAGTCTGCCTGCTTCCTAGGAAAATCGGAGGAGCTAAACTTGAACAAGGTTAAGGCTACAGGAATCATCTTCATCATATTTGTCCTCCCATTCATCTCACTCTTCACCATGTCTCTGGCTATGCCTATGGCTCACGCTCAGGGAACACCAGTTCTCGACACAATGGCGAAGGACTTTTTCTGCACCTGTGGATGTAACTATGTTCTCGCGACCTGTGAAAGCCAGATGACCTGTGATGTGGCTAAAAGCCTGAAGGTTGAGTTAGCCGGGTACATCAGCAAAGGAATGAATCGCGACGAAATCATAGACACCATGACGGGTAAATACGGGAACACCATGCTTGCTACTCCTAGGGCTGAGGGTTTCACTCTGGCCCTCTGGTGGTATCCAGCCGCCGGAGGCATTGTAGGTATCATAGTGATCGCCCTTGTAGCTAGGAGGCGAAGCAACGTCAATTGGCGCATTGATCCTGACGAAGTCCTTGCGCTGAATGAGGAAGAGCTACTGCAACAAATAAACATCGATAAGAGTAGTGCTGAAACCCCAGTCACAAAGAAGTACGACGATATCCTGAAAGAGAGGCTCGCAGGAAAGAAGTACGACGATATGTTGAAGGACAAACGCAAGGCTTCAAAGACCAAGTCCAAACAAGCTAAAGAAGAAGAGTAGGCAAACTCACCGGCAAAGTAATCGTCTCATACTGTTGGAACTAGTTAGAACTCTTCTATCTGTCTAGTTTGAACGCCAGTTTCCCTCTTCGCGCACGCACGCGTGCTGCCAATAAAAGAGGGAGGCTCTATATACTAATGAAATGTGCGTATAAATTGAACTGTTGTTCTAATGGATCTGCTTGATGCGTAGCTCTGTGTTTGCAGTGCTTGTTGAAAGCATTGGTTCTGGCTGCAAGATTATCCCCGAAGTTTTTCATTTAATTCTATGTTGGAACTGCTTGTAGTGTTGCTTGGTGTTGCAGGATGTACATTGCTGGTTGGCTTGTTATCAGCGGATTCGGTATAGGTGTGACGGTGAGCATTTTTTATTCTTCTAGGATTGCTTCGAATGCGAAGACTGATATCATGATTACTAGTATTAGGAATGCTCCTAGAAGTCTTAGCTCAGCTGAGTAGTCTGTGAAGGGTAGGCCTCTTAGGACTTTTTCGCTGGCGAGGAGTGCTGGGACGAAGATTGGCATTGAGACTGGGAAGAGGAGGAAGGGTAGTAGCAGTGTTTTTCCTTCTGAGTACATTACGATGCTTGAGACGACTGAGCCTGCGAAGGCTAGATTGACTATTCCCACAACCAGTACTAGTAGGAGTTCGAATATTTTTGCGGTGGGCTGGATGTTCAGGAAGACGATTGACATCGGGGTTAGAACTACTAGTACTAGGAGTAGAAGCACGATTGTATAGATGACTTTGCCCAGTAGAATTGCGAAGGGTGTGCATGGAATGGTTCGTAAGCCTCCGATGGTGCCTCGATCCATTTCTCTAGCGAAGGATGTTGTGAATGAGAGGATGCTGGTGAAGAAGATGATGATCCAGAGTGCTGCTGCGCCTTCTTCGATTGTGATTGAGATGGGTGCTCCCCATGAGATACTGATCAGTATAACCGCGCTTACGGTGAAGAAGATGGTTGACAAGATTTCGTAGGCGCGTCTCGACTCGATGAGTAGGTCACGTCTAGCGATCTGCAGTGATTCTTGGAGAAGCCCCATTTAGCTGCCTCCTGTGTCGCTGGCGACTCTTCCGTCACGGAAAACCATTGTTCTGTTACAGGTCCCCTTCACTAGATCGAATTCATGCGATGAGAGAAGGATTGTAGCGCCTTCACCTTGGCTCTTCAGGCTGTTAATCAGCAGCTTCACTGCAGCCTCATCTAACCCTGAGAACGGTTCGTCTAGGATTATGACTTTGGGTGAGTGGAGAAAGATGCGGGCGAGATCTGATCGCTTCCGTAGCCCGTGTGAGAGCTTCTTCACCTCAACTGCTCTATACCGGTCTAGATCAACTAAATCTATGACTTCCTCAATCCTGTTCTTCAAATCGACCTGATTGATTTCGAACATTTGGCCATAGAACTGAAGGTTCTCCTCGACGGTAAGCTCATCATACATGAAGCTTAGGTGTCCTAGGAATCCGACGATCCTCCTAACCTCTTTACGTTGCCTCTCAACGTCTTTTCCAAGTATGTGGGCTGTTCCCCTCGAAGGCATAAGCTGGGTTCCGACGATTTTCAGAAAGGTGGATTTGCCGGCGCCATTATGCCCTAGGACCCCGACGATTTCTCCCGGTTTAATTTTAAGGCTGACACTACGTAGCGCGTGGATGTGCCCGTAGTTCTTGGCAATATCTTTGCACTCGACTGCATATTCGCTCATTTCTCACCTATCAGCCTCTTCTTCTTACTCAACCTTGACAGGGGTGTTCGCTCGCTAAGACCGGTTTAAAGTAATCGTTACTGCTTTACCGCTGCTACTGCTCCTTCTTCAGCCTTTTCTCGACGTCTTCTATCTTATGGCTGACTTTGGAGATACGTCTGTTCAAGACCAGTAGGAAGCCACCTATTATTACCCAGTACGCTACTGAAGCTACAAAAATGTCAATCTGCACACATTTCACCTCCAAGTAAGCTCCTCATATTCTTCTAGTATCCTCTCAGAGCGCCTAAGCCTGTATAGAAAGCCTGCAAGGAAAATGAACAGAAAAGTCGCGGCGACTAGATTTATCATTAGAGTCGCAACCATCTCTGGAGTAATCATTAATTTTCCGCCGCTGATTATCGTTGGATGCAGAGTCTGCCAGTAGACTACCGATATGTAGCTAAGCGGTACCGTTGAAAAGGCGAAAATATTGTAGATAGCGGGTATCACTGCTCGCTTACTTACGTTTTCAATTGATGAACGTAGCGCCAAATAGCCCGCGTAGGATATCCAGAGCACCAGTGTAGTTGTCTCTCTAGGGTCCCAGTTCCAATATGTTCCCCATGCGACGTTAGCCCATATTGAGCCTAGGACGAGAGTGAGGCTTGCAAACAGGACACCCAAGACCGCTGTAACCTCTGCTAAGAGATCAAACTTGGTATTCCTAGTCCTAAGGTAAGCGATACTCCCGATTAATGATAAGCCGAGTGCGAGGTAGGCGACCCATGCTACTGGGACGTGAAGATAGAACACTCGGTAGCTTTCGCCGAGCGTCAGTTCAACCGGCGCCCAGATTAGCGCCGTGTAAAGCCCAACTACGTATAATGCAAGAGCCGCAATTAATATCGGTATTTGGGGTAGTCTAAGCAACAGTGGTCCTCCCTACCCTCCGGTATTTGCCCATATACAAATATAATGCCTAAGCGTCTAGTTACTTTACTTTTATCTACTAAACTGGCTCGAAGATGACGCTCTCTAGCCCGAAGAGCGGGAGTCCGCTTTCATAACCGACGGCGTAGATGTCACCACTCGCATCTATCTCAAGCTTGATCTTCGGGACAGGGCGAAGCGGAGGACCTTTCAAGACTGTTCCATCAATTGCTGAGAATGCACCGCCGTGGCAGGGGCTAGCCATGTCCTTTTCACTCCCTTTCCAGCTTGTTGGACAGCCAAGGTGGGTACATATGCTGTCATAGGCTACAAACTCGTCTATGTTGACGGCTTTGGTTTTGCTTCCTTGTCGATAATCTCCATACTTGTATTCTCCAGGGACCATGTGTATCAGGACTGCTGGCCTGTCTTTGAGCGGAAAGTTGAATCTGAGTGATTCGCCTGGTGGAACATCTTTTCTATTAGCTATCTTGGTCCTTGTTAGCTTGATAGTTGGAGCTGGTACGCTTAGATATTTGTATAATGCGCCGAACGGGGCAACTGCTAGGGCCGTTGACAAGAGAACAATTCCTTTTGTAAGGTTCCGTCTAGTTATACCCATGTCTCTGTATGCACCACGATTAGCTCAAGTCTACGAGGTAGATATAGAATATGTTTATAATGTTTAAACTCAAAACATATCTATTAATTATGGCAGGTCATGGGTGTGCAGAAACAAGTAGAGCGTAAACGAAAGCAGAGCCCTCTTGATAGACTTTGGCAGTGGGTCGATAGTCGTTCAAAGCTTACAAAGCTGCCGCGCGTTGACGTGCCGATTCATGCAACCAATCCAATTTACTGTCTAGGCGGCATCACCTTCCTTTCATTCATTATCCAAGGAGTAACAGGAATGTTGCTCGCAGTCTACTACAAGCCTTCTCTGGAAATGGTTGCGGGAACAACTCAAACTGAAGCTTATAGTAGTGTA
The DNA here is from genome assembly GCA_016190055.1 of Nitrososphaerota archaeon. Classification (GTDB taxonomy): domain Archaea; phylum Thermoproteota; class Nitrososphaeria; order Nitrososphaerales; family JACPRH01; genus JACPRH01. Next base: position 61,103 of record JACPRH010000017.1, on the reverse strand, counting down.
GTATTCATTATGGAAGAGGTAAGATACGGTGCGCTGATCCGAAGTCTTCACGCATATTCTGCGAACCTGATGATTTTCACCGCGCTTCTGCACATGTTCCGTGTCTTCTTCACTGGTAGCTACAAGGCTCCAAGGGAGCTTAACTGGATGGCTGGGCTAACCCTCGGCATGATAACACTGACCTTCGGCTTTACAGGTTACCTGTTGCCGTGGACAGATATGTCTAAGGGTGCAACCACAATTGGTCTAGGTATGGCGAAATCGCTCCCAGGACTAGGCGATATAATGGGATCAATTCTATCAGGTGTGACTGACGCCGATACTCTGAAACGGTTCTTTGCCTTCCATACACTGATCTTACCGGCGGCCTTCGCTATGCTGTTGCTGTTGCACTTCTACATGGTTAAGAAACACGGTATATCCGGACCATTATAGGTGAGAAAAAATGCCTGAAGAGTTTCCTGAAGAACCACATGTAAAATTCTTCCCGTATCAGATCATGCTAGAGGTCACTGCGTTGCTCATAATAGCAGGTATCCTGCTCGCTGCAACATCCTTCCCATGGGAAGTAAGGCCTCAGTACGATCAGGCGAATCCACCGATTCATCTTGAGCCCGAGTGGTACTTTATGCCCGTCTACATGGTTCTGAAAACCGAAGGTCTGGGACTTCCTATTATCGGCCTCATGATTTTGACGGGTATATTTTTAGGATTACTGGCAATGCCCTTCCTAGATAGAAGCAAGTATAGGCATCCGTTAAGGAGACCTATCTTTACATCAATCGGCCTCTTCCTCGGAGCGTGGCTGATCACATTCTGGAGCCTCGGTGCAAACATTGCGGCAGAGGAGCTTCACGCGTGGCAGGCTGGCGCAATTACAGCTATTCTCCTGTTACTGTCCATAATTACGGTGCAGTTGGCTAGGATGATATATTTCCGGAATAGACCATTGGGGGCAGTGTAGAGTGGCTAACAAGAAATCAATCCCAGTGGTACTCATGCTACTTGGGCTAGTTCTGGTTGGGAACCTCGGCTTTAACTATATAATCAACTTGATAGTAGGCACCGCGAAACTTGAGCCACTGTATCTTGTCGGCGCGATTCTTCTATTTGCTGTAGGGATCACACTTAGCCTCCGGCTAATCTATCAGATAGATAGTCGGGGAGGTCGTCTTAAAAGACGGATAAAATGGTTCGAAGCTGTGGAGGAGAATTAAGATGAGTAGAAGTAGTATGTTCCTGTCGATATCTACAACTATACTTGCAATACTGGCGTTTGGACAAGCCTTCCTATTCTACCGTATCTATACGCTGGATACGGCTGGAGACTACGCTGATATCCCAATATTGTTAGGCTTCAACATTCTCCTGTATGCAATAGTGCTACTTATCTACCTGAGAATCTTCATCGGTGTAAACGCCTACAAGAAGGTCTCAGACCACCACCCAAGGTGAAAATAGATGAACTCCAAACTCCTAACCCTATCAATAATAATCGGAGCGCTTTTCCTATCGGCAGCTCTAGTCACTCCAAATGCTCAACCTATTCCGACAAACAAAACGCCCTGCAATACATGTCACGCTTCAGGCGGAGTAGGCTCTCTAACCGCCACCTTCATTGATGGAAGCAAACCCGCGAATAACACCTACACAGTGAGTCCAGGTGACACTATTGCAATCTCGCTCTACGGCATCGGTGCTACCGACAAGAATCAACCCAGCGTTGCGCTAGTGTTTGACCAGCACGTCTTCACTCGCTTGGTAGTAAAGAGTGCTACAGCGGGAGGAGAAGGAAGCTACTCTTACTATGTTCGCGACGGCGACTCTAACGATCAAGACCCAAAGGAAAGTGACGTCAAAGGAGTATTCCAGATAACTGTAGATTCAAACGCACCTGCTGGCGAATATCCATTGACCGCTGTCTATTCACAGGCAGGTCCATCAGGCGTAATCTCCAACCTAATCTTGAAGGTCGCAGGCCAGACTCGCGAACCAAGTTCAATCTCTCTCCTAGTATCACCAACAGAGGTTTACGCTAACAAAGATACAATCTACATCTCCGGAGGCATCCGACCAGCAGATGTTGACCACCTAAACATAGAGTTGCAGACTGGAACCACATGGCGCGTCATCGGTGTTGTGAAACCTGGAGCAAATGGAGCCTTCTTCTACCAATGGGTACCTGAGAATATCGCTCAGTACGGCGTTCGTGTGACATTCGAAGGAAACAAACAGTACGGGCCAGTGGAGAGCGAAGTATTCACTGTCGACGCGATAAAATCACCGGAGACCTTCATAACCCAAGTAGAAACAGCATTAGGTTTAGGTCTACTAGTCATCCTCATAGGCATCGGACTATTCTCACTAGCTGGGCGAGGGAAATACTCCCCAACCTACCTAGAAATACACGGGAAAGCCTAGCTTAGCCTAGCTGAGTTCGGTTGAACTCAACCTAGGCTCCGGCTTCATTAGCATATTTTTCGATCTCAGCCCAGCGCCCCTCACAGGAGGGGCAGACTTGGGAATTAGCTCCCATTCTCACGGAGAACTGTCTCCCGCAGCTAGTGCAGAGCTGATACTGCCTCGACATCAGTGTTACCCAAGGCGCAGCCAGCCTCGCCAAGTCAATATTCTCCTCTAACTTCAATGCGCCTTCCGAGCATGCCTCTAAACAGGCCCGGCAGCCGACGCATGCGCCATAGAGAAAGACTAGTTCTTTCCCTTGATTGTTATCTACTATCCGTAGAGCTCCAGTGGGGCAGGCCTCGGCGCAGCGACCGTGAAGCCGACACTTCTCTGTATCTACCGTTATGTTTCCAAACGGCATCTTACCGCGGATAAACTGTCCTTCTGGAGTTTGCGCCTTTACTATCTCGATTAGTCCGGCTCGGTGTAGTGGGATCTTGTCTTTGCTACTGGATTGCTTGGCATTAGGAGTGTTTCGCGGAAGAACCATGTTAATTGCCTGTAGCCCTGCTTCACCTAGTAGGATTCTTCTTTCGGAGATTTTTTTCTCGTAGGGTTTATTATTCTTCTTTGACGCAGCTTGGAAGCTCTCAAGAAGTAGGTTACTTCTCTGCCCCATCTCCTCGATGACTTTTCTTCCTGTTTTGAAGCTGCAGTCGCTAGTGCATTTTGCGAACTCTAGGTTGTTGCCGGCAGCGAGGCTACTTTGAAGGAGGAATGTTTCGGAGAACCGTGCTAGGCACGGTACGACTATCTTTTTCCCTTTTGCTTGAGGATGTTTTTCTTTGCCTTCGAACCGTTTATTAACAAAATTGCACTCAACAAGAACAGGTTCCTTCTCTGACTGCGCAGTGATTTCCTTGAGAACCATGTTATCTGAGAGAACTTGCATTGTGAAGACCTCAGTGGGGCAGACTGCAGCGCAGACTCCGCAGCGAACGCATCTGTTCCAGTCGATATCGACTCTTTCCCAAATTTTTATGGCGTCTGCTACGCAATTTTCTTGGCAGGCTGTGCAGAGCCTTTTTTCTTTTCGTCCAATGTCAATGCACCTCTCCTGATCTATGGCGATCTCGCTCAGCTGGGATTCTGAGAGTCTTCTGAGTACATCAAAGAAGATAGAGCCCACTGTGCTTTACCTCACTGGTCGAATAGTGTGACAAATAGGTTCCTAAAAACCTCTCCTAACCGCTAGGAGAGGTTTTCTCTTTTTCTTACTATGTACGTTTTTCTTTTACGCTGTCTTGGTGAACTTATGGCAGGTGTTGCAGTCTATGCCTTTGTTGTGTTCAACTTTGTTGTAGTGGCAGCTGGTGCAGGTGGTTCTGACTTCGCTCTTCTGATGAGATTGGTGGCATCTTTGGCAGTCGTTCTGGTTTTGCTCGAGGTTGTGGCTCTGTAGCTGGTGTAATCCAGGTAGTTCTTCACGGGCGTGGCAGGATGTGCAGCTTTGGGGTTTGCTGTTGTTGTGGAGTTGGTGGCAGGTTGCGCAATTTGAGTCTTGGTGCGCAGCTGCTGGAACCGCCATTATTGTTTGGCGTTCGCTGTGGCATGTAAGGCACTCGACTTGACCTGGTATTAGGCTGAGTTTTCCGGTAGCGGAGTAGGTGTGGCAGGTTTTGCAGTCTAGGCTAGCCATGCCGGCTGTCTTCTGCTTCTCGGTGTGGCATGTTGAGCAGATGCTGTCTGGGGGTGTGAACTGGTGGAGGCTTGTGCTGTGGCACTGCAGGCAAGTCACGTTGCTTTGGAAGGTGTGGACTTGATGTCCGATCTGCTCGGTTATCTGTGGAATATTGATTTCTCCTTCTGTATGACATTTGAGGCAGAATTCTTCTTGGACTTCAGCGTGACTTTTAATCTCCGTTGGGTTTTCTACAACGGTCAAATAGACTAGGTTCATTGCTGCGGCTGGGCTTAGTTCGTGGCAGTTGTGGCAGGTTACTTCATGCATTGCGCTTGTGCGCCATAGTTCGTATGGTTTGTTCATTAGGTGGCAGGATGTGCAGAACTTAGGATCATTTTGGTAGTAGTTGTAGCCAATGTACATTGGTGTCGATAGGGCTAAAGCGGCTATTACTAGTATGAGTGCTACTGTCTTTCGGTTCTTAAGGAAACTTGGCAACAACTTTCTCTCAATAACTGGTTGGGTACTTATGTTAATAAATATTGTTTTTCAAGAAAGTTATTATCTATAATATGTTTACGATTACGAATATGTTTTAATTAACGATAATCACGTTAATACGACTGGCTAAACACTTCAATAGAACATCTGCTACATTAATCGACAGGAGCTTGGAGAGACGATCAGGCGGTGGTTTCCTTTACCTTTTCCATATCCGGCTTTTTTACTCTGAACATGAATTCGCAGTAGGGGTCTCCGTGGCCTTTGCACTTACTTCTCATCTGCTCAGAAAAGCCGAGAGATCTCTCCAAGATTCCTTCTCTCACCCCTAGATCAAGGCCGTTGCAGATTATCTCAGGGTACTTTCTAGAGATCTCGGAGAAGACGCAGTTATGGATCCTGTAAACCATCTCCTCTCCGTCAACCTTAACCACTTCCGGCTGCGACCCTTCCTCCTTGAGATACTCATCCACAAAGTGCTGCTTCAAGGAGTACATGTCCCATTTCCGTATACCGCGGTGAAGCGATAAGTCGTTAATGAGGCTGGCCCCGTACTGGTAGCCTAGGTTTTTCAAGATCTTCGCGGTTTTTGAGGTTGGTAGGTTCTGGATAAGAGCTTGAATCAAAATCTCCGAGAGCGTATCGTACTTGCGTCTCGGGTACCCTAGGGACTGAGGTACTTGCCTAGTTCCGTAGAGTGTTGTTGGGCGACCGAACCTCAGCCGTTTCTCCCCCACCTCTTCAACCAGATCTGATCTCATCAAAATCTTAATGTGATGTCTGATCGCGACCGAGTTTAAGCACAAGGTGTCCGCGATCTCTTTAATACTCATAGGCTCGTTCGATAATACTCTGAGTATTTCGAGCCGCCTCTTGCTTGAGAGGGCTTTTCCAAACTCAATACCGTTTCTTATTTCGTTCGCCTCTGTTCTAATTATCGCCACAAAACATCTTTACTCCCAGTCCACGCTAACTATATTTATTATATCAATTACTTTATATTAACGTTTCTGAAGGAATGGATGACTTATTAAAATAATAGTTAAATGATTTATATTATTCTTTGCTTGTCTCGGGCATGAATGAAGATTGCTCAACTTGACTCAGCTTGGTTCTTGGGCTCATCGATCTTTCCTTAAACGCTCGAATACCGCCTTCAAGCACGAATGCATCGATGATGTTCTCCTGAGTAATTAATCCTAAAGGCTCTTTATCTCTGAGGACGAGCAAACGCCTGATCCTGTACTTCGCCATAGACTCCAGCGCTTCTGCTATCTCAGCTGTCTCCTGTATTGTTATGACTGGGCTTGTCATTATCCTCTCAACCTTAACATCGAGTGGCAGAAGATTCCTCGCAACCACCTTGTTAACTAGATCTTTCTCGGTAACAATACCTACTACCTCTTTGGTCGCATCATCCATTATGAGGATACTGCCTATCCCGTTGTCACGCATTATCTCGGCAGCGTCTAGTATGGTTGCTTCTTTACCGACGGTGAAGAGTCTTCTTCTCACAACTGTGGATAGGGGTCTCTGGAAGAAGCTATAGAACCAGTGTGCTTCACTGGCTATCGTTTGGTTTGCTGGAACCTGTACTGCGCGGTATTTGATGACTGGCCGCCCAACCTTTCCTCGCTTGTGCTCCCACTCCTCAATTGCTCCTGAGTTTTTGAGCACCCGTATGTGATGTCTAATAGCTATGGGTTCCATCGAGAGTTTTTTAGCTAATTCTTTGACGCTCATTGCCTGAGTTGATAGTAGGTGCAGTATCAGTCGCCTAGTTTTGCTTGTTGATGTAGCGTCTTCTATTTCAGACACCTCGATAACTATTGGTGTAATTGTGTTAATATATTTTTCTAATTATAAGAAGCTCAGAAAATAAGGCTTGTTTGCTGTAGCAGCTGTCTCTGCAGCTCAATGCAGGAAGAACGACATAATTATGTTGTACCAGGAGTGTGCGACACTGTTAGCGAACCAGCTCTTCATCACCACATACAACGATGCGAGAACGAACCCGCCTATGTACCATCCCAAGTCCTGCACCGAAAAGAAGGGGGTTGAGCTGGTGCCGAGGTTCAGAACAAATCTGCTAACCTCGTGAGTGAGACCAAATGTGGCTGTCATTATGATAATTGTTAATGCTTTGATTGGCGCGGTGTTCTGGCACTTTGTGATTGAGCCTGCTAGGTTTTTCTGAATATAGCATCTGGCCAGTTCTTCAGGTGGACCTGCGAGTGCAACCGCCAGAGCTGTAGCAGGGAAGCCGACGCTTAGACTCTGTACTACTATTACCTGTAGAAGCAGGATCCCTAGTATTAAGAAAACGTTGAGGAAGCCTGTGATTGTTCCTGCTGCGAATGCGATTACCGCATCTATTGTGTCGTATGGCCATCCAAGGTACTTTATTGTTTCAATGATGCTTTTTTTGCTGTTCCATCGCGAGATCAGCAGGATCCCGGTAATCATTACAGCATATGCTGGTATGTATCTCAGAAATGTGCTCAGCCAAGGAAGTGTGTAGAGGTTTAGGAGCAGTAGTGCGCCTTCAATTATTATGATTGCGTTGCCTGCCATTACTAGCAACGGGAAGAGTGCTATCCACAGCATTATGTTCGCGTAGTTTCGAACGGGCATCATTTGTATAATTGATACACAATATATTATTTAAACATTGTGTAATAAGGAGAATAATTAAATCAACAAATATAAATATGTGGCCTACTCTCTAAAAACACGATGGCGATGAAAACCGATTGACTATAAAAATTACGATAATAATTGCAATAATAGCTTCGAGCCTCGCTGTTATCCCGCTTGCTATCGCAGAATCTCAAGTCCAACCGGAAGTCACATGCACAACCTGTCACACGGTGCCGAACTCCCACGCCAGTTTCTCTAACATCGCCTGCCAGACATGCCACGGAAGCCTCTCAACTAAGCCCAATCAGCTCACCCTGAATCATCAACGCATCCTGTCTAACTCAACAGAACCTAGCTTAAGCTGCACCACATGCCACAAACAAAACCTGGGGCTACATAGTAATCTGGGAGCAGGAGAGCAGGCCTGCCTAGTCTGCCACGACAACTTCGCGATGCAGCCACACACATTGAATGGTATACTCCTCACAAATGCTACTGCATCAAACCTGTGCGCTAACTGCCACCGCGAAAGATACGCGGACTGGAAGATCGGTGTTCACGGCACGCATGGTCTCAACTACACGTCAACGAGTGAAGGCGCGGCTCCGAGCTGCGTTGCCTGCCACAACCCGCACCCCCCTGATCTACCTGCTGTCCAGGCCCTTCCGCCTCCTGAAAGGCCTGAGCGATCAACAGTCATCTTAGCTGCACTTCTCTCTCCCGTAATGGCTCTAATCGCTGGGGTAGCGATCTTCACTGTCACATTTTCCAGAAGGAGTGGAGGTGTCTAGGGAAGTTGGTTAACCGAAGAACCTTCATCAAAGCTGTCTCTGGCACAGTAGGGGTTGGTGTAGTCGGCCTTTCAAGCCTAAAACTCGTCGAACCGGTGCTAGGGCAGTCAGCAGAGAAACCCTCCTCTTCCAGCACTAACTTCGGCATGGTCATCGACGTCGGCGCATGTGTAGGTTGCAGACGCTGCGTCTACGCCTGTATCAAAGAGAACAATATCGGGCGAGACTCCAATATTCAATGGATTAGAGTGTTCCAGATGGAGCCGGGAACCACCGACATGGACTCTGGAGACCTGTATTACGAGGAGGCGCCGATCAAAGGAAAATGGTATCTGCCAACACAGTGCATGCAGTGCAAAAACCCTCCATGCGTAGATGTATGCCCAGTTAAAGCGACATGGAAAGATCCGGACGGAATTGTTGTAATTGATTACAGCAAATGCATCGGTTGCAAGTACTGTATGGTTGCGTGCCCATATTGGGCGCGTAATTTCAACTGGAAAAAGCCTGAGGTACCGGCTGAAGAGGTTAACCCTATAGGAGGCATGTATGGTTTACCCTCGGTCACTTCCCCGGTTCGTCCCGCTGGGGTGGTTGAGAAGTGCACCTTCTGCGCCCTCAGGACTAGGAGAGGCTTGCATCCGCGCTGCGTCGAGGTGTGCCCTGTGGGTGCTAGACACTTCGGAGATCTCAACGATCCTAACAGCGAAGTATCGAAGCTGATCAAAACAAAACGGCAGGTGTTCAGGCTTAAGGAGTCGCTGGGAACGGAGCCGCAGATCTACTATGTGTATTAGGAGATGGGTGAGAAAAGAAAATGAAACCTAGGTTTGAATATCCGAAACAGATTGGCGGAGTATCTATCCAGTTCTACGCATGGCTAGCTGTCCTCGTGTTAGGCTTGCTTCCGCTGGGGTACTCTGTAGGTGGATACCTGTTTTTCGGCACCCCGATCTTCGCAGAGTACGTGAGTTCAAGCGTGGCTTGGGGTCTTCTGGTACCCGTCTACGTGTTCTTCGTACTCGCAGGCTCAGGACTGTGCCTAATCGCTTCGCTGGGCCACATCTTCAGAATAGGCGACTTCGAGCTAATCAGCAGAAGTGCAATCTTCCTCGCTATCGTGATGCTTCTCACAGGCTTCACAGCGATAGCCATAGATCTCGGACGGCTAGACCGCGCCTATATCCCCTTCTTGGTGAGCCAGAACTTCTCCTCACCGATGATGTGGATGATGCTCCTCTACGTCCTGTACCTCGTCGTTGTAATAGTCGAGTTCTGGCTTCTGAACAGGATAGATCTGTCGGTGAAAGCAAGATCCTCCTCTGGAATCAAGTCTCTCTTCTACACCGTGCTAACCCTGGGCTACCGCTCCCTCTCAGAGGAATCGGAAGAACGCGACCACCGTATAGCCCGAATGATTGGTGTCGGCGCCTTAGCTTTAGCGGTAGCGGCTCCAAGCAACCTCGGAGCACTCTTCGGTGTCCTCAAGGCTAGACCGCTGCTGTTCGGAGCCTACATGCCCATATTCTTCGTACTTACCGCACTAGTATCTGGCGCAGCTGTGCTACTGCTCACAACGATACTTACGCAGAGAGTTACGCGGCAAAGCGTAAGCCAAGAGTCACGCGGAGTCTTCACTAGTCTAGGCAGAATAATGGGTCTGCTGCTCGTGATATATCTCCTCTTCATATCCTGGAAGACCATGACCTCTCTCTTCAGCCAAATTCCACATGAAGCCGATGCACTAGCTCTCCTAGTCAGCGGTCCAATGATGCTGCAGTTCTGGGGCTTAGAAGTCATAGTCGGAGGCATCGCTCCGCTTCTTCTCCTAATCTATCCTAGAACAGGTAAAAGCCTCTGGGGAATTCTCGCAGCAGCATCGCTGGTACTAATAGGCATGTTCTTCGTAAGATATGATCTGATAATCGCAGGACAGGTTGTTACAGCACTAGAGGGATCGCAGAGCCTCTACATCCCATCACAAATGGAGATCACGCTACTAGTCAGCCTGATAGCTCTAGCAGCACTAGTCTACTCCATAGGCGGGAAAATATTCTCCTTAAGCGGGGAAACCACAGCAGTCCAGCATCACCAGACCACTGCACAGCACGAATGATCATTCAGCTAGCACGTGACTACGTAGCTGAATGTGATGGGATTCTTTTTATTTTTAGAACGCAATACTTAATTGTCGGACATTCGAGTTGGAGATTGGAGCGCAAACTTACTTTGAGCACCAGTGACGCAGCGAGATCTTGGAAGTCACCCAGTAATCTCAGAATGATTGCTCTCGGCCTGATATTGGCCACTTCATTCGCGGCCATCACAATCTACCCATCAGGCGGGTTGCCCACATCAACGGATCCGTCAGACAATAAACCAATTTCCACAATCAGTGATTGGAGATCTATTCCGTTGGAGGATGTTAACGGTAAGCAGTATTTTCTGAAGGATTACCAAGGGAAGGTAGTTGTTCTAGAGTTTATGGCTTCTTGGTGTTTAACCTGTGCGCAGCAGGAGCAGGTGTTCAAGAACGACTTCTATCCCAAGTATAAGGACAAGAACTTCGTACTGCTCTCAGTCACGGTTGATCCCACCTATGATACTCCTGACGTGCTAAAGAACCATATTGAGAAGAAGGGGATTGAGTGGACTATGTTGAGGGATACTACTTTGGGGCTGACTGACCACTTCAAGGTGACTGAGCTCTCCACCACGTTAGTTATCTCACCTGACGGCGAGGTTAAGAACACCTTCTTAGGACTCACTCAGCTAGACACGCTTTCAGGTGCTGTTGATCCGCTTCTTCAACCCTAGCCTGCTAATGCAAGATAGTTATGCCGCGTCTACTATACATCTATAAACCGGAGTTTTTTTCACTGCGTCTCTAACGCAGAGAGCTGTTTTCAAGCATGGCTTCAGACATAGTTTCGCTTGCATACCCTTTCATTATGGGGATATTTGTTATGCTTTCACCCTGCGGGTACGCGCTTATCCCCGGCTACATCACTTACTATCTTGGCTCTGAAATAACTGTCTCCCGCGCCTTGAAAGGGGGAATCGTGTCCACAATTGGCCTCATCACTGTTTACGCAGCTGTAGGAATCAGTACAACTACGATAGGCGGGTTAATCAAGCCTTACATTACTCTGCTAACAGTTTTCTCCGGAGTTATGATGATAGTTCTGGGCGTACTGATAATTGCCAACGTGCAGCTCCCGTTCGCCTACCAAGTAATATCCTCTAAGCGAAAAGGGTTACGCGGCTTTTTCGTCTACGGGATAGCGTACGGCTTGGCTGCTGCAGGCTGCACCGCCCCGCTCTTCTTCTCAGTTGTCCTCTTGGCGTTCACCCGTTCAGGACCCTTCGACGGAGTTATCACCCTAATTCTCTACGCGTTAGGAGTCGGGGTTCCGCTGATAATCACAAGCATACTTGTGGCGATGGCTAAGCGGCCGCTTCTGGCAAAAATACAGAACCTAACCCCGATGCTGCACAAAATCAGCGGCGCAGTAATGATCTTGGGCGGCCTGTATCTGATTTACCTATACTACACGTCAGGCTTAGCAGCCCTACTGTAAGAGTAGATTTTTTGCGTTACGTCCGCAGCATCTTCTCTTCTTTTCAGGTTGGCGTGGCTATGCTCTTCTCCGGCCTGAGCCTAGAGCGACGAATAGCACTATGATGCCCACAGCTATCAGTGAAAGTGGCCAGAATACTTGGCCTACGAAGCCGAGGATGCTCCATGGACTCCACGCTGCTCCTGCGTAGAGCGATATGAGACTTGCTACTCCGAGGAGCAGGATAAGCACTCCTATCACGAGCACTATAACACTCGCCGCGCTACCTGCTATAGGAATCTCGACCGGCGGACCTCTTGAAGGCACAGCGGTTGGGTTTAGTGGAATAATTATAGCCGCTATAACGTATAGGATAAGCCCAATGCCATTGGCGAATATTAGGAGGACGAACGCTAATCGGACAAGCGTCGGGTCGATGTTGAAGTACTCCGCGATGCCTCCGCAGACGCCTGCTATCATCCGCTCCGTTCGGGATCTGTATACCCGCTTAACCTCTGGCGGTTCGTTTGGAGTGCTCAAAACGTAGCTAGATCTTGTTCGCTACTTATTAAACGTTAACCGAGATACTGAAAAGATTGGTAATTAAATCGAAAAAAACGAGGACTATCATTCTGTTCCCCAGCTAATCTGCATTGAAAGAAAAAGGGGATAGGTTGCGAGACTCGTAGTTCGCTAACCTATCTCGTAGACTATGCTTACTGATGCAGTTATGCTTAGTTCTCCGGGAACCAGCTCTGTGCTCGACTTGGCTCCTGCCGCGACCGGGGCCGCATCTCTGTAGTAGACTGGCGAAGGCAGATAGCTGCTCTCCGACGCCTGCTGTACAGCCAAGATATGTACCCCTAAGGCTGCCACCATGACATCAGCCTTTTTCCTCGCGTCCAAGACCGCTTCTTTCAACGCGTCGTTTCGTAGATCCTTGATTTTGTCATCAGAGACTGTGAACTGGATGCTGTTGATCTGGTTTACGCCAGCTGCGACCGCTACGTCAATAATTTTGCCGGTGAGTTTACCTAAGTCGGCTACTTGAGTCGGCACCACCGTCACCGAGATGACGTGGTATGCTCTGTAGCCTAGAATGTACGGGATCTTAGCGTTATAGTCGTAGTTCGGGTAAATTGTGTACTGAACTGTTTCTATATTGTCTCTAGGGATGCCTTCGTCGAGAAGAGCCTTTAGAAGAACGTTGAAGCTGTCGGCATTCTGTGCAGAAGCTTTCTCGGCTGTTGGTGCTTCTGTAAGTATCGCCATCTGGATCACTGCTCTATCAGGCTTTACGCTGACGACGCCTGTTCCTGACACGCTGAGAATACTTGCCTTTGTGTAGTTTCCTGACTGGGTGTAGAGTGGTGTAGCTGATGCGCCAGCTAGACCGACGTTTTGATTGGTCTTTGCTGTTGGTGTGTTGACGTCTCCTAATCCAAGGGGTGGTGTAGAGCCCACCTGCGGTGTACTTGTAAAGTAGATTCCTGTGACTGCTACTAGTGCGGCGAGCAGGACAATTGTGGTTCCGAGGAGTATTGTTTTAGACTCCATTTGTTTCTATTCCTCCTATATTGTATATGGGCTGTAGAGTGTATAATTCTACTGTTTGGAACGGGGTGTCTAGAAAGTAGAACAGCGAGACAGACGCGCTTTCTTCAGTTAGTTGGCAAGCCTTTAATGCAGCTTGAAGGGTACTCTCAGATTGGACCTAGATGATGTTACGGAAGAGCCGTCTGATAGCTGATGAATATCGAGTACTGATGGGTCTACTACCACTGTTCTGTTAAGGAGTGCGTTGGCTTCGAAGGTCGGTGTTCTCTACTCCGGTGGGAAGGACAGCACGTATGCCGCATATCTTGCGCAGCGGCAGGGTCATAGTCTCTCCTGCTTCATCACAATAAAGCCTGAGAGCTCAGAGAGCTACTTGTTCCATTATCCGAACGTTGGTTGGACGCGTCTGCAGGCTGAGGCTATCGGGGTGCCTCTTATGACTGCTGAGATTAAGCAGGTGGGTGAAGGTGAAGCGTACGATCTTGACGAGATTCTTGAGGCGGCGAAGACGCAGCACGGGTTTGAAGGGCTTGTTACAGGCGGGCTTGCAAGTCAATATCAGAAGGATCGGTTTGAGAAAGCATGTGTCCGCGTAGGTTTGACTCCTGTTTCTCCTCTTTGGCAGGTTGATCCTGAAGTGTATATGCGGAGCATTGTTCGTGACGGCTTCAATGTTATTGTTACAGGTGTTGCGGCTGAGGGTCTTACTGAAGCGTGGTTAGGCAGAGTTATCGATGAAGCGATGGTTGATGAGCTTGTGAAGCTGCATAGGCGTGTAGGTGTGCATATTGGTTTTGAAGGCGGTGAAGCTGAGACTTTTGTTCTCGACTGCCCGCTTTTCAAACGTAGGATTGAGGTGCTGGATGCTGTGCGGCACTGGTTTGGTGATCGAGGGTTTCTTGAGATCCGAGATGCTCGACTGGTGGATAAGGGCGTCGTCCAAAAGAGTTAATATTGCAGATCGGAGGAGCTAATCTTAGAGATAAATGCTCTCAGGTCTTCAGGATGGTCTTAGGAAGGCTGTAAAGAACCTCCTCGGAGCCGGGGCTATTGATGAGGCGACGGTCAAAGAGTTTGTTCGAGACCTTCAACGCACGTTGCTTCAGGCTGATGTTAACGTAAAGCTTGTTCTTGAGACCTCGAAGAAGATTGAGGAACGTGCTCTGAATGAGAAGCCTCCGCCTGGTCTTCCACGTAAAGATCACGTTGTGAAGATCCTTTACGAAGAGCTCTCAAAGACGCTCGGTGAAGAGAGCCCGTTCACGATTCCCACCGATAAAAATAACGTTATCATGCTAATCGGAATTCAGGGCAGCGGCAAGACAACAGTCGTCGGTAAGCTCTCTAGATACCTCTCTAAACAAGGCTACAACGTTGGTGTCGTAGGTGCTGATACTTTCCGTCCAGGCGCTTTAACTCAGCTTCAAATGCTTTGTGAAAAGGTGAATGTGCCTGTTTACGGGAATGAAAAGAGCAAGGATGCTGTTAAAGTCGCGTCTGAAGGCGTCAAGACGTTCAGGGAGCAGGGAAAGACCGCGATAATTGTTGATACCTCTGGCAGGCATAAGGAGGAGAAAGGTCTTCTCGACGAGATGCAGCAGATCAGTAACCGCATTAACCCTGACCGTGTTCTTCTAGTGATTGATGGCACGATTGGGCAGCAGTGTTACAATCAGGCTGAGGCGTTCCATAAGACTGTTCCTGTGGGCGGCATCATCATCACGAAGCTTGACGGTGCTGCTAAAGGTGGTGGTGCTTTAGCTGCGGCCGCCGCTACAGGCGCGAAGATTACCTTCATCGGAACGGGTGAGCGAATCGATGATTTGGAGCAGTTCTCTCCGACCCGGTTTGTCGGTCGGCTGCTGGATATGGGTGATCTCAAAGCTCTCCTTGACCGTGTTAAGGATCTGGAGCTTGAAGCTGATACGAAGAAGATTCAGCGTATCACCTCCGGCAAGATGACGATTGACGATCTTTACTATCAGCTTGAGCAGATCACGAAGATGGGGTCGTTGAAGAAGATGCTTGATCTGGTACCGGGCTTCTCAGGCGCGGTGAAGGATCAGGATATTGAAGGTTTAGAGGAGAAGATGCGTTATTGGCGAGTAATTATTCAGTCGATGACGAAGGTTGAGCGTGCCGATCCTGATCTTCTGAACTCATCTAGGATTCACCGAATAGCCGAGGGTTCCGGAACCACCGAGAAGGATGTTAAGGATATGATGGCTAGATATAGGCAGACAAAGTCTGTTATGAAAGCTAGCCGCGGCCGGCAGTTCCGCCAGATGATGAAGCGTCTAGAACAGCAGTAGTAGTAACGTGGATGAATTAGTTAATCTAGTAGTTATTGTTGGATGATTGGTTAGTTAGTATGCAGAGCCAGAAAAAAGTGGAGGATCTTTTGAAGCAGTATCCTCTCTGTGACTCATGTCTTGGAAGACAGTTTTCATCTGAGCATAGGAGTCTCGACTATGCTTCGAAGGGTAGAGACCTGAGGCAGCAGGCCGAGTTAACCAATACAGCTGAGCAGCAACAGCAGCAGAAGCCTTGCTACATCTGCGGTAGTCTTCTCTCTAACTTGGATAGGTATGTTGAGCTTGTGGTGAATGCGATTAAAGGCTACGAGTTCAGCAGCATCATTATTGGGGCCAAGATCCCGATATCTATCACTGAGAAGGAGGATCATTTGAGGGCTGAGATGAAACTCCGCGGCGGCGAGACCGTTAAAACCAACTTTACAGGCGAGTTGAACCGGATTGTTTCAAGGCGGCTCGGCGTTGAGGCTAAGCATCATGTTCCGGATATTACTGTCGTAATTGATACTCTCATAGATCATGCTGAAGTGACTCCCCGCCCTCTCTACGTATACGGAAGATACGTGAAGACTCAACGCGGCATCCCGCAGAAGCGGAGACGCTGCCCTGAATGTAGAGGAGAAGGCTGCCCTAAATGCAACCTCACCGGGTACTCCACCAGCGACAGCGTTGAGCAGCGGCTCTCTGAACCTCTCCTCAACCTCTTCAAAGCAGGCAAAGTGAAGTTCACGTGGCTCGGCGGCGAAGACACTGATAGCCTTGTTCTGGGGCGTGGACGCCCCTTCTACGCAGAGGTATCTGAGCCGATGGTGCGTAAGCCCTCAAACCTTGAGTCAGTAATGCAGACAGTTAATGGCGCCATAGCTCTGAAGGAGATTTCAATCCTTGAAGGCGTGCCGAGCAGCGATAGAGGCTTCACCGTCACCTTTGAAAGCAACGCGGCTCTGGATCAGCCTGTAGCCGAGGATGTGGTGAAGAAGCTTGAAACCGCTTTCACTGGCGCTGCGGTTACGATGACTCCGCCTGGAAGGAGCAGCTTAACTAAGAAGATCCACAAGTTGACTGTAGAATCGGTGGAGGGTGATGATAAGAAGCGGTTGCGTCTCCGTGTTGAGTGCGACGGTGGGCTGAGCATCAGGCGGTTTCTCACCGGTGAGAACAGCGAAGTGAAGCCTAACGTGGCAGAGGTTTTGGAGCGAAAGGTGGTTCTAGATGAGTCGGCTCCATTCGATATCCTAGATGTTGGCTTCGAAACCTAGGTAGGTTGGACTGTTGCTGCTGCTCAGCCAGTTAGTCTTTTGGCTGGCTAGCTAGTTAGATGTGGTTTGGGGATTTTCTGAGCGATCGTAGGAGCATTTCTATGCTGCTGGTGGCGTCGCTGAGGTGTCTGGCAATATCGCTGGCTGTGATGATGCCTACTAGTTTTTTGTTCTTCATGACGGGTAATCGTCTGACGCGCTGTTCAGTCATGACTTTGGCGGCGTTTTCGATCGATGTTTCAGGAGTTGTAGTGATTAACTCGGTGGACATTATCTGATAGATCAGCAGTTTGTTGGGGTCACGGTCTTCAGCCAAGACTTTTCTGACGAGGTCCCGCTCGGTTACGATGCCCGCTGTCTTTCCTTTGTCTGTGACAACTAGACTGCTGAACTTTTTCAGCCGCATCGTTTTAGCGGCCTCTAGGACTGTTTTGTCGCCTTCGATGGTGAC
The DNA here is from genome assembly GCA_016190055.1 of Nitrososphaerota archaeon. Taxonomy (GTDB): domain Archaea; phylum Thermoproteota; class Nitrososphaeria; order Nitrososphaerales; family JACPRH01; genus JACPRH01. The sequence continues at coordinate 43,939 of JACPRH010000017.1, read as the reverse complement.
AACGTCCTTCGTCATAACGTCTGCTACTGTAACCACGGCTCTTGTGATGAGATGCTGGCTATTTAATTTCTTTGCGGGTCTCCTGAGCTGATAGTCGGTTTGTGTCGCTGGCTGGGAATGCTTGTAGTGAAGGGTTTAGGAGGAGCCTTAGCGAGAGCAGGTGAACATAAGGATTAAATTGGTTGTTCGCCTTTTTTGTTTAGATGCCGGAAATAGTTCAGGTTATTGAAGATCGAGATGTGCGGTTCCACTCACCTATAGCTATTGAGGGGTTGCCTGATGTTGGGCTGGTCGGTACGATAGCGGGGTCGCATATAATTGAGCAGCTTGGGTTGAGTGAGGTAGCTCACTTGGAGTCGGATGAGTTTCCTCCTGTTATGGTTCTGCATGACGGTATTCTGAAGGATCCGGTTCGGATTTACGGGAATGAGAATCTGCTTGTTTTGACGTCGGAGGTTCCACTGCCTATTACTGCGCTTAACCCTGCTGCTCGCGCTATCATTAAGTGGTTCAAGTCGAAGAATGTGAAGCTGGCTGTTTCGCTCAGCGGAGTTCCTGTTCAGGAGCGGGTTGACATTCAGACGCCCAGTGTTTACGGTGTAGCTAACAATATTGAGTCGCGGGAGTTTCTGAAGAACAAAGGTATAGAGGTGATGGAGGAGGGTTTCATCGCCGGGATTTACGCGGTTCTGCTGAAGGAGTCTAGCAGGATTGAGCTGCCTGCGGTCGCGCTTCTGTCTCAATCCTTCTTGAAGTACCCGGATCCGGGTGCCGCCGCCTCAGTGATTCAGGCTCTAAACAAGCTCATCGGGACGAACGTGGAAGTGAAGAGTCTTCTTGAGAAGGGTGATGAGATTCGTGTGAAGGCGCGGGACCTAATGAAGCAGGCTGAAGGCTCGATTACTGATATGCAGAAGCCTATGGAGCAAGGCATCCCAATCATGTACAGGTAACAGTAGTAGATGATGGAGATTGAGAGCTTGCTGGGAGCGGGGGTAGAAGAACCGTGGATTGGGTTGATGAAGTAATTGATGAGTTTGATGAGGAGTTCAGGCCGCTCTGGAGTGCTTCGGAGAGCTGCTTAGAGCCGCTGCTCGATGTGTCAACGACCGATGATAACGTGGTTGTGACGGTTGATCTTCCCTGCGTAACCAGCAAAGACGACATTTCGCTGAGCGTCACTGACAATTCACTGGAAGTCAAAGCGGTGCTGCATCAAAACCTGAAGTGGGAGCGGTGGGGCACTTCTCAGAAACACATCGAGTTCAACTCGTTCAAAACGATGATACATCTACCCGTCAAAGTTAACACTGAGAAGGCTAGAGCAAAGTTCACCAGTGGCATCCTAACAGTTACTCTGCCTCGAGCCCAAAAGAAAATCGGCCTAAAGATAGAGTGAATTAGCAAATAGGCTGGCAGGCAAGCAAACAAACGCGCTTCGTTGCCTTAGTGGAACCTCAGTAAAAAACGTGGTCAAAGCGATCTTTACCTACCGTAATCGGCTTGATCGGCTCGAAAACGGATGTGTTTCGCATATATGTCTAAGAGCGAGTGTCTCACTTAATGTAATGGTTGAGGGGTATTTGATGGCAACACCTATATTAGGGAGCTTCAGACCGTGCTCGACTAATATCTCAGGGTGAATAGAGGATGACGCACAGTAAAGGGTTTAGACATAAGACAAGAGGTTTGAAGAAGGATAGCAAGCACGCTCACGGTTTATCGAATATCTTGACGCAGTACTCGGTTAATGATGAGGTTGTGATCGATATTGATCCAAGTCAGGTTAAAGGCATGCCTCATCGAAGATTTCAAGGTAAAGTTGGAGTTGTGGAGGAGATTCGGCCGCGTTCACTTGTTATCAGTCTCCCGATCGGTAACAAGATGAAGCAGATATCACCGCGGCTGGAGCATATCCGACCTCATCGAGGATCCTCTGTCTCCGTTGGGAAGACCGCTACTAAGACTGAGACCGAGATTAAGACTAAAACTAAGACTAAAGCTGAGACTACCAAGGCTAAGGCTAAGACTACCGCTAAACCTAAGGCCAAGGCACCTCGTGCTTCTAAGGAGTAGATGATCTGCGGTGTCTGCTACTAAGGAGAAGAAGCTGATTACTCTTCCTGAGGTTCAGAAGCTTCTTGGGGGGCTTAACGCGGAGACTGCTGATCAGATTCAGCGTCGTACGCTTGATTATGTGTCGAAGTTTTCGAAGACCTCTGCGGAGGAGTCTGAGAAGATCCGCGAACGGCTTGTTAGTGAGGCGAAGCTTTCCGAGCGTGAGGCTGTTGAGATTACAAATATTATACCTAAGAGTAAGGAGGAGCTCCGTGTCTTCACATCTGGGTGGAAGAAGCTCCTTCCTGAAGACATAATGGATAAGATTCTCGAAATCCTCAACATTTAGATTTCAGATGCGGAAAGTTTAAAGGCAGATAACACCTTAAAGCCTTAATTAGAGTGAGCGGGAGAAATTGACTAAAAGTTATGCAGTAGTGTGCACTATATTTTCCCGGCTTGAACCGGAGACTTCACGTTAAACTCGCTCCTCGGAGGATATTAGATTGGTAAGTAGTAGTTTACACCCCCAGAAGAAGTATGAAGAGTACGCTTACGTCTTGGACTTTGTTCAGCGGGGTCGATCTCAAGTCATTAAAGGCCGTGAGGGCCCGATTGTGCAGGCCGTCGGAGAAGATATGCTTACGCTTCTAGAGATACTCGCTATAACCGGATCTGACTTTGATCCCGGTGAGCGGATCTACATTGGGAAGGAGGGTCGCGCGAAGATTGTGAGCGTCTTAGGCAAGCTGACGTATGAGGAGCTTACTGGCGACGCTAAGAGCGAGCTTGAACCCGCTGTCGAGCAGCTTGTGAAGAACAAGGAGGAGAAGTACGTCGACATTATGAACCGTCTTCAACCTGTTACACCTAGACTGCACGCTCTTGAACTGATCCCGGGGATTGGGAAAACCTTCATGCATCAGTTAATCCGCGAGCGGGAGCGTAAACCATTCACAAGCTTCCAAGATCTACAAGAAAGAACTGGGCTGAGAGATCCTGCTAAGCTTATCGCGAAAAGAATCGTTGAAGAGATGGCGGGAGGCTCACGCATCAACATCTTCGTCCGCCGGTAGGCAAATGAGCACTCGGCTTGCTTGGGCGCGGTGCCTAGGGAAGAAGAATAGGGGACTTCTCTGCAGTGAAGCGCCGGCGTAAGCTTGGTCAACATCTGCTGAAGGACGCTGAGATTCTCGACCGGATAGTTGAGACTGCTCACCTCTCAAAGGATTCGATTGTCTTCGAGATCGGTACCGGTGAGGGTGATCTGACGGAGCGGCTGTGTCGGTACGCGGGACAGGTTATTTCAGCTGAGATTGACCGTGGCATGTTCGAGGTTGCCGCTTCTAATCTTCAGGGCTGTCAAAATCTTGAGCTGATTTTGGGGGACGGCTTCTCGGTCAACAGGTCCTTCAATGTCTTGGTTTCGAATATCCCGTATTCGAGGTCGAGGCAGTTCGTTGAGTGGCTGGTTGAGAAGCGGCCTGAGCGGGCTGTGATGACTATTCAGAAGGAGTTCGGTGATAAGCTTCTAGCGGAGCCGGGTGCAGATAACTATCGGGCTGTGACTGCTGTGGCGCAGGCGTTCTTTCAGGTGACACGGCTGTTTGATGTGGGGCGTGAAGCGTTTTCTCCTCCTCCTCAAGTGGATTCGACTGTGCTTCTGCTCCAGCTTAGAAAAGATGTGCAAGTGGATTTGCATCTGGTTTCGTCTTTGAAAACCTTGTTTTCATTCAGAGGTAGGCAGGTGTCATCGGCTCTGAAGCACATTTTCAAGGATGAGATGAAGCTTCAACGTTTCCGGGAAACCCTCGGCGATGAGATGCTTAGGACGCGGGTTGAACATCTAACTGTCGATGAAGCAGTAAACATAGCTAAGAGGCTGGTGAAATCCACCGATTGACCAGTCGAGAAAAGAGTCATGCTCCTGTTGGTGACCGTGGCGCGGTTTATTCTCCTGCTAAGGATACACTTCTCCTGATAGACGCTGTTCAAGAATATGCTGGGGAGCGGGTTCTGGAGATAGGTGTCGGCTCCGGCGCGGTGATCGTGGAGCTGGCTGCAAGGTTTGGCTCAGCTGTGGGTGTTGATGTTGATCCCGCGGCGGTCAAGATGGCGAAAGATCGAGTTGCTTCTCGAGGTGGGGTTGATTTTGTCTGCGGGGATTCGGCGAGGTCGTTTCGGGAAGGTGTGTTTGATCTTGTGGTGTTTAATCCGCCTTACCTGCCTTCAAGCGGGGTTGAGGATAAGGCGGTTGATGGTGGGCGCGGCGGGGTTGAGGTTTCGGAGGCGTGGTTTCAAGATGCTTCGAGATGTCTCCAGCGGGATGGGCGGATAGTCTTCTTGGTCTCTAGTCTCTCGGATGCTGAAGATATGCTCAGATACGTTAAGGGGCTTGGTTTTGAGACCCGTTTGTTGAAGCAGGTTCGCTTCTTCTTTGAGGAGCTCTCTGCGGTTGAGGCGCGCCGCTGCTTGTCGGTGGCATCAATTTGAAATATGGGTTGGCGACGGTTTTGAAGAGTAGTAAGTAGCAGTAGGTGTTGTTGCTGTTGAGGCTTAGTGTTGCGTTGGTTGAGCCGAGGTATGAGGTAAATGTTGGTCATGTTGCGCGGGTTATGGCTAACTTTGGTTTTCACGATTTGCTGCTTGTGAAGCCTGAGGTTGATTTAGGTAAGGCTAGGATGTTTGCTTCGCATGCTGTTTCGGTGCTGGATGATGCTAAGATCTGCAGTTTCGAGGATCTGCGTAGGTTTGATTATCTTGTGGGGACCACTGCTATTTTTAAAGTGAGTCCTAGCAATGTTTTGAGATCAACTGTTCCTCCTAGTTTTATGGCTGAGGAGCTTAGTCGTTTCTCCGGGTCTGTTTGCTTGGTGTTCGGTCGGGAGACCACTGGTTTAACGAATGAGGAGCTTGAAGCGTTGGATATGGTTGTCAGCATATACTCGGCACCTTCCTACCCAACCCTGAACATCAGTCACGCTGCAGCCATTCTTCTCTACGAGCTTTCAAAACACACTTTCGAGGATTTGGATACAGTTGCGAATGAGGAGCAGCGTAACCGTGTTGTGCAGTACACGGTTAACCTCGCAAAAGCTCTCGGCTACGCTGAGTACAAGATTCCGATCGTCGAGACCGCTGTCAACCGGCTAATCAGTAGAGGAAGACCGTCTTCACGGGAGGCCACTTTGTTGCTCGGGCTGTTTAGGCTTGCGAACAGAGCCGTCAAGACGAGGCCGGCGGCAAATGATAATGGTAACGATGATGATGCTTAGAGCTTGTCTAGTACGTAGACGCCTCTGCGGATTTTTTGGTCGCGGGCCGGTGGCGCCATCACCGGGGTGCCTAGTGAGGGCAGATGGGTGAATTTATGTAGTTTCAACCCTGCTTCTTTGAACACGTCTTCTAGGTTGAAGGATACTTTGCTTCCGCTGTTGGTCTGAATGTACGGGGCCACTAGCACTAGTTTTCCATGGCTTCTCAGGACAGCCGCCATTTCGGGTATGGTTTCTTCATATGTTTCTGCGGCTTCCTGCAGCATTTTTGTGGCGTTTGCTTCCGACGGGTAGCTTCTGAGTGGAGGTAGCAAGATCGGTTCGGTGGCGATGCCGTCTATTGGTCTCTTGATTATTTGTGAGAGGTTTTTCGCGTCTGCTCTGAAGACCTGCTTCTCAACATCGCGTATTTTCAGGTTGTAGGTTTCGGCGAGCCATTTCATGTTTTCAGCTGCTCCTTCGACGCGGTCACCTCTTATGTCGCATCCAGTGACTTTGAGGCCGAGAACCGCGGCTTCCTGCAGGATTGTTCCTAGTCCGCAGAAAGGATCTAGGAGCGATTGACCGGGTCCTAAGCCGGTGAGGTTAATCAGTATTCGAGCTATTTTTGGCGGTATGGTGAGCCTAGGGTTTTGAACTGGGCGGCCAAGGTCTCGTTTTCGGTACTCCTCGTTAGATATGGCTGCAAGGGTTCTGCCGACGTAGTATTTGCCGGCTAGATGCGCCGCCATTATTTCGAAGCCGCCGTCAAGTATTTTCTGCCGTATCAGTTCGTCCGCGATGATTTCCTGATCGATTTCTCGGGTGCGTTTCGGGGGCACATATCGAGCTTTGCTCACATGGTCGTTTCTCAACCGTTGTTTGAAGTATTCCTGCAGGAGTGCTGGGAAGTCGGTGTCGAAGCCTGTTTCGTCGCTGTAAGTTGAGATGCTCCACCGAGCCTTGTCCTCAACCCAGTCGTAGAACTTTGCCGTGTTGTTGAGCTTCTCCGTCAGCACATCTATATCTTCAACATCCTTCTCGTGGAGGACGCAGGCTGCATCCCCAATCTTGAAGAGTCCACCGAGCCTATCCATCATCTTCTTGGCGTCAAGCTTGGGCGCGTAGAGAATCGCTGTTTGGCTTGAAGAAGCCTCTACCTGAAAATGCGCTCCGCTTTTGTTGAGGTAGGCTGCAACCTCAGCTAGCGAAAGCTCCCCCTGAGCGGTGACGAGGATAAAACGGTCTTCAGACAAAGTGCCCCTACGTGATATCATGTGTATAGATAAAGAGTCTGTTCCTTATCTTCCTAGGCGTAATCTCGAACATAATTCCGGATGGTATTGAAAATAGGAAGCGTCAGTTCACTGCAGTTTGGTTTCATGCAGCATGATTTCAGTCTGCTGTTTATCGAAAGTCTTTAATTCTAGATTGGTCTCTAGTGAAAGAGCAATAAATATCGCATCGTATATCGACGCCTTACTTCTCGCAGCGATATCATATGATCTGAATAAGATTTTTTCATTGGGTGACACTATTTTTATTGCGCCTGAGTCAACTAAATCATAGAGTATCGATATGTAGGGTAGACCGTTCTCAAGATCTTTGAGGATATATTGATGTTTCCAGACGGAGTTAGTTATTTCGTAAAGCGCTAGATCCGGCGTAAGAAACTCGTCTTTCCCCAAAAGTTTTTTGTGTTTAAGCAAGCCTTCTACGATATAGCTGCTGTCGGCAACCTTCAGCGGCCTCTATCCTCCTTGAGAAGTTTAACCTCATCCAGCGTTGTGGTCTTCACGGGGTTTTTTCGCTGAAGCTCTTCGAGTCTACGCAGTATTCGCTGAGACTTTTTCTTGTCTAGGTAGAGGCGTAGAGCCTCTCTAACGGAGTCTGATAGATTCCCATATTCAAGTAACTCCTTCTTCTCCTTCTCAGAAATTCTGATACTAATCGTTGGCATGTCTTACACCGTGTCTTACAAGATGTATGATTTAAGTTTTTCACAGACGTAAGAGAAGGAGGTTTAAGCATTTGACCTGATAGTCAAGATGTATTCTAAGGTTCCTTCTTCGGTTGGAATATCTTCCCCATGCTCCTTTAGGCTCTCGATATACAGCTCTATAGCTTCTCTTGCATTAGATATTGCCTCATCCACATTTTCACCATAGGTAATACAGCCAGCAAGCGTTGATACAGTAACTGTGTAACCTCCTTCTGGCTCTTTTCTAAGCATGATGCGGTAGTTCAGCATTTGCACCACGGTATCTTTCAGAAATGCCTTCCTATATTAAGAACTTCGACGCAAATTTTCGGTTGGTTAGGTACTCATCTGGTTTCAAAACTGGCCTGTTCGCCTATTCTAGATACTTCTAGTGTAGGGTTAGTTCTAGTAGTATGTTGATTAGGGTTCTGCCTGCAATTACTGCTGCTAGGGATAAGCTGATGTTTGCGAATATGTTGATGATGGCCGCCTCTATTTGTTTGTGGTCTATGAGGTTGACTGTGTCTAGTGCGAATGAGGACATTGTGGTGAATGAGCCGCAGAATCCGACCGCTACGAGTAGCGCGTATTTTGCGTCTAGGCTCCATGAGATGGCGAGGATTGAGAAGACGCCGAGCATGAAGCTGCCTAGGATATTGACGAGCAGAACGGTCACGGGGAGGGGCCCGATTGTTGCTGACTGGGCTGTCATTCGGTAGCGGAGGTAGAGTCCGACTGTGCCTCCGATTAACAGGAAAACTAATTCAATTCCTTTCAACTTTTGCCTACCTACTGTTTTTCACTCTTATTGTGCTAGGTAGGCATTATCAGCATCCTTGTTTGAGGGATGCGGTTCTAGGCTGTTACGCTAAGGCTAATGCCATAGCCTGCCTCAACGCCTGCTGCTTCCGTATTAATAGTTGACGCTGAAGCGATTCTGTTGTTTTTTGACCTAGGCTAAGGTTGTTTTTTTTGCGGCGGATTCCTGAAAGAACATTGAGATATGGATGAGGTTTCAGGTTTTAGAACTATTTCAGCCTGAGCTTGCCATTAATCTCTGGACCTGTGACCGTCGGGTTCTCTCCTGCAACGAGTCTCCTCTGCCTTTCATCGGGAGTCAAGTGAACGTGCGCTATCAAGTTATCATTATCACTATCATCATTATGCTTTGAATATATTATATTGTATTGCGCTCTAGGAAATACTTCTGCCAGATAATCCTTTATTTCTTGTTCATCCTTTTCACTTATTCCACCTGGTCTTGTGACTTTTATCATTGATGATACTTTCCCGTTTTCGTCGCGCTCGCTAACTTCCCACTTGAAATGAGCGCGATATGATTTATCCATAAAATAGACAACCGACGCTGGTACCGTTAAGTCTTTTGTGGTGAGTGTGGATCTTTAAGTGTGGCAAATTATTAACGAAGATGCGCCTAAGAAACATTTTTTACTTATTCCTAGCCGCTTTAGAGTAACTACTTTCGCCACTATGGTACTCCTATTGGGTTCTTACCTTTAGGGAAACGATGGCCTTCCTTTTCCTCGGTGGTATTCTAGTTACGTTTGGACTTCTAGGCATTAACATGAGCCTGTGTCCGTCAGGCTTAATTACCGGTTTCGAAACAGTTTGCGCATCGAGAAGGATTTAGAGAGGGGCTGAGTGAGTTTGAAGGGACGTAACTATAAGCTTGCACGTGGACAGGCGACTACTCGGAAGAAGTTTTTGCCTGGTGCTCGTGATGTAAGGATTGCCAAGTTCACCACTGGAACCGCTAAGATTGATTATGATTGGAAGCTGAAGCTTATTACGACTGAGCGTGTTCAGGTTAGGGATACAGCTATTGAGGCGACCCGTGTCGCTGCTAACAAGAAGATCAACGAGGATGGTTTTGAAGAGTACTTCCTGATGGTGAAGAAGTATCCTCACATTATTCTGCGTGAGAACAAGATGATTGCTACTGCTGGTGCAGACCGTCTTCAGGAAGGAATGCGGAAGGCCTATGGGAAACCAACCGGGTTAGCTGCACGAGTAAGGCCAGGCGACACCATCCTTGAGCTAAGCATCAAGAACGATAAGCTCGGCAAAGCAAAGCTGGCTCTGAAACTCGCTGCCAGCAAGTTCCCTGCCCCGATGAAGGTCGTAGTGGAACCAATCCCGAAGAAACAGTAAACAAGCAGATACCTATCCCGCCTCCTAACCCTCACTCTGAGTACTATGGGACTAGATGGTTTGTTACAGATTGATTCTTTCTATCCATTCGACTCTGTCAAAATCTGAATCATCTGTGACAACTCGTGCTACTCCAGAGTTTTTCATAATTGCAATGTGAAAAGCATCTCTGGGTTTTAGGTTATATTGCTCAATGAAATCTAGAGCAAGCAGCGGTATATCCGGTTCGACTGTTATTACTTTTAGATTGGGCATCTCGTATACTCCCTCTACTGCTCTTCTAAGCAGTTCTTTCTTCTTGTTTTTCAGTAGAACCCACATTAGCTCATCTAAAGTCAGTGATGATGTTATCGCGTCTTCCTTTCCATTTACTATATCTTCTTGAATGCTGGACGCGTTTTGGCCTTTAGAGGTTGTGTCTAGGAGGGCGAATGCGAAGAAGTTTGCGTCTAGGTATATCCTCCGAATTCCTCTTCATACAGCTTGTCTCCGTATATCAGACCCATTTTCTCTAGATCCCCACCGTGCTTCTTGGCTATTTCTCTCCATTCCTTGACAATGTCTTTTTGTGAAACCGGTTTTATCTCAAGTGACTTGTCCTTTACCTCAAGCTCAGCATAACCTCTCGGGTGTAAGCCAAGGTACTCCCTTACAGCTTTCGGGATGACAATTTGGCCTTTATCCCCTAGTTTAACTTTGATTCTCACTTTTTCTCACTCCAAGAATGACTTTGTGTTACTCAAACAAATATTTATTGGTCAACGCTATCATAGATAATGGTTGTGGGCTTACCGCGACTATGGAGAAGGCATAAGGGAAGTTATACGAGAAGGAGTTGACAGGCCTACCGCGGTGAGGATGTTGATCGAGATCGGACATAAGAAATGGAATCTTCAACAGTCCCTTCGTTTTCTTCAAGAGGGTAAATTGTCTGTCTGGAAGGCGGCTGAAATGTCCGGTATGAATCTTTGGGACTTCCTTAACGTGCTAAGGAAGGAGAACATCCCATGGGTAGAGTTCGACCCCAAAGAGATGTTGCAATCAACCAACCTAATCCTCTAATATGCGGCAAACTTGGAGATCTTCGACTTAGCTTGTTTTGCAGGGATCACATCTTGTTTCATTCAGAAACTATAAAGCATATGTGTACTTCAGTTTGCTAGGAAGGATTAGGCTGGCTGTATGTGCTGTTTCAGTTCGGAACATGTGTTGAGGTGATCTGTCAGTGAAGATTGATGAGGGGCGGGTTGTTGAGGAGATTAGGCGTGTTAAGCCTCGGCTGGTTTTGCTTAGTTGTCCTGAGGGTTATTTGAGGCAGGTTGGGGATTTGGCTTCTAGGTTGGAGCGGGAGTTTGGTGTGGAGACGATGGTTTCTGCTGATTTGTGTTATGGGGTTTGTGATACTGCTGATTTGGATGCTTTGAAGCTTGGGGCTGATTTGGCGTTTCATATTGGGCATCGCTCAGGTTTTACCAAGATAGGTGAGCGTACTGTTATGGTTGATGTTTTTGACGATGCTGATTTCAGTAAGGTGATTGAGAAGGCTGTTGTTTTGCTGAAGCCTTATCGGCGTCTCGGTTTATGCACGATTAGTCAGCATCTTCACAGTCTTGATTCTGCTAAAGGGTTGTTAGAGTCAGCTGGGTTCGAGGTTTATGTTGGGAAGGGTCATGAGCGGCTACTTGATGGGCAGGTTATGGGTTGCCGTTTCACCACCTCTTTCAGTATCAGGGGTGAGGTTGACGCTCTGGTGTTTCTTGGGCAGAGCCGTTTCCATGCTGTTGGTGTGGCTCTTTCATCCGGTAAGTCTACGTTTATGCTTGATCCGTATTCTGAGACAGTTGAGGATATGGGGGTTCAGGCTGAGCAGTGGGGTAAACGGACTGTGCTTCAGATTTACAAGGCTGTTGACGCGAAGCGCTTCGGGATTATTGTCGGGTTAAGGGATGGGCAGATGCTTTCTGCGCAGGCGGTTCATTTGAAGAAGCGTTTCCAGAAGCACGGCAGGGAGGCGCGGTTAATTACGTTGCGCGAGGTGACTGAGGAACGGCTTGCGCCCTTCAGAGATCTTGACGCATTCATCCAGACCGCGTGTCCGCGCATCTCTATTGATGGTTCGGTTTTCAGTCGACCGGTGTTATCTACACCACAGGCTGAGGCGTTATTCGGGATTTGGGAGGGTAAAGAACTCTCGGCCTTTCTGGAGCGACCCAGCTGGGTTTGATCGTCCGGTTTGTGGCTTGTTTAACTGGTTTTTCTTAAGTTAGAGCAATTTTTCCGCTTTTAGTTGGGTCTTAGCGTTTTACTTTTTCAAGAGTTGTAGAGATTATGGGAATAGTTATGCAAGATATTTATTAAAACTTCATCGGTATTGTATATATTAAAGGCTTATATTTGTCTAGGCCAGTAGTGGCGTCTTGAAGATATTATGTCATCTTCTAAACAGTCTAGAGTAGCAATACTCTCCGTACTCGTAATTCTCGCATTCGGAACAATCGTACCATCACTTGTATACGCAGCGCCTGTCGCAAGCAGTGCGAAGGACTGGCAATACGTGAACGGCGACTCATGGGCTCAGAACTACAGCCCTGAGACACAGATCACAAAGAGTAATGCAGACCAGCTGGAGGTCAAGTGGATCTTCCCGCTGCAAGGCTCAAGCGACGCCATCGCAGCACTAAAGTCTCTTACTCTAAGGCAGGGTTCAACAACTCCACCAATTGTTGCCAACGGCAAGGTCTACCTAACAACCAACTACCTGAGAACATATGCAATCGACGCCAAGACCGGTAAACAACTATGGGCTCACGACTACTCAATCAACATAACTGAAACAAAGCAAAGACTGCCGCTTGATATCACCACGCCACACCTCCACGGTATTAGATACTGGGCTGGCGGAAACGCAATCCTAGTCAGCGGTATGGCATGTGACTTCTACGGTATAGATGCAAACACAGGTAAGACATCCATATGGGTCAAAGACCTGTGCAAGGACGTACCTGGAAACATCTACCAATACCGCAATCCTCTCGGCGGCGTCTCTGCACAAGCAAACATCGGAACATATGACAAAGGCAAGCAGTTCTCCTACGTCGTTCCGGGCGCTATTCACAGCTCCCTCTACGACGGAGACGGCCGCCACGTCACAATGGGCATCGACATGAACACTAATCAAGTAGTCTGGCGCGTCTTCAGCTACCCACCACAAGACAAAGCCACTAAGGACTGGGCATTACAGGAATGTAGCATTGGATACTTCCTAACAACCCCATGTACCGAGGTAGCAGCTAAGAATCAAGCTGCACTCGAGTGGGACTGGTCTCAGCCCGGAGAAGCACCAAGCAGATGGGGTGGAGTAACCTCCAACTGGGGACAAATGGTCGTAGATGAAGACACAGGTATCCTTTACACAAACACAGGTAACCAAGGACCATTCACAAACGTCACTATGACACCTGGACCTCGTCTCTACGGTAGCACTTTCATGGCTATCGATATGAACGCTGGTAAGCGTGTCTGGTGGCTACAGCCATTCCCACGCGATCCATACGACTATGACTGCAACTGGAGCGGAGTACTTGCAGAAGTACCTACTCTCGGTAAGGTCTACATGAAGGGATGCAAGGAAGGACGGCTGTACGTAATGGATGCCGCGACAGGTAAGCCAATATACGTGAAGGATGTTATCGAAGAGCAGTTCCAGCTAGGACAAATCACCAAGGCAGGAACACTTGAGCCTAACCAAGGCGGAGTCAAGTACCACCTTAACGACCCAACCAGCACATACGACATGAGGGAAATGAAGGCTCCTGACGGCAGCAAGTACTGTGGTTCTCCATGTGATGTCTATCCATACTGGTACAACGGCATCTTCGGCACAGACATGACCTATGACCCAGAGACGGGAATGCTCTTCCACTATGCATTAGCCTTACAGACACGCATCACCTCACCTAACTACAACGGACCTGGAAGCGTTGTCAGCAAATCAACTGCTTACGCAATTCAAAACACCTCGATAATTGCACGTGATGCAGCTACCGGTGCTATCAAGTGGAACTACTTCAACAAGAACGGTAACGAGCGAGCCGCAATGATCGCTACACCTGAACTACTCATCACAGGCTCAATCGACGGTGTAATCCGTGTCTTCGACAAGAGCAGCGGCAAAGTCCTGAAGGAAGTATCTCTCGGTTCAGACGTTAAGGTCGGTGTCACAACCGGTCAAGACTCTGACGGAAACCAGAGAATCTTCGCCCTAGTCGGCGCAGGACAAGGAATGGGCGCTATTGCTCCAACAAGCCCAATGACTCTAGTATCCATAGGACTCTCAGCTAAAGCAGCATCCACAGTAACATCCGTAGCCACAACCACAGCCACAACCACAGCCACAACCACAGCCACGGCCACAACCACCGCAAGCACAACCGTTACAACAACAGCGGTAAGCACCTCTTCAACAACAGTAACATCACAAGTAACCCAGACTGAGACCTCAGGTCTACCCGCAGAAGTCACCTATGCAGCAATTGGAGTAGCAGTAATAGCTCTGATTGCAGCAGCAGTACTAGTAATGCGAAAGAAGTAACAACAATAGCATTAGCGATGCGGAAGCGAGCCTAAACAAATGGGCTCGTTTCCCTTCCTTTTCTTTTTCTTCTTTAAATTAGGTTATTTTGCTATAACATAGGTGTTAGTGTGTATAGTGTAAATTTGTACGTACCCAATTTTCTTGTTGAGCATATATTCTATATGTACGTTACAGAATCTTCATCCGCAACGCTTTTAGGGGGAATCAAGGATACTATTGTGTAGATACTTTCGCGGAACTTAGGGGTGCTGCGGAGGTGTGGGATTGTGACGGCCCGCTTCAGGCTGGTTAATATTTTCCCCACGGACGCAGGAGTCACATGCCTGCGTCTATCGTCCCTTTGAAAAATATCAAAAGTAGGTGATGGCTCTACTCTACTCTACTGTTGTAGTGGAGCTGTTTTCTTCCTCTTTCTTTCTATTTATCTGCTTGTTGCGTGTTTGTTGGGTTCTCCCATGTCGATTTTGGCTTGGATGCTAGATGGGCACTCTCCCATTCGCTCTCTGAGGAGCATTGTGGCTTTCGCATACATAGCCGTTGGCCCAACCTGTTAATCGCGCTCAGTGGCGCAAGAACCGCAGGGGCTCTAGCCAGATCCTGTTAAGTTAAGGAACATGGCTTGCGCGTTTTTGGAGGACGAGGAGGCAAAAAATTTTGAAGGTTAATCTTTCACGACGAAACCGTAATCAAAGTTGACGGCAACAACAAGTGGTTCTGGGAGGCGATAGACGAGGAAACTCGTTTCCTAGTAGCATCGTATCTCTCAGATAGCAGAAGTCTAGCGCAAACCTATTAGCAATTTAAGCGAATTAAGGATGAATGCGGCTCAAGACCGAGCGCAATATTCGTAGATGGTTCAAACACTTACGATGATGCCTTCCTGTTTGCCTTTGGAGATCCAAAGAAAGTAGGTCAAGTCGAGCTAGTCAAGCGTGTAGGTATCCGAGCGCGAGAAACCAATAACATCGTAGAAAGGCCACATGGTTCACTAAAGGATAGAGTCAAGGTGATGCGCGGCTTGAAATCAATGGAGACCGCCAAAACGCTACTAGAGGGATATGTGGCGAATTACAACTTTTGCAGAGATCACCAAGTACTAGGTAAAACACCTGCGCAGGCATCAGGCATAGAGATCAAGGGGTGGAGAAAACTAATCGAAGCGGCTCAAAAACAGAACGTCGAGAAAGAGGTGGAGGTGAAAGTATGAGACGCGCATTAGTTTCCTTACCCGAAGGCGTTTGGAAGATAATTGATGAACAGCTACGCGGAGAAATGGGTGATAAAGACTCAGAGATAATACGGAATATCGTTATTGCGTTTTTAACTCAACAAGGGTATTTTGCTTGCCAATCTGTGAATGAAAAAATAGAGACAGTCGATACTATAATATCATCTTTAGCGGAAATACTTGAAGAAAAAGGACAACTCAATTACGCTGAATTAGAGGCAAGAATAGGAAACAAAATTGCGAAGCAATAACTAAACGGTTAAATGCGTTTAATGCCAATTACCATGATGTTGTGGCATTCTTTTCCGTTCATTAATAGGCATTTACCGCAAATTATTTATGATAGCGCCCTCATACCTATTATACTAAAATGAGTTTTTGTATAATTACAAACCCGTTCATTATAGTATACTATAATGGGCGTCATGAACCACTGACTGACCTATATATGTGGTGAAAATGTTTGGAACAAAAAGATTTTATTAATCCTTGCGGTAATTTAGTAAAAAACAAAGACGGATGTCTCACATTTATTCCCAATAGTCTTCCACCTACAATTAACTATGATGAAAGTCTAGCTTCATTAGTCGCAGAAGCCAGCTTACAACTCGGTGCCTTATCGGGGATAGGCAAATTGATGCCTGATCCCAATCTGCTGATTAGACCATATCTAAAGCGTGAGGCCGTTCTAAGTTCCAAGATAGAAGGAACGCAAGCGTCAATTCTTGATGTATTCCGTTTTGAGGCAAGGGGCATGGAAAAAGAAGACGAGGAGGACACAAAAAGAGTAACTGAGGTAGTGAATTACGTTTATGCGTTAGATGCATGTTTGCGCAGAATCAAAAGCAATGTACCAATAGACGTATCAATGATTAAGAGTGCGCATAAAATATTGATGTTGAATGTAAGAGGACAAGAAAAGCACCCCGGAGAGTTTAGAACGGTACAGAACTGGATAGGGATAGAAGGTACGAAGATTGAGGATGCAAGATATGTGCCATCTCTACCCGAACACGTAAATCAGCTTATGGCTGATCTTGAGAAATTTATTCAGAACCCGCCTGGGCGAATACCTGTATTGGTTCAATGCGCCATGCTTCACTATCAATTCGAGGCTATACACCCGTTCAGTGATGGTAATGGAAGAATTGGGCGCTTGTTAATTCCCGTTTTACTAGCAGACAGAGGCTTACTAGACCAACCGCTACTGTATCTCAGCGCATATATCGAACGTAACAAAGTGAAATATTATGATTTATTGCTTGACGTTAGTCAGAAAAGTGAGTGGGTGGAGTGGATACGATTCTTCTTGCATGGAGTAATATCTCAGGCGACAGACACTGTGAAGAACATACAATCACTTATGGCCTTGAAAGCCGATTATGAGAAAAAGCTGATTGACAAAAAGGCGTCAGGTAGCGCGACAAGGCTTATTGACAATCTCTTCACAAATCCGATAACCACCATACCTCACGCAATGGCCTACCTTCATGTAACATATCCCCCCGCCAAGAATGCTGTAGAATGTTTAGTAGACATGGGGATTTTAACTGAACTGTCCCCGGAGAGAAAACACGGAAGAATGTTCATGGCGCATGATATAGTTAAAATCTTGACATGAGCACCTGATAATGAACTGTTAAAATAAGAAAATTGTCACACTAGCCCATTGTCCCTTAACTTAGCAGAACCTGTTTGTTGTATGTAATTGGTTAAATAGTTCTGTGAACCCCCTCGTTCTACGGCGGTTTGATTTAGTTGGGTGAAGAAGAGAAGCTGCAAAAGTCCAAGGGTAAGGGGAAGGCGGTTATGCCTGGGGATGAGTTGGCGGTTATTGAGGCGTTTGAGGCTGGTTCGAACACTTTTGTTGACAATGGTGAGGTGCGGGCTCTCCGGGTTGGTTACGCGGAGCCTGATAAGAAGCAGAGAGTTATTTCGGTTAAGCCCTCTAGGGGCAGTATTGGTGTTCCTAAGCCGGGTGACGTTATTATCGGCACAGTGGAGACTGCGCAGCCGAGTATCGCTAATATCTTGATTGAGGAGATTAACGATCAGTATAGTGAGGCTAGTTTCAGCGGTATGCTTCAATCCAGCGGCGATCCTCGAGCACGTGACCGTCGCCGAGTAACCTGCAAACCTGGCGATGTTGTCCGAGCTCATGTTTACAGCGTCAAAAACTCAATCTACCATCTCTCGGTGGATAGGCCTGAGGATGGTGTGCTGTACACTATCTGCAGCCAGTGCGGCGGATCCGTAATACGGGTCAGGGACAGCGTGAAATGCAACGAATGCGGATATCTTGAGGAGCGGAAGCTCGCCTCAGACTTCGACCAATATCAAACATCGACACCACAGAAGGCGCAGTAAACTCTTCCTTAGGTTCTTCATTGTTGAAAGATAAATCGTGGTGAATGTTTGTTTGGTCAGCTTGTAGCTCGTCGCTAACGGCTAAGCGTGTACTGTTTATCTCTGCTTGAGTCCTAATGCGTCTACGTATTCTTTGGGGGAGAGTATTGCTATTTTGATGATTTTGGAGAGTTCTTGTTTTCTTGATAGGAATTCGCCGTCTCCGGTTACAAATGCGGCTAGCTCTGGGTTCATTTGTTTTGCATGTTTTGCCGCTGCTAGGTGCATTAAGTCGAATGTCCTTAAAGGGGTTTGTAGGCTTAGAATGATTGCTTCGTTGAATATTTCTGGGAGGTTTGTTTTGATGCTTCTTACTGCTATAGGTGAGTCTCCTGCTATGTGTATGAATCTTGTTGTGAGGGTTGTGAGTCTTCGTAGGAGCTTTATGGTAAAGGCTTTTCGTTCTCTGTTGTTTCCCTTCTCTCCTCTCTTTGACGCGTGGTAAAGCCTGCTTGCAACTGAGGCTGTTTCAACTAGTGTGAGGACTGATGTCTCCGCTTGAATCTCGTTATCTTGAATCTGCTGCGCTATAGTCTTCGCCTCTAAATAGTAAGGATCATCAGGTTTCAATTGAGCTATGAAGACATTTGTGTCCATATAGAACTGCCGCATAAGCACGCATCATCCACTATTATTCGGCGGCTGTTTGCTTGTTATCTTCCTCTGCCTTCGGCGACTAGTTCAGCTGCTGTTTTTGGTCCTTTGAAGACCTCGGCGGCGATCTTCTCGAACTGTTCATCCGTCATCTTATCTGCCTCTTCGGTTATCTCCTCTAGGTCATCAGAGGCGAAGAGTTCTGGGTGCTCGTTAAAGTGCTCCTCCAACATCTTTCTTACTGCTTCGCTCTTGTTCTTGTAGGCTCTTCTCTTGACAAGTCTCTCCAGCTTCTCCTTAATCTCTTCCTCAACCTTAACGTTAAGGATCTCCATACGTAACACTATCGTATTACGTAATATAAGTGCATTTTTCTGGTCGCTATAGTCCAGCCAGCTACTTGCCGTTAAATGGTGCCCGTGATCTGACCGCGATAGTAGGACTCTAAGCACAGAGCCACCTCAGACAGTCTATGTTCGCATAGATGTGCCAGCGGGGAGACAGTGCTCCTTCCTTTTCGCTCTTGGGGTCTAGAGGATACGAGTACGCGTTCTGGGCCAGAATCTTGAGTTAGTCTAATGCATGCGCTGGAACGGTGTATTGATTTTTGGAGAGTTTTTCCAGAATGAAGCCGAGCCGCTGGACTAGCGATTGTCGATTCATTTTTTTCGCGTAGTTCACAAGCTTATCAAAACCTAGTCTTTGAAGAGCTTCGGCTGCGATTCTGGCGGCTTCATCGATGCCTCCGTGGGCATGCTGTTTCTTACTCAGGTCGGTGTATGGTGGGATTTAGCTATTAAGTTAACTCACTTGCGTCTTGCACTAACTGTAGCGGTTAGAGGTGTTTTTTCGGACCAATATATTGTTGAGATGGCTGGTTAGAATATCTATAATAAGACGGCGCCCCTTAAAATAGCAAAAAAGTATGTAGTGATGAACTAAAATTTTAGGTATAAAGTATATATATTTCAAGTGTTAATCAAGGGTATATGTCGTCCAAGTCTAGACGTGATTTTATCAAAATTGGTGCCGCGGCTGTGGGCGGTGCTGCTGTCGCGTCAGCGGTTGAGATTCCTCTCCTGACGTCGCAGACGCAGCAGAAGGCTGATGAGCTTCAGCAGAAGGATGCGCAGCTTCAGCAGAAGGATCAGCAGATTACTCAGCTTCAGGGTCAGGTTAATGATTCTTCTAGGTTGACTGGTTTTCTGTCTTTGAATCCTAGTGAGCGGCCTGTGGTGGAGGCTATGGCTGAGACTATGGTTCCTAGTGATGCGGAAACGGGGCCTGGGGCGAAGGAGGCTGGTGTGGTTTACTTCATTGATCGGCAGCTTGCTGGGAGCTATGGGAAGAACGGGAACATGTATATGCAGGGGCCGTTCATCAAGCCTGGGTTAACTGGCCCGGTTACTGTGGGTTCGGTTACTTATTCGAAGGGTTCTCCTGTAATCAGGGTTAATGCCGGTGCTAGGTATCAGCATGCTTTTTCGCTCCGTGAGTTTTGGAGGCGAGGGATACAGTTTCTACAGGATTACTCGAAGAGCGCGTATGGCGCGGTTTTCGAGAGTCTAAGTGCGGATAAGAAGATTCAGGTGCTGCAGGATCTGTTCGATAACAAGCCGACTAACTTCACCGGCCCTACTGCCGCGGAGTTCGTTTCAGAGGTGCATGACATGGTTATGGGCGGCTTCTTCGCGGATCCGCTTTACGGTGGAAACCGGGGGCTGGTTAGCTGGAAGTTAGCGGGGTTCAACGGCACGAACATGGGTAGCGAAGTCGGGAAGACAACTAAGGAGATTATGCGGATGACTAGCCATGTTAGGTTGACTCCGCAGAGTTTGACGGATATTCAAGGCGGAGGTATGTGATAAGCATGTCCAGCAACGTTATTACTCATCCGCCGGCTGATGTTGTTGTCCTTGGTTTAGGGCATATGGGTGGCCCTGTT
The DNA here is from genome assembly GCA_016190055.1 of Nitrososphaerota archaeon. Taxonomy (GTDB): domain Archaea; phylum Thermoproteota; class Nitrososphaeria; order Nitrososphaerales; family JACPRH01; genus JACPRH01. Next base: position 23,707 of record JACPRH010000017.1, on the reverse strand, counting down.
GCCGCTGAGCTTTCAACCGCCGGGTACAAGGTGGTTGGGATTGAGAAGGGGCCTTACTGGGATTATGCTACTGATTGGGCTCCATCTAACATCCATGATGAGTGGGCGATTATGCTTGAGCGGAAGTTTGATCACCCGCTTCACCTCTCAACCTTCACGGTGAGGAACGACAGGGATCAAGTCGCGCTTCCTGTCCGAAGATACACTAAGCTGGCTCAGTATCAGGCGTTAGGTCACGGCGTAGGCGGCGCCGGTACCCATTATGGGGGAGTTATGGGGCGGTACAGTCCGTGGTCGTACAAGCCGTATTCGGAGACAGTCAACAAGTACGGTGAGTCGGTTCTACCTGCGAACCACGACATGGAGGATTTCCCGGTCTCCTACGAGGACATGGTGCCTTACTACGAGAAGTGGGAGAAGGCGATGGGTATCTCTGGTACAAACCAGGATCCGTTTGTTCCCGGCGTAAAGTATCCTACGCCTGCTCATCCATCCTCACCCTATGGGGATGTGTTTCAAGGCGCGGCGGAAAGCCTCGGTTACCACCCGTATCCGCAGCCTAGTGCGCTTATCTCGCAGGCCTATACGAATCAGTACGGGATCGCTAGGAACGGTTGTATCTACTGCGGCTGGTGCTCTGGTCGATGCAACTTCCCCTGCGAAACCGGTGCGAAAGGTAGCTCTCATGTGACAACGGTTCCGGCTGCGATGAAATCCGGGAACTTTGATCTCAGGCTGCACAGCTACGTGTACAGGATAGACTTGGATGCGTCAGGGAAGAAGGCTACTGGTGTAAGGTATTACGATGCTCAGGGAAACATAAACATCCAGCCTGCTAAAACCGTGTTTAACGGGATATGGGGTTTCAACCTTGTCAGGTTGATGCTTCTATCAGGCATAGGCAAACCCTATGATCCGGTTACGATATCTGGTTCTCTGGGCAGGGCGCCTACGTTGGGTGACGGGCCCGCTGTAACTAGCGTCTCTGGTACTCTGAATATGACTGTGAACACCTACAGCTCTGGGAATCAGGCGGGAGGAGGCTTCGTGATGCTGGATCTTGCCGATGACAACTTTGATCATAAAGGGCAGAACTTCGTAGGCGGCGCCTCCATCTCTTACGGGAACTACTTGGGCGCAGGGCCCAACATGGTGACGGCCTTCAACGCCAGCAAGACCACTTGGGGCAGCGCTTGGAAGAAAGGGTTGAAGGATATGAAGCTCCCAACTAAGCTTACAGTCTCATTCTCAGCCACAGGGCCCGAGATACCTACCAAGGATCAGTATGTGAGTCTTGACCCGCATTACAACGACATCTACGGCGACCCCGTAGCGAGGATCACGATTAATTGGGGGGCGAACAGGTGGCGAGTAGCTGATGCCTTGGCTCCTAAGCTGCAGGAGATCCAGACGAAGATGGGCTGCACCGACGTAAAGGTGAACAAGGTTGCTGAACTGTCAAGTAAACCAGACCTCTGGGCTGCACACGTCAGGAACGGTGCTAGAACAGGCTCGAAGCCGGAGACCTCTGCATTCAACAAGTGGATGCAGAGCTGGGATGTGGAAAACATGTTCGCGGCAGGAGAAATCTGCTACCCATTCGGAGACAACATCTCACCCGGTACACATCCAGCGGGCGCAATGGCCTACCTCGCCGCAGACGGCATACAAAAATATCTGAAGAGCCCCGGACCACTAGTAAGCTAAGCTAAGCTAAGCTGTCTCAGCGTAAACAGCTGTGTATACGTACAGCTTAGCTAGTCATCGGCAATCCCTGCTGCATTTTTTCAAGATAAGTTATAGGCTAGTCATAAGAGCCCCATTTTTCGCTAAGGGGCTCCATCTTAGCCTACTATTACTACGTGTTTTTTGAAGGGTGTTTAGAGTGTTTTTATGATTTGTTCGAATTCTTCGGCGGGTATTGCGGTTAGTGTTTCTGTTGTTGTGCGTCCTTTTGGACCGACGTAGCTTGCGGTGAGTTTCAAAAGTGCTTTTTCATCAGGTGCCTCTATTATTGTTATGAGGTCGTAGCGGCCCAGTGTTACGTATGTTGCCTGTACTTTAATGCCTAATTCCTTCGCCTTCTGTAGGAACTCTTTTCGCGCCTTCGAAAAGTCCTTTAGGCCTTCAAACCTTTTTCTGTAAACTTTATCAGTCGGATATATAGTGTCAACTTCTATTCTCCTTCTGATTATGAGATATGTCAAAGTTCTAGTTAAGCCTTCTTGAAATGAACGCGTATACTGGTCTGTCTAGGTTTGTGGCTTCAATCTGATGGTTTTGAAGAAATGGGTTTATCTGTAGGACAGGCTTAGTTAGTTGAGTTGGATTTGGAGAAGAATATTCGGAGAATGGCTGAGGATGCTGGTGAGGTTCTTCGGAAGATTGAGGTGGAGGAGCTAGTTGAGGCTATCCGAGCGAGTCGAAAAGCTCGATAAGATGCGCGACTAACTGACTAGTGCTTTAGTTTTGTTTGGGTAAGAGGTTTTTCGGTCTCTGGATGTTGTGTGCGATGGTGTGATCTATGCTTTGAGATGTTAGGCTGGTTAGCCCTGCCTCATCTATCATTCTTCCCCATTCGGTTAGTGTCTGTGTTTTGAGGTTGGTTTCGAGTTTGCGTAGGGTTTTTGCTAGTCTTTCTGCTATGTGTTTGTTTGATGTTATGATGGCTGTGTCTAGTGATGAGACTATGAAGATTTTGCTGCCTTCCTTGAGGTTTATGTTAGGTGGTAGAGTTACTCTTCGCTTCTTGTCTACCTTCCTATTTGTTACTGTAACAGGCATCTGCTTCTCACTTGGGTCTTGTATGCGGCGGGATTTGAGTTTAAGGTTCCCAGTGATCTTACCTGAACCTTCATAAGTAGTATTCTTGTATTTCTCTCGGAGTCGAGTGGTTATGTCGATGCAGAGGCATGTGATAATTTACAAGGGTGAAGACGGCTATTGGGTAGTTGAGTGTCCCAGCCTTCCCGGCTGCATTTCTCAGGGTAAGACGAAGAAAGAGGCCTTAGCTAATATTCAGGAGGCCATAGAGGCGTACATTGAATCGATGCGGAAGCATGGGGAGACTGTTCCCTCAGATAGAAAGATTGAGACAGCGGCTGTCCAGATTTGACGAAGTTACCCGTATTATCTGCACGGGAAGTCCTTAGAGCCTTGGAGAAGGTTGGTTGTGTTGAGGTGTTTTGGTTGTGACTGTTGTTGTTGTCGTTGCTGTTGATGTTTAGTGCGGTTGGTGTGGATGTTGATACTTAATTTATGTCCAATAGACGCTAAAGGTTGAGATTGTTGCTTCCTTTTTTGGTGAATGGTGCTATGTCAGCGCGTGTGATTTGGCGAGCTGCTTCGGTTATTTTATTGTCACTAAAGAGGGATCTTATGGGATATCTTATCGAGCCTATGTGGCTAATTCTATCTTTTGGAATATTTCCTTTTCCGAGTAGTAGGCGCGCGAGTAGAGTGAAGTCTTGATCTGAGGAGTCTAAGTTCGAGAGGAAGCCGAGCCAATTTACCGTGTCATTTGATGCCTGTTGAAGGTTAAAACCGATGTCTGGTCTTACGTATCCAGATACGTCGTTGCTTATGGTGTTTTCAGTAATTGCCTTGTGCATCTGCTTGAAGAAGGTCTTTGGGTTGAATATTTTTCGGTCTTTATAGAAGTAGTAGAGGAAGAGTTTCCGGACAGCCGTTTTGTCCAGTGATCCTGTGCGGTTTGCTGACCATAAGTCGTAAACATCCCTTCCTTTCAGCCTGTCGTAGAATGCGCGAATCTTAGTTGAAATCAGCTCCTCTAAACTGTAAGTGGTCAGCGAAACCTTTCCTTCTTTGGGAAGGCTGAGCGGTCTTATTTGGGTAGGAAGTATGGGAAACCGTTCAACATGTGATATTTCTATCTTGATATGCTGGGGATCTGAGATAGCCAAGGAGGTGTAGGTGGCGTGGATCGTGGTTTGCTCATATCGTTTTTTTCTGATGTCAAGATGGTAATAGCTGTCATGCTTCCTGACTGTTTTTAGAAGTTGGTTGATTATTTCGTTTCTCTCTTGAATTACTTGTTCTTTGGAGCCAATATGGTTGAAATCGAGGTCGACAGATAGCCGTGAAAGACCTTTGTCTTGCAGGTAGAGCTTGTTGATGGCGGTTCCGCCTTTCAGGTAAAGCTTTTGCGCAGTGTCTGTGTTCTCCGCAATTGCTGTGAGCATGTGGACGAGGCGAAAGTCCTGTTCCGCAAAAAGTTGATTTGTTATACCTATTTCGTCAGCCCAGGATCTGACCGCGGTCGGAGTGACTCTAATCAAAGTGCCACCTCAGATTATCTACATTCTCGTAGATGTGCCAGTGGGGGGATAGTGCTCCTTTCTTTCCGCGCTTGGGGTCTAGAGGATAAGGGTACGCGTTCTGAACCAAAAGCTTGAGCTGATTTAATGTATGCGCTGGAACGGTGTAGTGGGATTTGGAGAGTTTTTCCAGAATAAATCCCAGTCGCTGGACTAGTGATTGTCGCTTCATCTTTTTCGCGTAGTTCACAAGCTTGTCGAAATCTAGCCTTTGAAGAGATTCGGCTGTCACTCTAGCAGCTTCATCAATGCCTCCGACAAGGTCTGGTCGATCTATACAGTCGATAACAGTTCTTTCAAGGTCAGATATTTGGAGAGGTGCGCCGAAGTACTCTTGTTGCTCAATACCGAAGAATCGGGGTTTTGCCGCTGTGATGAAGCGGATCTCGGTTCCGTTTAGATGGATTGGTCTCTGCTGCTTCAGGGTTGCGATGAAGGCTGAGACTGGAAGCTGTGTTGCGATGCCGTGGAGGTGGGCCGCGGAGCCGTATGCTACGTAGTACTGTTCACCGCTCATGATGCTATCTATGATAAGGTAAGGATCGGCGGTGTAGCTCTTTCTTTCGTATAGTATATCAGGAGGAATAACTGCGAATTTTCCTCTGCCGAACCGGAAGACTGCTTGATGTTTGTTTAAAGATACGAGGAGGTTTCTCGCCCGTTCAACCGGTATGTCCAGAAGCGATGCCAAATCATTAGTAGAGATTATCTTCTTTTCGTTCCGTATTAATGCGAAGTAGGCCTGCTGCTCGGTTGGTGAGAGATTAAGCTCTTTTTCTTTACCTTCGTGTGCTACTGGTTTTTTTGGTTTAAGATCGGCTAGCAGTAGAGTTTTGATGCCTGCCTTTTCAAGCAGGGCTCCTACTGCGGGATCGATAGATGCGCACACAAGAACAGCTTTGGCGTTAGGGTGTTTCTTTTGTACGGCTGAGGCCTGTTCTACGATCTGCCCTATATCAATCCGGTTGCAGCGGCGTGCTTTGACTTCAATAAAGTAGTCGTTGCCCTCGCTGTCCTTCCCATAAAAATCGAATCCACGGTCAAATCCAGCGGATGGCGGTTGCGATGATAGAGATTCTAGGTTAGGAAGTAGCGCTCTAAGCCTCCGCGCTACATCTTTCTCCACTTCAAAAGTTTTCATATTCATAATACACTTATCCATATGTGTATTGTGAATATAAAAACATTTAACTAAACTAAGACGCTGTTAAGCTGATCGCTACACCTCCCGGGTAGCTAATTGATTAATTTACGCCACCGTCCAGCTTGACTTACTGGTTGACTAACTCTCAGATTGCACCTAATTGAATGGTTTTAAAGAGCTTAGGTTTCTCCGTAGGAATGGTTTGGTTGGCTGGTTGGGTTGAATTTGGAGAAGAAGGATCTTCGGAGGATGGTTGAGGATGTTGGTGAGATTCTTCGGAAGATTGAGATAGAGGAGCTAGTTGAGGCTATCCGAGAAAGTCGAAGGGCTCGATAAGCCGGCGGCTAACTAGTGCTTTAGGTTGATGACTTTTGCTCCTAGGTTGATCCAGTCGAATGTGTTGTCGGTGACTATAGTGTTTAATCCGGCTTTCTGCATTTTTAGCCAGATCATGGCGTCGCCGGAGTCGTGTCCTTTTGAGATTTCGGTGTAGAGTTGGTCAACGTCGTCGATGGAGAATTCTGGTGATTTGACTTCTATTTCGAAGGTGCGGAGGAGTTTTGGGTATCTTTCTTTTAGGGCTTGTAGTAGTTCGAGTCGCTGGGTTTTTCCGGAGCGCCTTGCCTGCGCTATTTCTGTCTCCATTACCTTTGTGAATTCGAATACTACTAGGTCTATTGTTGAGAGTTTGATTCCGTTTTCGATGAGTGAACGTATCTTTTTTGTTCCCGCGAAGAACGCGGATGTGTCAATCACTACCTGTTTTTGTTGCCGCTGTTGCTTTTCTGACATAGGGTCTTTTCGGCCTCGAGATGCTTTCTGCAACGGCGCGATCTATGCTTTCAGACGTTAAGCCGCCCAGCCCTGCTTCATTAATCATTTTCTCCCATTCGGTCAGGGTCACTGTTTTGCGGCTAGTTTCGAGTTCGCGTAGAATCTTCGCTAGTTTCTTTACGATGTGTTTGTTTGACGTAATGATTGCTGCGTCTTGTGATGCAATCATTACAACACTAGCTCCCTCTTTAAGAGATACATTGAGCGGTAAAGTTACTCTTCGCTTCTCGTCTATCTTCCTCTCCGTTACTGTAACGGACATACCTTCTTTCCCACTTGGGTCTAGTGTACGGTGGGATTTAACTGTTAAGTTAATCCCACTTATGTCTTGTCCTGCTTCCAAAACTGTCCGCTTGCTTAGGTCTCCTTAGGTGGGGATGTTGGAGTTGCAGGATATGTTCAGGATATTCTCAGTTCCGTCAATAGCCGATACTAGTGTTTGTTATCTTACTGTTCAATGATTGATGCTTAGCAATACTTGCAATGCTTCGAGAAGCACGCACGCCTGCTGCCGACCTAGGGGGGAGGATCTAAATACTATTGAAAGCGGCATAAGAATCAAGCTGCTGTTCTACAGGATCTGCTTGGATAGGATCCCCAAGCTTGCAATGCTTGTTGAAAGCATTGTTTCTGTTTGCAAGATTATCCCCGAAGAATTTTGGTTGAATATATCTTAGAATTGTATGTGCTGTTAGTTTGAGCGTTGTTTACTGTACTGGGTTAATTGGGTTAATGCAAGGCTGGACAGGTAGTTAGTTAGGTGGATGGGGTTTTCTTAGCTTGGGTGTGGAGACGAGTCGCTACTCGACTACATTACATAAGCCAATTTGAATCAAAGTTAGGTAACTTAGCCATCTTCTATCTGCATAAGACTTAGATAATGGAGCTATTCTTGAGATTCGAAAGCTTTGGTAGGCGTTTCGCTGACGACTCGTTTAGCTAATAATTATCTAGGCAGTGGGCAGTTGAGGGTTTTGTTTTATGCTGCGTTTCTTGGGGTTGTATCTGTAATTTTGTTGTGTTCACCGGTAGTGGCTGAGGAGGCTCCGCCTATGGGTTGGTATGAGATATGGACTCATGAGGGGCATGATGTGGCGTATGGTGTCGCTACTTCGGATGATGGTGTCTATGTGGTGACGTCGTCGGGGGAATATCTCGTAGGTGTCTCTACTTTTCTTTTGAAGTATGATTTAGAAGGGAACTTGCTGTGGAGCAGGAATTGGACGAGGAACCAGATTAATGAGGCGCATAGTGTAGTAGTCTCGAGTAACAGTGTCTATGTAGTGGGGTATACGGGTAGTACTGATAACTTCGATGCCTTTCTTTTGAAGTATGATTTAGACGGGAATCTGCTATGGGAGAAAGTTTGGGGTGAATATCAGTATCATTGGGCGCAGAGTCTCACCGTTTCAGGTGACCGCATATACGTGGCAGGATCTATGGGTGGCGACAAGGGTTACACCGCGTTCATCTCAACGTTCAATCTCGACGGGGCGTTAATTTGGAACAAAACCTATGATGATGGAGGTGTAAATAATAGGACTCACGCTTATGGCGTATCAGTTTCAGGTGACAACATCTACCTGGCAGGATCGACAGGCAGTGAAGAGGACTATGATGTCTTTCTCCTAAAAATGAATTCTAACGGGAGCCCCATATGGCGTAAGATCTGGGATAATAACCGATCTAGTGAGGCGCGGAGTATCAGCATCTCTGAGCAGGATATCTATGTAGCTGGGTGGATAGTCGAGCCTGACAATGACGTAGAAGATGCGATTCTCCTGAAATATGGCTCCGACGGGAACCTGATATGGAGTAGAACATATGGTGATATTGAAACAGAGATAGCTTACGGGGTTGCCGTTTCAGATGACAACGTTTACGTTGCAGGGAAGAAGGGATACTTCCAAAGGTTTGGTACACTTCTCTTGAAGTATGATTCCAACGGGAACATAATCTGGAACAATACTTATGAAAGATCTCGGTTCGGTGGGGCATACGGTATCGTTGTCTCAGGCGCCAGTATCTACACGGCAGGAGTTACTTGGGGCATAGGCGCCGGCTTTTACGAAGCTACAGTCCAAAAGTTTCTTTTAGGATCTAAAAGCAACGTAAACACAACTACGACAACCTCGACTCAAGCATCACCAACAACAACTTCAGTCACCAGCACAGTTCCTGCACAGACAGCAGCTACCATTCAATCTTTCACCCAGACCAGCGGGCTGTCCTCAGAAGTCACGTACGCAGTATCTGCAGTAGCGCTCGTCGCTATTGTAATAGTAGCCGCACTACTCATAGCGAGAAAGAAAAGATGATAGATAGGTGTAGCGAACGATCTTTTCAATGCGGTAATCACCCTCATTTTTTGGGCTAATTATGGCTCGATCAGATTCTGCCCGGTTAAGAAGCATCACCTATTTGCATATAGAGTAAGCCGGTCGACACACGGCGCAGCTCCAGCCTATTGCTGATAATTAGTGCATTGGATGGATGCTAAAGCGGTAAGTCCTGATTGTATAATTTGCACTTTTTAGTAAGTTATGATCTGTTTGGTCGTATGGATGCCGTCTTACCACCATTTATATGCGGCCATTTTCAAATAAGGCTCTAATGTTATCTAGAAGATATAGAGTAACAAATTATACTGTACTAGTTATACTAGCGTTCAGCGCATTCATTCCAGCACTCGCGTACGCAGCACCCCTGTCGAATAGTGACAAGGATTGGCAGCGTGTGAACGGCAACTCATGGGCTTGGAACTACAGCCCACAGACCCAGATCAACAAGAACAACGTGAAGGATCTGGAGGTAAAGTGGGTGTTCCCACTCGGAAGCAAAGCCCTATCGCCGGCGGCGATGACCTCTCTAGGTATGGAGGATGGTTCAACCGCGCCGCCTATAATCCACAACGGCATAGCTTATGTCACCACGAACTTCTTCAGAACATACGCTATTGACATGAAGACCGGCAAACAGGTATGGTCACACGACTATCTGATCAACGCCACAGAAGCGGCGAAGCTACCCGTAATATTCGGTTCGGGTCACTCTCACGGTGTAAGGTACTGGGAGGGTGGAGATGCAATACTTGTCGGCGGAAAGGCCTGTGACATCTACGCTATAGATGCGAAGACAGGTAAGACAAAGTTCCGGATCGCGGATATCTGTAAAACAAATATCGATGGACAACTGGTTTCAAGCAATTTCATCTATAGACAAACATTAAACTCTGTAGCGGATGTTGGAACATACGAAAAGGGTCGTCAATTCGTCTACGTCCTCCCCGGCTACATTCACAGCTCGCTAAGAGCTGACGGAGCAGGAAATGGAAGGCATACTACTGTCGGCATAAGTATGGATGCACCCTACAATATCATATGGAAAGTCTACAGCAGCCCACCATATGACCGGCTTACAAAAGACTGGGCCCTACAGGAATGCGACATAGGCTACTTCCGCACAAATCCATGTACAGATGTGGCAGCTAAGAACCAAGCTGGACTCGAATGGGACTTTGCTCTACCTAACCAAGCTCCGAGCAAGTGGGCTGGTGTAACCTCGAACTGGGGTCAACCCGTAATTGATGAGGACACAGGCATATTATACACCAATACCGGCAACCAAGGGCCCTACTCGAACATGTCTCTGGCTCCAGGTCCGCGGCTGTATGGAAGCACCATCATGGCCATCGATATGAACAAGGGTCAACGCGCCTGGTGGCTACAGCCATTCCCGCACGATCCATATGACTACGACTGCAACTGGAGCGGCATGCTAGCTGAGTCATCTACAGTAGGCAAAATCTACGTGAAGGGCTGCAAGGAAGGAGTATTGTACGCAATGGACGCCAAGACCGGCAAACCCGTATGGACAGCCGATGTGGTGGCTGAGCAGGTAAGTTGGGGACAAATAGGTGCATCAGCATTGAAGACGATGCCTGAGGGTGTCAAGTACTATCGACCAGACCCATATAGCAGCTACGATATGAGAGAATGGAACTGGATAAGCTATCCAGCTACTAAGCCAGGTGACAAGGGTAAAGCCTGCACTCTCCCATGTACAGTCTATCCGTTCTGGTCCAATGGACTCTTCGCCACAGATCCGTCATACGACCCGGAGACACAGACAGTAATTCACTATGCAATAGGCCTGCAGGTGGATATACTGAAGGAGAATCCCTACGTCGTTGGAGGAAACCTCTTCACTACTAAGAGTTACCCCATAACGAACACCACCATTGTCGCAAGAGACTTGGCTACCGGCAAGGCCAAATGGACCTGGTTCTGGCCAGTCAATCAGCAGCGCTCACACATGGTCGTAACAGGCGGCATGGTTTACAGCGGCTTTGGAGACGGCTACGTGAGATTCCTAGACAAGGATACAGGCAAACTTCTGCATGAAATCAACGTCGGTGCAGCGATGTGGGTCGGACCTACAATAGGCGCAGACTCCGCCGGCAACTCAAAGATACTGACTCTCGTATCCGGCGGCGCAACCGGCAGCGCTGGTCGCGCCTTGTCGGCCACCATAATTGCTCTAGGTCTATCCGATCGAGCTGCAGCCGAGGCCAAAACAACAACCGTGACAACAACCGCCAGCACCACTATCACCTCATCAACAACCCAGACTGTCACATCAACATCAGCAACCACTGCAACCACCACCGCGAGCACAACCGTCACAACAACAGCCATAAGCACCTCTGCAACAACTGTAGCTACTACGGTAACTACTACTGCACCTGGACAGACCGTAACCGCTACGTCAGCTACAGAAACCATGGGTCCAGTAACCTACGCAGCAATCGGAATAGCAGTCATTGCCATAGTCGCAGCAGCAGTAATGATGATGCGAAAGAAGTAAGAAACAGCGTGTAGACGATCCTGAGCAAGGATCGTCCTTCCCCATTTTTTGTGTTCAACCTTTAGCTCTACTACCGTAGAGGTGGGGTTGTGGCGGCTCAAACGACAGGCTGGTCATATTTTCCCCACGGGTGCAGGAGCCACATGACTGCATCCAAACATTTATCAAAATCGGTACGAGCGATTCTACTATCTTTCCACCTACAGGCCAGGTCACATGATCTTTTAGTTTCTAGCAAAATTCGGACGGGAATCTCTTCGAGCCTTAGATAGTTGGTTTAGTGGCACGTTAAGGTCTGTTCATTCTTCGGGTGTTTAAAACGGGTGTTGAAATTCGGGTGGTAATATTCAACTTGCTAGCTATCGGATTTTACTGTTAACTGCTATTAGACTGACCGGAGTTATCTATCGCCATGTGGTTCCGCAGAAATTATGAGGCTCTCTAATCCTTTTATCTTGTTTTTTACTGTTTCCTGAATTTTATCCTTTATCTTGGTTAGTTCGGCTACTGTTAGTTCTGGGTTGACAGTTATTATCATTTCACCGACTATGTAGGGCCCGCTTTGTCTGAGCTTAATAGTTTTCAGGCGTACGCCGTCAACATTCTCGACCATTTTTTTCATCTCAGTAACTACTTCAGGATTATGCCAAGCATCTAGAAGTATGAGAGTGGTTTCCTTCAAGATTGTCATCGACACTGTGGCGATTAATACGGTCACGATCATTGCTCCAATCGAGTCCATCTGTGTGAAACCTAGAAAAGAGGCGAGGATGCTAAAGAACACTATAAAGGATGCTGAGCCGTCCTTGATTGCGTTTGTCGCCTCAGCTTTAAGGGAGAGAAGGTTCGATTTGATAGCTATGTTTCTCTTGATGAATGCTAAGATCAGTGACACGGTTCCTGCTATGAATGCGGTTGCTAGCGCTATAGCAGGTGATCCTATCGCAATGGGTGAAAAAAATCTAAGATATCCATTATAGAATGTTAGACCGCTCACTATTGCAAGCATTATGGCGATTAGAAATGCAGAAAGGTTCTCTGCACGGTAATAGCCGTAGTGGAATAGGCTATCAGCTTTCTTACGGCTTATTCGAATGCCTAACCACACTATTGTGGTTACGCTTGCGTCAGACATGGCGTCGATGCCGTCTGCCAGCAGTGAAATGCTTCCAGATATCTGCGCTACGCTGAGTTCGGCAATGCCTATGCTGCCGACGATGATTGCGGATAGTAGCGCAATATTTTCCGCCTTCTTAACGTATGGGTTATGATGCTTGGACAATTTCCTTTCTTTATCTTCTTCATGCCGTGTAAATGGCCACGGAACGAGAAACGACTTTTTCGCTCAATTTCATGCAACCTTTCCGTCAGCGTACAGGAAATATAAAGTATTTCATGGCGGGTTCTGATAGTTTAAGGTACTTGGCTTAGGCTTTTCTTTAGCAGGTCATCCATGTTTCTCTATCTAGCTTAGCTCGCTCAGCTGGAGTTTGACCGTCTAATGCTGAGTGTGGCTTGATGAAATTGTAATTGATTCTTGCTCCCTCCGCTAAGGGTGTACTCATCGTTTTCCAGCCTCGCTGAACCTTAACCCTCTCTCTGAGTACCGTTCATTCCCTCTAATCCTTACCACCCAGATTCCAACATCCAAGTACAACACCCAAACAATCAACAGAACCGGGGTGCTTGCTGTAAGTTTTATATTCTGAGGGGCTTTGTTTGTTGTTTGCTTGGTTGTTTAGAGGGTGTTGGTGATTTAGGGTTGCGTCGCAGTAGTCGTAGTGGTGGTAGTGGGGGTGTTGGTTCTGCTGTTGTTGTTAAGCGGTGTAAGAAGTGGATTGCTGAGTCTGTTGCTGCTGCTGATGTGTTTAGCAGGGTTGATTGGGATAGTGAGATGGACCCGACTCTAAGTTTTAATGAGAATGTGAGTTTACTGCTAGCAAAGTTTCCTGAGGCTTTCAGGGTTGAGGCTGTTGACGCGTATTATAATCGGGTTAAGCAGATTGTGTTTATTGCTCCTCTTATTGAGAAGATTCTTCGAGGCGAAGTCCAGTGCACCTACAGGACGACTCCGAAACACGGCTACTACTATGTTATTCACAGCCGCTTCGTAAAAGCACATCTCAAAGAACCACAGTGTGTTATTGAAGTATACAAGACAGAGCAGATAGATCCATACAAGCTATCTGAGGAGGATGCGCAGCTCGCCGGCCTAACACGCAGCGAAATACTCAGCTGGTTCCACCAATGGTACGGCAAAAACCTACCCTTAATGTGGAGAAACTGGTTCCATATTAGAAAAGAGCTGCCGGAGCAGAATTAGCCTGCTACTCCGCCAGTTCCTAGCGTGGCTAGATTTGGCTGGAATAGTCGGTTTCTGAGAGTTTCCTGCGATCAATGAGTGTTGAGAATTGCTGATGATTAATTGGAGTAGGGCTTTGGGTGCAGGCATGTGGCTCCTGCACCCTGTGGGGAAAATTTGACCAGCTGTCTTGGCCGCCACAACCCCACCTCCGCAGTACCCCAACTACGAAGCGCAAGGTTTAGTTACGGTAAAAAGAAGGGAGTGACGATCCTCACAGGATCGTCTCTTCTGCTTTTTCCTACTTCTTTCTCATTAGTAGTACTGCTGCGCCTATGATAGCTATTACTGCTACTGCTACTGCTGCGTAGGTGACTTCTGAAGGTAGTCCTGTAGTCTGGGTAACTGATTGAGTCACGGTTTGTGTTGGCGCACTGGAGGTTATGGTGGTTGCTGTTGTAACTGTTGTGGCCGAGGTTGTTGTTGAGGTGGCTATTGATGTAGATATTGAGGTAGTGACAGATGTTGATACGGCGGTAGTCGTCACTGTTGTGGCCTTGCCTCCTGCTTGTTCTGATAGTCCTATGGCTACTATTGTGCCGGCTGACGGGGAGCCCATTGGGGTTACGAATCCTGCCATCATTTGGACGCCTACACCGACTATTTGCATGATCTTCGTATTACCGGCAGAATCTTGTCCTACTGAGGCTCCTGTTATCATTGTTGCGCCCATGACCATTTTGCGGAGAAGCTTACCTGTGTCTTTGTCTAGGTAGTATATGTATCCGTCATTGTTAGGAGCAATTATCATGCCTCCTGTGATAACCACGTGGTCACCCATTACGCGGTGTGCACCTGGGAAGGGCCCATAACTCCACTTAATTTGGCCAGTCACTAGGTCTCTTGCAACAAGTGTGGTGTTTGCTGGGGCGCTGCTGGGTAACACTATCCATGAGGCTAATCCCTTTGCCCCTGATTGTTCTAGATCTATAGTCTGCATCTTCCATTCGCCGGCGGTAGGCTTGTAGTAGATAGTGTTTTCACCATCGTATGCGGCGTCTCCAGCGAAGTCATTGACTCCTGGACGCAAAAGTACGGTGGTTGGGTTAACCCTCGCCCAAGCCTTGACCTCTTCTTTCCCTGCTCCTGCCCAAGGTAGAGTTAACATTTCCTTGGTTGGCGGATCATATATTATGTATGAGCGATCGTTCTCACCATATGATTCGACGACGGCATCCCATCTCTGTAGAGGCTTTCCTGTCTTCGCGTCAATTACATACATGAATCCGTCCTTGCATCCTTTCACGAAGACCTTGCCAATCTTCGGATGATCTATCAGCATCCCGCCCCAGTTGCAGTCCTTATCATATGGATCATGTGGATAGGGTTGTACCCACCAAGCACGTTTGCCTGCATTCATGTCGATAGCCATTATTGTTGATCCGTACAGGTTTGGTCCGGGTCTTGAGGTGAGGTTTGAGTAGGGGCTCTGGTTACCGGTCTGTATGTACATCAGGCCTGTGTCCTCGTCGACTATTGGTTCAGCCCAGCTTGCGCTGACACCGTTCAGCCTGTGAGGAGGTTGCCCGGGGACGGCCTGCCAATCGTATTCGAGTAGTGCTCGGTTACTTGGATCTGAGGCGAACTTGCTGCAGGATGTTGTTACAAGATAACCTATGTCGCATTCTTGTAGCGCCCAGTCTTTGTCAGCCATATCCTGAGGTGGCTGGTTGAAGACTCTCCACACCACCTGCTTTGTGTCCATATCGATACCTTCGAACAGGCTGCGGCCTGATACGAAGTCACCCTGTAAGGAGCCCTGCAGCCCGTAGATGAACTGTTTTCCCTTCTCCCAAGTTCCTATTGCCGCTTCACCTGATCCCATAAGTTGACTCTGGTACTTGTAGACGTTACCAGGGATATTGAGACAGAGATCTGGTACTCTGAATGAGGTTTTGCCTGTGTTCCAGTCCACTCCGTAGAAGTCGCAGACCAGTCCGACCTGCAGGACTGCGTTACCTGCCTCCCAGTAGCGTGTGCCGTGAAGGTGAAGAGGTTGGGATGCTTGCAGCGGCAATCTGGTAATCTCCTTCGTGACATCAACAGTGTAGTCGTTTGTCCACAGGAGCTGCCCAGTCACCATATCATACTGTAGCGTTTTAAGAAAGTTGGTAACACCGGCGACCTTGCCACCATGGATCAGCAGGGGTGCTGAGATTCCTTCACCTAGGCTTATGGATTGTAGTCCTGCGGGTCTGCTTGCTACACCCGGTATTGGTGCAATCCATTTAACTTCAAGCTGGTTCACGTTGTCCTTGTTGATTTGGGTTTGAGGGCTGTAGTTCCATCCCCATGAGTTGCCCTCTATGTGCTGCCAATCTTTACTATTGTTCGCGAGAGGTGCTGCATATACTAGTACAGGTGCGAAGGTGCTGAATGTCAGCACAATAAGTACGGATAGAATAGTTATACGAGATTTTCCTAATATCATTAATAATATTTCGTTTGATGGTGAGATATAAACTGTGGTAAGACGGCACCTATACAACCAATATTTCTAATCAACTAGAAGCAATTCACGCAAATATGCTACGCAGTTTGTAGATAGACTAAAACTGTTACTGATATATTGAGTTGCGTCAAGGTCAAGAAAAAGGGGAGAGACGATCTCCATGTGGAGATCGTCTATTAATGTTACTGGGGTTTATCTTCGTCGCATTGCTAGGAATGCTGCTGCGATGATTGCGATTACTGCTATTGCTGCTACTGCGTAGGTGATTTCTGAGGGTAGTCCTGTGGTGACTTCTGAGGTTAGGGTGGTGGTTTGTGCTGGTTGTGTTGAGGTGATTGTGGTTGATGTTGTGGCTGTGGTGGTTGCGGTTGTGGTGGATATGCTTGTTGTGGCTGTGGTTGTTGTGGCTGTGGTTGTTGAGGTTGCTGTTGTGGTTGCGGTGGTGGTTGTTACCGAAGTTGTTGTGACTGTGGAGGCTGCTCTGTCTGAGAGGCCGATTGCTACTAGTGTGCCGGGTACTAGGGCTCCTAGTCCTCCGTAGGCTGCTCCGCCGTAGGGGCCGACTATGCTTGTTGAGCCTGCTATTACGAAGATCTTTGAGTTTCCGTCAGAGTCCTTCCCTATTGTTGGGCCGGTGACTATGCCTGTTCCTAGGTTTATTGTTCTTAGAAGGTTGCCGGTGTCTTCGTTTAGGAATCTCATGTTGCCGTCTGTGAAGCCAGTGAACACCATGCCTCCTGTGACGACCATGTGGCTGCGTTGGGCGCTGTATGGGTAGAAGTAGGTCCACTTGACTTTGCCTGTTGCGACATCTCTTGCTACGATTGTTGAGTTGTCACGGGCGGTGATGGGGACTGACTGTTGCACGGTTTTTCCTGCAGTCATTGGTAGTGATTTGAAGGCCCACATTACCACGTTAGAGTAGTGGAATAGTGTTTGTGTATTCGGGTTGATGGACATGTCTGTGGCGAAGATGCCGTTGAACGCTGATGGGAAGTTAATGCAGGGTGAGCCGCAGTATTTGCCGTTGTCGGGGAAACCCCACTCTCTTAGATCGTAGAAGCTGAGAGGATCTGTGAGATGGAATTTGACTCCGCCTTGTGAAGGCTCCTTAGCGGCTGCTGCTGAAATCTGGCCCCAACCAACCGCATCTTGAACTACATCAACAGTGTAGAGTGGTTTTCCGGTCTTGGCGTCCATCACATAGAGTATCCCTTCTTTGCATCCCTTCATGTAGACCTTGCCTAGGGTCGGGTTCTCTGTGAGAATGCCTCCCCAGTTGCAATCATAATCATACGGATCATGCGGGAAGGGCTGTAGCCACCAAGCACGCTTGCCTGCATTCATATCGATTGCCATTAATGTGCTTCCGTAGAGTCTTGGTCCGGGTGTGAGGGTGACGTTTGTGTAGGGTCCTTGGTTGCCTGTTTGTGTGTAGATGAAGCCTGTGTCTTCGTCAACTAAGGCTTGGCCCCAGTTGGCTGTGACGCCGCCCCAGACGTTTGGTTTTTCACCGGGCTGAGCCCAGTCCCACTCTAAGCCTGCCGCGTTCTTGGCTGCTACTTCGCTGCATGGGTAAGTTTGGAAGAAGCCTATGCTGCATTCTTGTGTGGCCCAGTCCTTAGTGGCCACGTCTTGTGGTGGGTAGCTGAAGACTCTCCAGATGACTTGCTTAGTGTCCATGCTGACGCCCATTGTGACGTGGCGAGCGTCTCCTACGTATCCTCCGGTGTGCATTGCGCCGGGGAGTACGAAGATGAACTGCTTGCCTTTGTCGTAGGTTCCAATGTTGTTGAAGGCGTTGGCTCCTAGGCCTGTTCTATAGTTATAGAGGTTTCCGGGGACGTTTGCACAGAGGTCTTTCACCCAGAAGGATATTTTGCCGGTTTTCGCCTCGATTCCGAAGAAGTCGCATGCGATGCCTCCGACTAGGATAGCGTCTCCACTTGCCCAGTAACGGACGCCGTGGAGGTGAGGTGCTCCAACCACTACAGGTAGTCGCTTCTGTATGTCGGAGACGTTAAGGATATAGTCATTGGTCCAGAGCTGCCTGCCGGTTTTTGCGTCTATGGCGTATGTTTTCAGGGAGTTTGTAGTTATGAATACTGCGCCGTTTGCGACTATGGGTGGCGTGTTTGATCCTTCGTTTAGGGCGAGGGTCTGTAGCCCCGGTGGTGCTTGAGATTTAGATCCGACTGGGAAGACCCATTTAACTTCGAGGTTGTTTACGTTATCCTTTGTGATCTGGTTCTGAGGGCTAAAGTTACCAGCCCATGAGTTGCCGTTGACGTACTGCCAGTCCTTATCGGACACGGCGGTAGGCGCTGCATAAACTAGTGTTGGTGCGAATGTGCTGAATGCGAGAATTACGAGTATCGGTAGTAGGGTTAGCTGATATTTTTTACTACTATTCTTCATAGTATTTCAGGTAATATGTGCGTACTTTTTATATAAACCTTTTGAGGTGCGGTATCGATGTTTAGATAATGTCTATAGCGGGTTGAGATATAGTTCAAACTCTATACTTTACGCTCATGTGACCAACGAGTAGGATGAATTGGATTTACTAGATTGTCACCGGTTTCGCCTGCCCCGCTGATGGGTGTCTCGTGTCGTCAAAAGGTTCATGGACTTCCGATGTGTGAAGAAGGTAGCTTTTGCTTTACCTTTGAGAATATTCTTGAGGCTCTTCTGATGGCGTCGCTCGCGTCTTGTATCTGCATCAGATCTGGTTGGTACTCGGCCTGATTCTTGAGTGCAATCAGGCCGACGAACTGCTTCGCCAGGTCCCCGAATTCGTTTCCGTTCATGATGGCTCCTTTAATCGTATTCAACGCGTCTTCGTGGGTTCCGCTATGTCTCTTGCCGAAGTAGAACACGGCGAGAGCGTCTAGTGCGTTTATGGCGCAGTGTATGGATGCTGTTACCGCTGCGTTATTCTTAGATGTATTGGCTGCGTATTTCGCGACTTCTAGCATTTCTTCTGCTTTTTGCAGATAGTTCTTGTAGAGTCCTTTATCGACTGGCCTTACCACGCTTAATGATCTTCTTCAGATCTTTTCCACAGACGAGTGTATAGGATTCTAGGATTGATTTTTCAAGCTCTCTATCGCTTTCTTGAATGAAACGTTCTTTGCTCATAATCAGCGGCGATAGTGCAAACCCGAACCTAGAAGTGGTGGCGGCGCTCGCTCTTGAAACACATTCATTCGCAAATTCCCTATCCTCTGCGATTACGAGAAGATCAATGTCGCTGGTATCCTTTTCTATGCCCTTTGCTACGCTTCCGAAGATCGCGACCGTAGAAATCCTTTTGTCTTTGAAGAAGGATTTGATCGTCGATAATAGGGAGCTTAGCGTGTTCTCCTCCGCCTGGAATAGAGGTTCGATCATCGATTTCAAAATGTAACTCTCCTCGTTCAAACTTACTTGGTAGGCTCTTCCGATGGGTTGAAGCCTTACTACCCCTCTTTTCTCCAGCGTCTTGAGCACCTTTGATGTCTCAGGATGGGAGAGACCGGCAGTCCTGGCCAGTTCTCTTATTGTGAAAATCTTGCCCCTGTAGCGGAGAAGCGTTTTGAGTACGCGAAAGTTAGCCTTGCTACCTAGGATCTCAATTGTGTAGTTGTGCAGTGCCACAGCAACCCTTAGTGGGTGAGGTAGAAAAACTTTCCATATGGTAAAATATATTGCCATAATATATTCTGCAAAAATACAATGCACAAGATGCCATCCGTGATCCTTGTTTGAGTTTTAATGAGAATGTGAGTTTACTGCTTACCCGGTTTCCTGAGGCTTTCAGGGTTGAGGCTGTTGACGCGTATTATACGCGGGTGAAGCAGATTGTGTTTATTGCTCCTCTTATTGAGAAGATTCTTCGCGGCGAAATTCAATGTACTTACAGGACAACTCCAAAACACGGCTACTACTACGTTATCCACAGCCACTTCGTAAAATAACATCAAACATTCGGGAATCAGAATTGATATATATCTGATGAGTAAATATGACGCAAATGGTTGAATTTGACCCGAAAAGTTTTTCGACGGTAGGTCTTTTGAAATGCTATTCCCAGATCATGGATGAATTAAAAGATAGAAATGTGATTAGAACGCGAAATAACCCGTCTGCAGACTATGCTGAATGGCTTGTCTCAAAGAAATTGGGTTTGAAATTGGAGCCTAATTCTAGTTCAGGCTATGATGCGGTGAATACGACTGGCGAAAGAGTTCAAATCAAGAGCAGACGTCTTGACCCATCAAATAATTCACGTCAACTCGGCGTTATTAGAAACCTAGACGGTAATGAATTTGATTTTCTTATCGGCGTAGTTTTCGATAAAGATTTCAATGTTAAGGACGCGTATAAAATACCGCGGAATATCATTAGTAAGTTTGCACGTTTCAGCAAACATCAGAACGGACATATCCTACACCTACAGGGGGAACTATTAAACACCCCAAGCGTTGACAACATAACAAGAATTCTAACCGGCGACTGAGCGAATGGTTCTTGAACACAAATAGGTTCGAATACCTGCTTCATTCCCTTGGTTGTATTAATATCGCGGCTGTTCAGATTCTTGACCTGTAGGATTAGTGAAGACGATGGAACTTAAACCGATAATGGTATAAGTCTTTTCAGGTTGACTCAAGAACCAAAGGATTCTATTGGCGGTTGGGTGAGAAGTTCTTCGCATTTCTTCGTGAAGTTGTTCAGGGGACCTTGAATCTTGTATCCTCTTCTTTCTTCCACTGCCTCAACATGTCCCTTCAATTCGGAATCAAGAAGACGTTGGAAGATTCGGATTACTCTATTCCTAAGTCGTCCTTTATGTTCTTCTGAGATTAGATCCCATAATGGGTGCACTTTGGAGAGGATCTCGTCGGACTCGATAACCCTTCCGTCCAGGGCGCTGGGGCCGCCACGGGCTGTTTTCAGAGCTATGTGAAGTAGAATCTGCATTACTTTTTTCGTTATGTGTTGCTCATCATCTTGGTCTGAGAAAGGATAGTATGAGAGTGGCGGCGTCATTCCTCTAAGCGAGATGGGATCTGATAACGCCTTATTGATTTCGTCGCTCTTGAAATCCCGTGTTCGCGATAATTCGTTCTGCCCGAATGTTACTATTGGAAATGGATCACTATGAGCCGCGACTTCGTCATGCTCTTCCTGAAAATCGGCGAGGCAGACATCGAACTCAAACGTATCGCTATTCGGAGGACTGTCTATCCATCTTGCCAAATCTTCGGCTCTCATCTCTGAATAGCGTGATAATTGATCTTCTTCCACCGTTACCCCGCCCTTACAGTCGATAGCCAAGCAATGCACAGTTCTATTTGAAACTGCAACGATGTCTGGTTTGACCGTTTTCCCACTAGTAACTCTTAGCGTCTGCTCAATCAATTGAACAGAGTAACCCAGATCAGCAAAAGTAGACGGCCAATTTTTCTCCTTCTTGCATAGTCCAATGACATAATTGATCAACATCGTATGCCGGCTGGGCGGCAATTCTAAACACCGAAATTCAATTCATCACACGTTATATCTGAATCATAGAACTGTTGCAGATGCACATATAATCTGAGGACTGTGTTACCACACGCCTCACTTGGCAGATATATCCGAAGTAGATCTGGAGACATCTCTAGATTTAGCGGGTCGCCCGTATGCAGGTCTATTGCATCCACTTGATAGTATCCTTCAGATATCTTTGTCTTAAGGCCCCAGAGCCTGAATGGTTCATTATTATTCAGAAGCCGGCTGAGGAAAAACTCCGGGTTAGACACTTTTCGGCGGAACACCAAGTTGAAGGCTTTGCCTTTCATGTATTTATGACCCTTTCTCTCCACTACGCCGATCCTTTGTTCTTCGATGTGCGCTATATTCTTACGATAGATATCCTTGATAGAGTCAATTAGGCTCGCATGATCATCTATTGACTTTCCTTCCTTCGCTGATACTCTTCCATTAAAGCCAACGTCGTCCTTGGCGAAATTCCATCTATCGCCCCTTATTATCTGAACTCTAGTCCAAGCTATCGAGCCTCTAAGTTCGTTCTCATTATTGATGGCTGAAAGTGCTTTTGTTGCTTTTGTTCCAGATATTTTCATTCGCCACTCTTCTACGGGGGCTTCTTCTCCTTCGGGTGTGAAATAGTCTTCAAAGTCTATTCCAAAGCCATTGAATCGATTAGCCTGCAGACCACATATCTCATTCAACAACTGCGTAGGCATCCATACCATGTCCAAGTTTTGTGTGGGATGTGTAACTAACTCATTCACGAGCCTGTTTGAATGTTTGGCCAAGGAATTCGTATGTAACACCCAAAACCTTTTGTCGGTCCTATCCAAATAGAAGTCTGCAAACATACTTCTGGAACTACTTAACCTCAAGATTTTCAAATATTGTAGACCGGTGTCAAGTATTGTTCCCTCCAGCCCACCAACTTGGAATTCGGGTGATAAGTCTGTGTTTGCCTCTATAATGTAGCTCTTAAGTTCTCTAGGTCGACCTCTCTGTTCTGCTTCTTCATCAAATTCCTCTATCGCTCCTGTTGTCATCATCTCTCCCAATCTATCCATATACTCTTTGCGAGTTGATACTTTTGGAAGGGTCGTTGTAAGAGACAATTGCACTACGCTCGATATCACTGCTAAAGTGAAGGTAGGAAATAAATAATTGCCTATTGAGTCAAGTCTTACTGGTTGGAACAGGGGTTTGTGCTGTATCTTGTGATCTGGAAGTCGATGGTTTCGAGGGCCGCGGTATCGGGGGTTTTCTCATATTCGTTTCTGAGGTCTTTCAGGATGTTTCGGACGGTGTCGTCATCGAGGTATCGATAGAGGCCGGTTCCCCAGTGTTCTTTACTGGGGCTATTTCTGTTTTGGTAGTATCTCCAGAATGGGAGTCTGATCTGCGGGTCAAACCTGAGTGATCTGGACGGTTCCCTCTCCACGAACATGGAGAGCGATATCGCTTCGCCGGGGCTGGTTGGGTCGAGTCGGTTTCCGATTCTCTTCATATGTAGAAAGTCGAAGATGTATCGTTCCTTTTCGGTCTGATTTGGGTGGCGTGTGGTTAGGAAGGCGAGTTTGCCTTCGTGGGCTTCCTTGATGTTTATGGGTTGGCCGCAGTATTTTTCCCCGCGTTTGATACCTGCGCCAAACGACCAGTTGAGGAAGAGTGTACTTTCGTAGCACGGGGAAGAAGCCTTTGAGATACCGGTTTTCTTGAACTCTCTGCATCGGCTGTTAGGGTCGTTGCACCAGATTCTTCCTGCAGCCTTGTTCGCGTTGTAGACTTCGTCGCTGCAGATGTCGCGGAAGCCTTTGTCGTTGTAGGTGCATTTGAAGGCGAGGTTTCCGTCGTGAAGAAAGCCCGTTGATAGGATATCTGCTCTTGGGATGAGGCGCATCTTGCAGTCTCCGCAGTATCTGTTTTGCCGTTGATAATCCTCATCATAGATTTTTGCGCATTTGGGGCATTTGAATTCCAATCTATCACTCGCTTTCAGGGCGATGTTTCATCGAATCATAAAAACTAATCCATTATAGGGCATGTCTTCTAATTGTAGGACCAAGGAGGATGTGTCATCCCCCTTCCGCAGGGAGAGGTAATATCCACTCGAGCTTAAGTGCTTTCACGAGTCTCTCATACCATCTGGGATCTCTTCCACCAGAGTACCTCTCTTCTGGATAGCAGCTGGTCGT
>JACPRH010000019.1 GCA_016190055.1 Nitrososphaerota archaeon | reverse complement strand
TGTAGGACCAAGGAGGATGTGTCATCCCCCTTCCGCAGGGAGAGGTAATATCCACTCGAGCTTAAGTGCTTTCACGAGTCTCTCATACCATCTGGGATCTCTTCCACCAGAGTACCTCTCTTCTGGATAGCAGCTGGTCGTTCTCACCTTCAACCCGTTGTTGTGCCAGTCCACGTAGACGCGGATGCACTCGTCGATGGCATCCCTGTCCACGCTCCTGCCCATTCTGTGGATGAGGAACCGCTTCATCCCCTTCTGGAACGCGGAGAGCTTCCCCAATGTCTGGGGATGATGGATGGTGGACCAGATGTGCTTCCCAGTCATGTGCTCCTCGCAGTACCTCCTCATCGTGGAGTTCATCCTGGCGAATTGCTTTCCGTTGTCCGTGAGTAGGTTCTCGAAGACATGGGGGTGGAGACGTGTCATCCCCTCCACCACCACCATATCGTCCGTCGCATCCTCGATGCGTCCGGCCCACCCCTCCCTCGAGTGGTCGTCCTCCATCGTGAGGATCGGGAAGCCGTTGAACTCCGTGAGGTCGCACTGGATGAGCTCGTCCGGATGCCCCCACTCGAACGATTTGTATCGCTTCATCACCCTCCTCTCTGCCTCCACGAGGTCGTTCCTCGCCAGGATGTTGTAGCAGGTCGTGTCTGTGATCCTGTTCCTGGATTCCTCTTCGAGAGCGAGACCTTCATTCACTATGGCGGCTAGCTGTTCCGAGCCGAATCCTGTAGCCTTCCTCACCTCGATGACCCTCCTCTCGATGTCGAGAGGAGTCTTGTTCATCGGCGTGGAGTGAGGCCTCTTCGACCTGAATCTCAGCCCCTGGATGCCTTCCTTCTTGAACCGTTTCACGATTCGCTGGAGCTGCCTCTTGCTCCTATCGATGAGGATGGCGGCCTCTCCCCTCGTTATCCTGACGAGGTCGGGAGCGAGAGTTCGAGAGACGGCTCGATACCTCTTCCTGACGTATGGCGGCTCATTCCTTAATATCTGCCTGTCCTCTTCGGACAGGTACACCTCTCCTTGTGCGATTATCGTTGTTTGAATCACTTCGATTGTCGCGCAAGGGGGGTGTCATATCTCCCTTGGTTCTACACACAAAATACGAAAAATATTGAGATGGAAACCGGCTCTATATACTGTAATGGCCACTACATCCTTCAGCACCTTTACTCAACCGCCACCAGACCGGTGTCCCAAGAGATGGGCTCAGTCAGGCATTCTATAAGTGCCACTGCACGGAGAACTGCCGACTTAGTCTGTGGTGAACTCAATCACTTTACCGGATTCATCATCAATAGTCACCTTGATCACGGTGTCATCGTTCTCAAGTTCAACCTCGTAGACCCCATCATCTTCATCATAATGAACATCTGATGTGGTGGTGTCTGTGTATCCTGCCTCCTCCGCCAGCTCTCTAGCGATTCTGACCGCCTCACGCATATCCATTTCCGTGGCCATAGTGAAAGATTAGCTTATCATGCTCTTTAGCCTTACTGACAAATATGATAATAACAGTTAGATAACGACTAGTTATAATTAAATCACCAAATATGAAACGTAAATATAGAATATTGATGTTAGTAGTTAGAATTATTTTGCAAGTCTTTTCAGACCCCGTGATTGGTAAACTGCCCGCAGTTACTCCCTAATTACTGACTAAGAGATACTTTACGTTCTCTGGATTAATTCAATCCAAATATCGTTTGGATCGGTGATGAAGGCGATGCGGCTCTTACCGGCGCTGAGGCTGTACGGCTCCTTTTTGACGGTAACGCCTTTCCGTCGGAGCTCTTCTACGACCTTCTCGACATCGTTAACCTGCAGCGCAATATGGTCAAGTTGATCTCCCTCCACGTATTCTCGTTTACTCCGCCAGAAGGTCAGCTCAATCTGGTGAGGCGTCTCCCCGTCCTCAAGAAACGCTATCTCCGCATTATTTTCAGGGACCTCTTGCCGTTTAACGAGCCTAAAACCAAAGTTTTCAGTGTAAAATCGGATTGATGCATCCATATCTCTGACCGTAATCGAGGTGTGCAGGAGCCTCATCTTGTCACTTAGAGGCGGATCTACGGGTAAAAGCCTTACGGGACGGGCAACATATAGGCGAGCAGACAGACAGATAGATGTCTAACTTTACTGCAATGTTTGGGTTTCTTCCAAAGCGTGGCAAGCTTTCCGAAGCTTTTCCACCTCAACCGGATACCCTAGCTCCACTTTGTAACGCATCTTCTCACCATCGAAGGTAACCATGATTCCGTAGAATGTTTCGCGAATATTCAGAGTCATCGCATCCTTCCACTGAACATTCCGGAGATACTCAGCCCACTCCGCTGTAGACTCAGACTTGGGCTTCTTGAGCGTCTTATCCTCAGGTGCATACAGCGCCAAGGTCCCCCCAGATATCCGAATCTCCTCGACTGCAGGCGGTCGTTGTTGTTCTCTTCTCTCAACGGGTCGAATCGTAATCGATCCTTGCAACTCAACCGCTTCATACTTCACTCCGGTTTCCTCCTGCAGGATCTTGGTGATATCCGGGATGTCAGACACCGTATCAGCTAACCGCTCCTCAATAACTACTCCGTAGCCGATGCATTCGACATAGACAAGTCTCGCGACCTGCATACCGTGCCGGATAGAAGGCTCCAATATGTTATGAAAATGCTCAATCATTCTCTTAAAGCTCTGGCCGTAAATGTTCTTGAATCTGCTGTCTCTAAGATGGTAACTACCATCTTGCGCCTTAACTACGAAGTAGACGATTAACGTCTCAAGATTCGGGCTAGATACTATCTGTTCAACGCCCCCCGCAAGATCAAACTCATCCTTGCAGTCAAAGAAGAGCCTCTGCTCCCGAGAGAACCATCTGCCAATCAAACCAGTGATACGCCGCAGCTTTCCATACTTCGCCTCAAGCTCCTCCAGAAACCTCGATGACTCAACAATAGTGCTCTCTGGACTCATAGCTCCATCAGCTCTCTCGCCGCCGACGTGAGCACTTCGCAGCCCCCCTGCTTGACGACCACGTCATCCTCAATACGCACTCCACCGACTCCTGGAACATATACCCCGGGCTCAACTGTAAAGACCATCCCCTCCTCCAACACCAACCTAGAAGAGGCGCCGAGCCTAGCCCCATCATGAACCGAAAGTCCAAGTGAATGACCAGTAGAATGAATAAACCGCCCGCCAAACCCCATTCTATCGATCATGTCAGAAACCTGCTGGTGTACATCACTCGCTAAAACACCCGCCTTCACCACGTCTAACCCGACTCTGTTAGCCTCGGCCACCGCCTCATACATCCGCCGCTGCTCAGCCGAAGCGCGACCAAATATTAGGGTCCTCGTCATATCAGCACAGTAACGCTGGTAACGACCACCAAAATCGAAGAGAGCAAAGTCACCGGGCTTCAACCGGCCTCCACCGCCAAGGTAATGCGGTTCAGCTGACTCCGCTCCAAAGGCCACAATCGACTCGAACGACAGAGACGCCCCCTCCTTCATCAATAAATAGCATATCTGCGCTTTAACCTCATCCTCAGAGACCCCTGCCGTCAGCATAGGCACCACTGCCTCCCAAACCCTGCTAGTGATATCTGCAGCCTTCCTCAACCTCAAAATCTCCTCCTCATCCTTAACCAGCCTCGCCGCTACAACCGCATCGCTAACATCCCTGAACTTTACCTCCCGCAACCCTCTTTTGAGCCGCAAGAAGTTCCGATAGGTTAACTCCTGCGCATTCACCCCAATTCTCTCAGCTCCCGACACCGCCTCCTTCAAACGACTCTCTAAATCAGCGTAATCATCGAACACAACCACCTTAAACCGATCTTCTCCCTCTCGAGCACTCTCCTCCTCTAGAGACGAGGTGTAAAGCACTGCATCTCCATCAGGATAAGCTAAGAAAACACAGTTCTCGAAGATCCCGGATTCAAGCCCGGTAAAATAGAAGAAGGCCTGATCAACATGAGGGTCAATAGCGTTCTGGATAAGCACAACGTCAACTGCATTGCTCTCCCCAATTCTCTGGAAGACCCTGCGGATACGCTGAGCAGTGAAGCTCATCAACGAGTCTAAATCTCTTGATGATTAAAAGGAATTCGGAGAAAGACCTCTTTAAGCCTTAACCCCTTATGCAGACGCACAAGCAATTAATTAGCTAACTGAGTAACTTTGGTAGTTAGCTCTTTACGCGGACTATTTTGTTTCGACTCATCGCTCGCCAGTACTCTACCTCTGTACCGCTCTGGAGCTTATCGGCGATCTCCGCTTCACTCGGCTTGGGTGTCTCGAAGACTTCGAAGGTATCCATGTCCATGATTTGGACTGTGGAAGGTGTGAGGGAGATTATTTGGCCGCTACGCTTCTCAATAAGCGGTATCTCGATATTCGCAGAGACTGGTGAAACGAGGCTTCTCTTGCTGTTATCGAAGAGCCCTATACCGACGACTCGAGCCTTAGCTGCGCCGTGCTTCCCGGGCTTCGATTTGTCATATGCTACGATGCGGCAGGGTTCGCCTTCAATGAGAATGTAGGATCCCGTTTTAACACTACCAAGTTCAGCTGGCTTACTCATCTTCCTGACATCCGAACGGAGGAAGGGTTAAGCAGGTCTCCTATATAGTTGTCCGTAACACTCTCGATTTAATGTAGCATCAGTCAGACTTTCTACGCGTCATACAATCTCTGATTAGCGTATACGCTGCGGCAGTTTGGAAAAAAAGGAGAAGGGGGTGTGAAGTTTTACGCGCCGATCTTGAAGACCTTGGTTCCGCAGACCGGACAGGTTCCTTGAGTAGCAGGTCTTCCGTTCTTCATAGTGATTTTCTGCGGGTTCTTGATATCTCGCTTAGTTCGGCATTTGACACAATATGCTTGAACCATTCAGACACACTTGTCCTTATACAGCCTATCCACTCCGCGTGTATATAAGCACTCGTGCCGATCACGTTTGACATAAAGTATACAATGGCTTAGGAACCTGGAATCCCCAAGATGCCTCACGGTAACTATAAGTGAGAATCCGCTAAAAGACGGGGCTATTATTGTGTTTTCTCTGCGCCTACGTATCGGTAGACGTAATGGCCGCTGTATCCACCTTCCCTCTTAAGTGCACCTTTGGCTTCTAGGCTCTTGATCAATCCCCACGCTAGTGAGGCGTTGATGCCAAGCGTCTTAGAGGTTGAGTAGATGGTTACAGCCTTCATGGGGCCGAAGATTTTAGCGGCTTCAGATGCTTCGATCTTAGGGATGGCCATGTTTTTGATGCTGGCCTGCATCTGTGAAGATCTGCCTTTACCGCTACGCTTCTCTTCCTTGCCGCTATCCTTAGCTTCCTTAGTCTGCTCGCCGTCCTGCTGCTTCTCAGACTGCGCAAGAGTCTTCTTCTTTGCTCCGCCCAACTGAATAATTACTCCTCATTTCTGCGTGCCTGATGGTTGCTATTTAATCTTTAGCTGACTAGAGGGCTGTGAATAACTGTTTTAGAGCTAATCAATGAGACGATGATCAGCGTAGGAAAAGTAAGACGCTACTTACCAAATTCTGTGCTCCTCAGTCTAGTTATTCACAGCCCTCTGACTAGGCTAGGTGAACGCAGGTTTCTTCAGTTTAGGTTTTATACTGGAATCTCATAACTCACTCGGCTGTTCTGCTTGAACTACTCTGAGGTTGCGTCGGCATATGAGGCGATGGAGAACACTACGAGCAGACTGGAGCTTATCCGGATTCTTTCCGATCTTGTTCGAGAGACACCTAAGGACATCATAGACAAGGTTGTCTATTTGACGCAGGGAAAGCTTTACCCAGACTTTCTAGGCATCGAAATAGGGGTAGCAGATAAGCTTGCGATGCGCGCTATAACGGCAACCTCCGGCAGAAGCTTGAAGGAGGTTGAGCAGACGTATCATAGGCTGGGCGATATCGGCTCGGCCGGTGAGGATCTCTTGGCGACGAAGGGTCAAGCGATCCTCTTCTCGGAGCCGCTTACAGTGAAACGCGTCTATAATGTTCTGGACAGCATTGCAAAAGCGTCAGGTAAAGGCTCGCTGGAGACTAGAATTCGTCTTCTAAGCAGCCTTTTGAACGATGCGTCTAAGAAGGAGATCCGCTACATCTTGAGGACTGCGACCGGGCGGCTTCGACTAGGTATAGCTGATTACACTGTTCTAGATGCTTTAGCAGTAGCCTACACGGGGGATCGGAAAAACCGGCATATTCTGGAACGCGCATACAACCTGTCGAGCGATCTAGGTCTTGTCGCAAAGACCGTTGCGGACAAAGGCTTGGAGGGCGTAGAGCGATTCCACATTACGGTGGGGCGACCTGTCCGACCGATGCTTGCGGAGCGGCTGGGCTCAGCCAGCGAAATTCTTGAGAAGCTTGGTGGAGAAGGCTCCGCTGAGTACAAGCTAGACGGTGAACGGGTGCAGGTTCATATGGGAGCAACAACTCACGTTGTTCTTGGCCCAGATGGCACCGAGCTCTTCTCAAGGCGCCTTGAGCGAATTACTAGCCACTATCCTGACATTGTCGAGCTTTGCCGGACGCAGCTGAGATGCAAAGAGTGCATTATTGAAGGGGAGATTGTGGCGATTAACATCGACACCGGTGAGTATCTGCCGTTTCAGGAGCTTATGCATCGGCGCCGCAAGTATGGGATCAAGGAGACGATAGAACAGTATCCTGTCTCAATCAGCTTCTTCGACCTGCTCTACGTGGATGGAGATCCCTTAACCCACAAGACCTACGTCGAGCGGCGCGAAAGACTGCTCAAACTGGTAGACGAGAACGAGCGGGTCAAAGTTATTCCTGCAATAGTAACCTCAAATCCGGATGAGATGGAGGCTTTCATGGACAAAGCGATCTCAGAAGGCTGCGAAGGACTTGTCGTTAAAGGCTTGAAAAGCTTGTATCGAGCAGGTGCCCGCGAGTTCGCCTGGATTAAACTGAAACGGGAGTACAAGAGCGAGCTCTCCGACACACTAGATCTAGTCATAGTTGGAGCCTTCTACGGTCGAGGCAGGCGAAGCGGTCGTTACGGCGCATTCCTTCTAGCCGCCTACGACAAGGGGAAGGACGTCTTCGAGACAACCAGCAAAATCGGCAGCGGCTTCACGGATGAAAATCTTGACAAGTTCGTGAAGATGCTTGAGCCGCTGAAGATATCTCACCGTCACCCAAGAGTTGTGTCAAAGACAAGCGCGGATGTCTGGTTCACACCCCAGATCGTCATAGAGGTTATCGCCTCTGAGATAACGCTAAGCCCAATCTACACATTATCTTTAGGAAGTGTAAGGAAGGGCAGTGGATTGGCGTTGAGGTTCCCCAAGTTCACTGGACGAATCCGTGACGACAAGAGCCCCTCCGACAGCACAACCGCTAAAGAGATATTGGAGATATATCGTAGCCAGCTCAAGAAGATCAGTGGCTAAATGATGCTCTGAGAATGGTGATATTTTCGACCAGTTTGAATCCTCGTCTCCTCGGAGGTTGCTTCGGCACCCTGCTCATAGTGGGACTCCTATACCCCGCTACTCTACCTGCGCCGAGACAGGAGTTCACCATAGGCATCTACTACCTCTACCACTTCGACAGCGATCTCCCCGTAGGGTGGCGTGAGAACATCTCCGCAGCAATGGATACCGCGCTCAGCCGCCTGAACACCGTGGATCTTCTCGACAACTATCATTTCACGTATAAGGTGGCGGATGCGCTCCGGATTAACAAGGTGGAGTTCGGGAACGGCACCAAAATCCCGGAGTTTGACGGGAACCGAACGATGAACCGGATCCTTCAGGAACTCATCTCACCGGACTCTGGTTTTCAAAAAGAAAACACCGGTTTCAACCTCACAATATTCGTCTTTCCACTCTCGAAGTGCATCAGCAAGCAGTACTCAATCATCTCCACGGAAGGCATATCGCCAATCTTCCTCTCATACAACGGAATCTTAGCGGAAACACACTTCAACCGCTTCATAATAGAGCATGAAATCCTCCACACCTTCGGTCTACCCGATAGACGCTGCAGCGACAACACGAACTGCCGCTACCCCGATGATAACCGGTCTGTGATGGCGGAGCACCCCGCATACTTCTACTTGAGTCGAAGCGACTACGACAACATCAAGCCGGAAGGCCTGAAAGAACTCAATCTCAGAGACACAGCAAATAACCACATAACAACAAAACCATATGACCCGCGTCTAGAGGAAGACGGATCCTGCCCTAGCGGCATCAAAGCTACCCGCGAATGGAGACTGGTGCACGACGAGCAATAAGAAAAGTTGTAGGTAATTTCTATTAGCGAAAGCAATATTTATCAGAAGTCGCTATTAACCTCTGCCCATGTACAGCGGAGAAGCTGAAATACAGGCTAGGAGACGGACTCTTGCCGTCCTTCAGGACGAAGCGCGACGCGTACTCGACGCAGCCCGAGATCTCGCCCAAGCCTACAATTCACTTGTTAACGGCGATAAAGAAGGCCTCCAGAGCGCGATTGAACGTGTACGGAAGGCTGAAGATGACACCGAATCGCTTAGGCGAACACTCACCCGAGAGCTCGCTGAAATCGGAACCATGATGATGAACCGGGAAGACCTCCTCCGAACCGCCTACGACGTAGAGGCAATAGCAGGGTACATCTCTGGAATCGCGTTCCGCTTCACCCAACTCTCTGTCGATGTGCTCAAGCGGAACAGCTTAGACGCAGACTGCAAGGATCTCATCGATACTGCAATCCAGTCGGTGCAGCAGCTAAACCAGGTTGTCCACGCGCTCTCAGTTAACCCTATGAGCGCCATTGACTCCGCGTCTCAGCTGCAAAAGACCGAGAAGGACATCGACAACAAGTACCGAGTACTCGTATCAAAAATCTTCGAAGAGGTCGACTCAGTTAAAGACATGGTCGTGTTCAAAGACATCGTGGAAGGTATCGAGGATCTGGCAGACCACTGCCTCGCCGCAGCAGATTCAATGACGATAGTCGCTCTTGGGCTTTAGAAGAAAAGAACCGAAAATGCCGAAAACAAGTCGACGAATAGGCGAGTTAACCGAGAACCGAGTCACAGTCTGGGACATAGCCTCAGCACAGCAGATATTCCGAGAAGGATACTACGGCAAACCCCTAGGTATTCCCAAGCCGAAGAACTTCGATTTCGAAGCACCCCTAGTCCTAGATTTAATCGAAGCGTACTACCTCACCAAAGAGAAGAAGATCTCAATACGCCGAAGCACCGACCACAAGAAGGTGACTCAGAAGCAGATAGAGGAAATCTGCCAATCAAGCTACACAGACTTCAAGGAGAAGTATCTCGTCTACAGCCAGCTCAGAAAGAAGGGATACGTAGTCACCCCCGGCATCAAATTCGGATGCGACTTCGCGATCTATGAACACGGCCCAGGAATAGATCACGCACCCTACCTAGTTAACGTCCTTAAACCCGCAGACGTGCTAACCGCAACAGGGATAGTGCTAAGCGGCAGACTCGCTACAACAGTAAAAAAACAATTTATAATTGCCGTGGCTGACAGTCAGAAGGGTAAGGTTGACTTCTTCGCCTTCGACTGGTGGCGTGCTTGACTAGTGTTTCCACGGCACCAAAGATATTTTTGCTGTTAACCTTCCTTTTCATCGTCACACCGCTGCAGGCTCTAGCCCCCTCTCCGTATAGTCCAAACACGCTTTTCCTAACAGTGTACGGCGATGGAAACACGCTTGTCGAGTACAGCCTCGCCGTAGACCCCACCCTACCGAGGGTTACAGTGCCACTCTTCTGTCAGATATACAGCGACATGCTCATAACCAGTAATCAATCCGAGCCACTCGACTATCAGGTTGTGAACGGATCTATTGTTATCGATACGCTTGGGGCTAGCGGGGTCGATATCATCTACACCACCCCTGATCTCATTAACAAAGATGGGGCAGTTTGGACAGTCAGCATTAACTCTCCAATCTCGTTCTCAATACGCTTCCCTACGGAAGCCACGATAATATCTTTGAGCAGCATCCCCAGCTCCATAACCACCGCCGATAACCAGTACATACTGACGATGAAACCTGGCTTGCAATCAGCCTCCTACTCAACAGGCATCGTTGGGACAAAGGAGCAGGCTGCCATCGCAATCAATAATGCGGAGCTTGCCATCCAACAGGCTCGCGCATCAGCAGTCTCACTCCCAGAAGCTGATAACTGGCTAGCTAGAGCCAAGAGCGCCTATAATCAAGGCCAATATAGTGAAGCTGAACAGTCAGCAGTACAGGCCAGAAGGCTGGTTGAGCAGGCCATGAGCAAGATCACGACCACCTCCACGAGCACGATAACCACTACCACCACTACCACTACTTCTTCTTCAGCAAACACTATTGGAACAACGCAGACGACAAGTGCTTCAACTCCTACACCGCAGAATAACGATATGTTGACGCTGGCCCCGTGGCTTATCGCTGCGGCTGCCGTGGCGGTGCTTCTGATTATTTTGTTCAGGCGAAGAGTTGGCTCAACGTTTGCTTACAAGAAGGAGGTTAGGCACGTTGATGCTGAGGCGCTGCTTCGAAGTAGGCCGCAGCTCCGACTGGAGGATCGGGAGGCGCTGCAGTACCTTGCAGACAGCGGAGGAGAAGCGTTTGAAACTGAGCTTCGGGAAAAGTTCCAGCTTCCGAAAACCACTATTTGGCGTCAAGTTAGGCGTCTCCAGCGTGAAGGATTAGTTGAGGTGCGCAAGATCGGGGGGCAAAACCTGATTAGAATCAGGGAAGATATAGGAGGACGTTGAGATGAAACGGTTGTTCCGCAGGTGTTTCAGGGGGTTCCTGATATAATGTCTACCCGTAAGAGTAGCATAGGGAGAACGTTGAGGATGCATAAGCGTCTCGTCACCGCACTGCCGTTGGCAGTCCTAGCACTGTTCACGCTTTCACTCGTATCTAGCCCGTTTAACTACGCGCTGGCACAGCAGCAGCAACAAGTTGGTGCCGGGGTTTCTAGAGATGATGATAATGAGGGTAAGCGTGCGAAGACAGCTGAACAGCTCACAAAGATATTGGAAAAGGCTGAGAAGCACATAAACAGTATACTTCAGAATCTTGCGGCGCAGAACATCACTGTGCCAGCTGCTGCGAAAGCAAGCTATGAGAGTGGACTGGCGCACGCTGAAGCCGCTATCAAGGCTCTGAAGGAGAACCGGACTCAGGACGCGGAGAATGAGATAACCGCCTCGATGAGTGACTTCAAGACGACTCTAAGCCAGTTCAAGAGTAGCGGTAACGTTACCGATGCGACACCTGAAGCGACAGGTATCGCACAGGCTATTAACAGATCCAGAGTCTTCATCGAACGACTAGAAACAATCCTAAGCAGCGTGAACTCAACCAAGTATCCAATCAGCGGAATCGAGGCTAAGATCCAGACTGCAAAGACGATACTCGACAACGCCACTGCACTGCTTCAGAAAGGCAACGTCACCGCGGCCGCTCAGAAACTAGGTGAGGCTAAACGTGCCATATCTGGGCTGACTGGAGAATTAAACAGCATAGGCAAAGCTGAGAAGAGCGAAAAGATCAAGGAGTTCAGCGATAAAGCCCTTGAGCGGTTAACCGACATCGAGCAAAAGGCTGATGAGCTGCTCCCACCTCAGGCTGCTGGAAAGGTAAGGGATGCGCTTGAGCAGGCTAAGCGGCATATTACTCAAGCGAGGAATCTCGCTGACAGTAAGAGTTTGGAGAAGGCTATTGAGGAGCTCGAAGACATGTCTGACGCCGCTGAAGAAGGTGACAAAGAATTCGATCGGGGGTTCGAGCAGGATAAGGCTCTTGTGGCTCAGAAGGTCAAAGTCGCAATCGCAAACGAGACGAAGCGGCTAGATGCTCTTCAGAAGCGGATCGACGCGCTAGGCGATGTTAAAGGCGCGGCGAAGGTTCGAGAGATAATCGCGGATGCAAGAGAGATGCTTCAAAAAGCCTCCGATAAGCTCGCTAGTGGTGATGTCCAGTCCGCTGGCAAGATTCTCAGGGATCTGAGCGAGCAAACCGAGAAGATTACCGATTGGATCAAGGATGTTGCAAATCATCGTAGTGCGGCTAATGTCAAAGACAATGATGATGACGACAGTGGTAATGAGGGGCGGGGAAGACGGTAAGCGAAGCATCGCCACCTGCCCCAACTAGTTTTTCTTTAACCTCACATGTACATCGAGACTAGTTGGAATATAGTATTCTAAATTGTGAGCAAAACTTTTATGCGGCAAAAAAGTAATCGCAGTGATAGAGGCCGGCTGACGCAGGGATAATGCCTGCAGTCTTCTTGCCTAAAAAGACCTAGATTACATCGGTGTTAGTAAGTTGAGGGAGGGACCAGATGATAAAGGTCGGTGCTGGCCGCAATGCACCTTCTTCAAATGCGGCAATCGTGCTCTCAGAGCCGAAGGTAGCACAGTTAAATGTCTTTGGACAAACGACATCTGCATAGGGTCATCATGCTCATACGCTCTCTGCATAAGGGGTAAGATGCTGGCTGGCAACAGATGCGGCCTGACTGTTAAACGAGTGACCGCGGACTCCGTGCGCCCTGACGAGTTTGATCTTGATAAGAAGCTGAAGGTCAAGCTCTCCAAACGGATAAAGGATGTAGACGACCTCTACTAGCAAAACTAACTAACTGCTGGTTGATGGGACGCGTGCCGGCCGTAACCCTCTTTCTGTTTTAAGCGGGATTCCGCTAAGCGGCCTACCCGAGCCTCCTGCAGATGTCATAGGCTTCTGTTTGGCCTTGCTCCACGCGGGTCAGCCGTTTCATCCCTTTCCCAGAAACCTCCGGGGATTTTCCCTTCACCGTTCACTCTGGTTTGGGTTCGTTTCTGTTCTGTTGCCGGCGGTCTCCCACCGCGCCTCATGACGCCACGTTTCTGCTTAGAGAGAGGAGTTTCCTCAGGATTTCTCCCGGGACCCGCCCACCAGCTCACGTCCCGAGATACCTACTCTAATCCTTGCTAAAATACGTTAGCATCCTCGTTCTTTCTTTCATTCATTAGAGGTAGCGTTCCAGCGCCAGGATTCGCTCCGGGATCTGGTCGTAGATTTTATCGAAGCTTCGGAGAGAAGTGAGGAAGAGCCCGAGGGTTTCAGAATCTCTTCTTCTGAGGAGGATTTTCCGAAGGTTGAAGAGCCTTACGAAGCGGAATGAGAACATTAACGCCTTCCAATCTATGATATCTGGCAGATACAGCTTCGCGTCCTCTATGCGTCTAACTCCTTTGATGAACAGGAGATCAGCCAGATATATGGCGTCTGTGGTAACGCCGTACTTGTCCAGTTTTCTGATTGTCTTCTCAGGATGATTCTGATCTATCTCATCGAGATCAATGACTCCAGCCTTCAAGGCAAGCAATATCGAGCTGTTAACTGCGTTTTCGCTGATATCTACTTGGAGATCTTGCGCATCATCGTAGATCAGGCTTGCTTTGAATATCGATCTGTAGCCTTCCCTGAGTATGTTCAATCCTCGGATCATCTTCTGATCAAGGTGGCCGATACCGTCCTCCAAGAAGCAGAGATCCACATCCAGCCAAGTGTCTCCAATACTTTTCTCCGAGATTGAAGCCAGATACTCCTCGATAGTAGGGATCCTCTGCGAACCGTAAGATCTATGCGTGACAGAGTCCAACTGACCTTGTATCAGTTTCTTCACATCCGCAACATACTCATGTTGCGCATAGGGCGCATCACACCTTATCAGGATGCGCGGAACCCATCGTCCCATTACAAGCGCCGAGTTCACAGCGTAAAGCACCTTAGGCGCGTCGCTTGAAAGCCTAGGCACCTCATACGACGGATCGGTAAGCGCCTTTTGGTAGCAGTTTAACGAGACAGCCGCTTCCTCAGCCGTCTGAATAGAGTCGTTCAGGTTATCGAGAAGCTTTGTGCTGGTACCGATTCCAGTTTTTGCTAGCACCGCCTCGTTCAGGATATCTCTATCCTGCACCTTGAATAGTAACGGAAGGCTGCTGAGGGTCGCCATGTAGCTAGCGTAGACCCAGTGCTTCTTCTTCAGATGTGCTTCTTTGAGAAGTGCACGGTAAGGGATGCAGCTTGAGGAATCTAAATCATGGAGAAGGTGATCCTCGTATAGCACAAGGCTAGTTTTGAACAGGTTCAATGATTCGTTAACTTTGAGTGAAGGATACGTGTGGCCGAAAAGGGCCCAGGTAGTGCCGGCGAGCTTATGAAGTAGGTTAAGACCTTCTTTCTCGCCTTTGCGGCGTGGTGCTATGCGTTGTACGGGTGCGGCCATTTCCATTTAGCGTTCTTGCTCCTCCTGTGTAGTTGATCCTACACAGGGCTAAAACAAGATAGCGTGAGATTATGTTCTGCCTATATATTATTTGCTCCAGTTTTTCTACTACAAAATAGGGTATCTAGAGAGGTACCCTCCCTTCTTTTTTCTACTGGATTTTTAGTATCTAATATAATGTATGGCTCAAATTTCTTACTATCGAAACCTCACGATAGCCCTTTGAACAATTGTGTAACCCACGGTTGACTCATTCTTGATATCAGATTAGAGGTGATGATTTAAAGTTGAATGGATCAAAATATTTGAGGCGGGAGTATTGCTAATAATCGCTGGTTCTCCAGAAATCGTCATGGTAAATTCACGTGATTTCCTAGTGTAATAGGATTATTTGTTGTATAGTTGCTATATTACAATAGTTTTATATCTAACTATAGGTTGAATTGGCTACAATGATATCTAGAAAATCTAGAATAATTACCTTAACTGTACTATCTGTGCTGGCGTTCAG
>JACPRH010000057.1 GCA_016190055.1 Nitrososphaerota archaeon | reverse complement strand
TTCCTTAATATCTGCCTGTCCTCTTCGGACAGGTACACCTCTCCTTGTGCGATTATCGTTGTTTGAATCACTTCGATTGTCGCGCAAGGGGGGTGTCATATCTCCCTTGGTTCTACATGTAGCCTGAAATGAAAGCTACGGATAGAAATATATAGTCTAATTTAGTAGAATAAACTCAACCAAGGAGTTTACTTGATAGTCTAATGGACAACAACAACGAGAAGAACGAAGAAGTCGAAGAAAGCGAAGTTGAAGCAAAAGATGATGCGGCAGTAGTAGATGATGACGATTACGAGCTACTTGACTTTACATCCCGCGTCTACAAACTAGTAGTTGAGCATGGTAAAGAAGGAGTTCTTCAGAGTGAGCTCTGGAAGAAGCTGAGTTTGACCAGCAGAGACGGCTCTCGACTCGCTATCCGGCTGGAGAAGCGGGGAATGATTAAGCGTGAAAAGGTTCTTGACGGCGGCAGATGGACCTACAAGCTCTCCCCCCT
The DNA here is from genome assembly GCA_016190055.1 of Nitrososphaerota archaeon. Lineage (GTDB taxonomy): Archaea > Thermoproteota > Nitrososphaeria > Nitrososphaerales > JACPRH01 > JACPRH01. The sequence goes on along the minus strand of JACPRH010000057.1, from coordinate 80,102 downwards.
ACGGCTTCCAGCTCAGATCAAGTCGATCGAGCAAGCCCCCTGCATCACCTGCACCGAGGAGATTAAATGCGCACCCACCGGGGTGATTACGCCCTACACCTGTTTGACCCTAGCAGAATGGGTCACACGAGAGTACCTAAAGTCACAGAATGTCTCGCCTACTCAGGAAGCAATCTACAACAAGATCTTCACTCAGAAGGTATAAGTGGAAATCAATCGCTTAATCCGGTGTGATTAGCCTTGAGGCTAGTAGATGCGAAACGGGATCAGTACAGGCGATTAGCTAAGAAGGAAGGCTATCGAAGCAGGTCCGCCTATAAACTTCTGCAGCTCGACAAAACCTACCATATTCTCCGGCCAGGTTATGTCGTAGTCGACTTCGGCTCTGCACCAGGCGGCTGGCTGCAGGTCACCTCTGAAAAGATTGGACGAAATGGTCTCGTCATCGGCATAGATATAGACCCGATTAAGCCAATCTCGGAGAACATTCACATCTTAGTGGGTGATGTCCTTGCTCCAGAGACTAAGGATGAGCTTCTGAAGTTGCTTCCCCGCAAGGCTGATGTGATTCTTTCAGATCTTGCTCCAGACGTGACTGGTGTATGGCAGATTGATCATCTACGGCAGATCGATCTGGCATCGAAGGTAGTTGATTTAATGCCGGATCTTCTCCGCCGCGGCGGAGCGGCAGTTATGAAGGTCTTCGAAGGTGAGGAGACCAATCGGTTTCATCATCAGGTTAGGGGCGTCTTTGAAAAGGTGTTCACCGCCAAGCCTCCTGCGAGCAGGGGACAGGCCAGTGAAATGTATCTTGTCGCTCTAGGCTACCGTCCGCCCAGTTAATCACAGGTTAAGTTAACTGCTGCACTACTATTCTCACTGCTTCAGCAGGAGCGTCTGTTTTAACACCCTTAGGGTTTAACGCGCTTCGAGAGGCTCTGAAACCCTTATCTCTGAGATGCGAGATAATAGCGTCAAGGCTTGGTGAGCGTACACCGATGTCTGCTGCGACCTGATCAGCGGTGAAGTAGGTGGGCGGCATGCCTGTTTCCTCAACCGCTGCGGAAAGCATCTTCACGCCATCTCTAAACATATGCTTCTGGCAGTCTTCAGACATCTCGGAAATGAACTCCTTATCGTAGAGTTCACCGATCCAAAGGGGGCCTGCGCGCCTCAGCGTTGACTCGCACATAGGGCAATCTATACGGAGCGGCTCACCTGTTGATCTGTAGCCGCATTTGAAGCAGTGATGGATCAACCCTATCTGGCTGTAAGTTCTATCAACCCAGCCTGCGCCGAGGTGAACCGACACGTAGATGCGGAGGTAGTGTCGGGTTCGGTGAGCGAAGATTGGGCTTATTCCGAGTTCAAGCCGCATAGCTTGGTGGGCGGCTGCACCTAGAAGTAGACGTATCCCTGTTTCATGGCAGTACTCCGTTCTCAGGGAGTAGCCGTTGTACCTGCGGTACGCGACGTCGGGATAGACGCCGCAGAGCGCTGCGGTATCGGTTGCGGTGGCTGAGAGTATTCCTTCTCTTTCCAGAGCTCTGAGGGCGCAGTCAAGGTAGGGTGCTGGTGAGCCGAATGGATCGATATCGACTATGTTGAAGCGGCTCTTATATGCTGAGTGCTCCATAAGAAGCCTGCACGCGTCCTGCACAGAAAATCTGCATTTGTCAGTGACTCTGTTCGCAGATGCCGATCTCTTTGCGAGCTCGATAGCCCGTGGATTCCCGTCGTTGATGTATACTTCGTTTATTCTGGGCACCTCGACCGCCACCCGTACTCCTCTGGCCCCGGTTCCAGCTAAGACATCAGCCATCGTGACGGTGCCGCTGCCGCTGCTTCTCTTTTCTGCGAAGACGCGGTAGGCTGCCACTGTGAGGTTGCGGTTCAGTGTCGCATAGGGGTTGTAGAATGCTGGGGCTTTCGGGGGGACAGTTGTGTCTAGGCTGGATTTGGGTACATACAGGGTTGTGGATCCTTCGGTGATTTCAGCAATTTCGGCTTCGGTGATGCTTACAATATCTTCAGCTTGTCTACTGCTGTTATTGTTGCTGCAGTTGCTGTCGTCGTCGTTGTTGTTATTGTTGTTAATTGGTGCGTCAGCCTCTTTGCCCCTTGCCTTCACGTCTCTCTTCGCCGCGAATCGTGGAGAGAAGCGCAGCTATCTCCTTGATGGTCTCTACCTTGGTTTTCCTGCGTTTTATCGAGACGTAGCCTGATTTGCTTCTCATCCGCTTCGGATGTGCTGCTTCTTGGCTTTCATATTCGTATTCGGCTCGCCGCGCAGCCTCCTCTAGCTCCTGTAAGGTTGGGTTTCGTACAGCCATGTTTAGAGGTACGCGTCTTCCTTCCGATCGGCCTATGTTCGAGTTGAAGTAATCCACCCAGATTACGAGCCGATCGTAATCCTTCATCTTCGCAGCGCCACTACTCTACTTACTTTACGAGGATGGCGTTGACTACTCCGTCCTGCCCGGGTCGAGAGACGACTTTTGCGATACCTTTCTCAGTCTCGATGGAGCAGCCCTTTGTGATTACTCCACGTCTCTCATAGTCCCGGTTAGCCGGGTTAGCCAATACCTTCAGGATTTTAGCTTTAGTAACCTTGCCTGTGGAAGGTTCAACCACGTTAGCGTGGTTTGCGGTTCTGAGGCCGAGTTTGAATCCTCCACCTCTAGTCTCCCTCTTCACAACCCTTGTTTCGCCTAGGGCCGTTTCGCTAGCGTAACTGTTTCGTTCGAAGCCTCTGCGTCCGCGGTACGCGATTCTTCTTCCTCCAGTCGCCTTTTTCTTCCGCAGGTTCTTAACCGACTTTATCAAAGCCTGTATACCAACCAGTCGCTTCGACAGCGAATAGGTGCTATTTTAAAGCTTTTGAGCATCGCGTTTCTGCGGCGCTGCTAATCTTCGCCTGATCTTGTCCGGATCATCGCTTAATCCGAAGTACTCTGAGAAGGTGCTCGTTGTCCTGAAGATTCTGGTTCTCCCAGAGCGTTCAGCATGGATGAAGCCGAGTTCAAGGAGCTGTTTGAGGTGGCCGTATGCTTGAGGTCCTCTTCGATCGGCGAGGTCTTTGCTTGAGACCGGTTGCAGATGTATGATGTATGAGAGGGTTTTCAGCACAGCGTTCGAGACAAGTGGGCGTAGCGAAAATCTCCTAGCTACCTTGGTGTATTTTGTTTTCAGCTGCATCGCGAACTTTCCGCCGGCAATCTCTGCAATCTCGATTGCCAGCATCTTCTCATTCATGTCCTTCTGGATTGCCCGCACAATGCTCAATGCTTTGCGTTCTGAGGTGATTTCTGCGGCTTTCGCTAGTTCTGCGAGGTCAAGTGGGCGTCCGGCTGCGTACAGCGCGGCCTCGATTCTTCCTCGCGCCGAGTTTTCATTTTCATTGAGAGACATCTTGCACTGCACCTGTGATTAGGATGTCTTCCTCCTGCTGGATCATCCTTATGAGTCCATCGTTGGCTGTGAAGAGTAGGAGCAGGAGTGTCCTGATTTTTCCTATCAAATCCATGTTCTTCACGTATTCGCTGAACAGGATTGATTTCTGAAGACGCAGCGCGTTAGCTATGTCGAGTTTGAGATCTGCTAACGCCTTCTGTATCTGAGTTGAGAAGGTGTCTATTTCAAAGATGGGGTCAGCCTCCATTATACTGGGTTTAACTCTCTTCTCAGCCGGCTCATAGCTCAGCATCTCCCCCAAGATGCCTTCCAGCGTCGCAACTAGATCTTCAAGAGAAGTGGTGGAGAGTTCGTATCTGTAGGGGAGATCGAGCAGGTACGGTGGTTCATCACCGCGATCAACGATCTGCCGCTTCACCTTTAGCTTCTCGAAGAGGAAGAGGCTCTCAACCTTCAACCTGTATATCAGTGCGGATGATAGTGCGGCTGAGCCGCAGAGTCGGAGATCAGGTGTATCCATCTGCTCAACTATTTTGATGAAGAGGTCAAGAAGCTTTGAGAGGTTAACGTCCCACGGCTTCTGCCCCCGCATCTCATCTGGGTTGGTCAGCAGGTTCAGCGGCGGTTTAGTGAAATCGTCAAGCTTGGTGTTGCTGTTGTTTTCCACTTGTAGTAGCCACCGCCAGGTCAGGCCTGTATTTTACGATCTGCGAGGTTCCCTTCTCCATATAGACGCCGTAGACGAGGGAGGCTCGTGCAAGCACCGTGTCTTTCAATGTCACAGCTATGATTTGTGCGTTCACTGCTCGTTCGCGAAGCAGGTCGGCGAGCCGCTCTGAGTTGCGGACGTCTAGGTGCGCGTCAATCTCGTCGAACATGTAGAAGTGTGACGGGTAAACTGATTGTATCGCCAGGATAAACGATATGGCTGAGACTGTTTTCTCGCCGCCGCTTACTGCGCTGGACTCTCTTGGGAGCTTATCAAGGAACTGAGTCATCAGAAAGACTCCTTTAGAGAAGATTTCGTCAGGATCCTCAAGCTCAAGCCAAGCTGCTCCTCCAGTTAGATTCGTGAATATTACGCGGAGCTCTTTATCGATCTTCTCAAAACCGGTGAGGAACACATGTCTCTTCTCAGCGTCGATACCCTCGATGAACTTCACAATCGAGTTCCGCTCCTCTTCAAGCTGGTTACGTCTGACTGAGAGGTTCTTGTATCCTGAGAAGACCTCTTGGTAGGAAGCGACTGCAAGAAGGTTGACGCGGTTCTTCAGCTTCTCATACTCACTGCTCAGCTCCCGCAGGATGGCTCCAGCGGTCTCAAAGGTCTCCAGCGGCCCGTTGTAGCCGTACAGCGTTAATTCTCCTAGTAGGCTTCGCTCCGTTTCGCTGAAGGACTCGACGCTTCTACTGCTCGAAATTATCTCCTTCTCAATGTTGGTGCTGGACTTCTTCAAACTGTCTCGTTCACGTCTAAGCCTGTTAAGCCTATCATCGTAGCTTTCAAGTATCGGTCTAGACTTCTTGGATTTCTCCAGCGTCTCGCTCTCCTCGCTCTTCAACCGATTCATCTCGTCGCTGAGCTGGTTCAGCCTTACAACACCCTCCTCAATCATCTGCTTCTTCTCCTTCAGCGTCTCCTGAGCCTGCTCAAGCTGCTCTGTGAGGTGAGATACACTGGGCTTCATGTTGTGGTCAAGGTTGCCTCGATCCTTGCTTAGCTGAGTTACGGCCTCACGGAGCCGCATCGATGTCTCTTCGATGAGTCTCCTCTTCTCGCTCTTCTCTCCTTCTAGGCGTCTAATCTCCTCTGAGATTTTCTGCGGCGCTATCTCCGCGATTTTGGCTTCACACCGCTCGATTTTACTGTTGAGACCGTTCTGGACTGCTTCAAGCCTCTGGGCTCTTTTGTCAGCCACTTCGACGCTGTGGGAGTGGTGAGCGACACGTATGTCAATCTGCTTCTTCAGTCTCCTATACTTCTTGATGAATCCGGTGATAGTGTCAATCTCAGCCTTCACTCGTTCCAGTACGATGCTGCGGCGCGTCTTTTCGTCAGTCAGCCTCTTAGATTCGACCTGCAGCTGATCTATATCCTTCTTCCGCTTCGAGATTGTGTCCTGAAGCGATTTTAATGCGCCTTTCACTGTTGTGAAGGATGTGTCATCCTTTACCAGCGCCAAGATTTCATTCGTCCTCGCAACGTAGCCGCTTTCGAAGGCGGTGCTTCCAGGTTCAAATAGATCTCCTCCTGTTGTAACGCTTCTGAAGCCTTTGGACGAAGCGATGTATGCATCCCTCGGGCTCTTTACAAGCACAATGTCTCCAAACAGAAAGTTTACCAGTCCACCGTAATTATCTTCGCACCTCACCACATCGGCTAGTGTGCCGAGCACCCCCGTATCTCTAGGTGGCCTGATGCGCTTTGAGTTGGAGACCTCTGACAGGGGGATGACGGTGAACCAGCCTGTCTTGAAGCGCTTCGCGACCTCGGCTGTCTTCAGCATTGCGCGAAGATCTTTAACGATGATAGCTTTCATCCAGCGGCGTCCAGCTGAACCTACAGCCGCTTCATACTCAGTCGGATAGGTGATTAGGTCGCTGAGCTTCCCGATGTAGCCTTCGATTGCACCGGTTTTTGCGAGGCTCTCAAGTCTGCGGAGCCCAATTTCCTCCGCCGCAATCTTCTCTGCGACTGATCTCTGCGTCTCAAACCGGAGCACGGTGTCGCCGACCTTGTTGAGGATGGATAGTGCTTTACCCACCTCCTCCTGAAGATTCGTCTCGCGATCGGATAGGCCTGTGAGTGATGCGCCGACCTTCTGCAGTGAATCCTCTTCGAGATGGGCGAGCTCTTCAAGCTTGGTTAGCTGCTCTTCAAGGTGAGATAGCGTTTCAATGAATGTCTTCGATTTCTCTTGGAGAACCTGCAGCCTCTCTGCGACAAGTATCTTGTCGTTGCGGCTGGCTCCAATCTGCCTGAGATTCTCATCCATCTTTCCTCTGTAGAGCGTGACCCGTTGCCTCAGGATTTCGACCTGAGCCTCCTTCTTCTCCACCACTGCTTGTAGCTTGACCTGCTCGTCGCTGAGCAGTCTGAAGCTGTTTTCAGCGTCATCCTTTGTCTTCTCAAGATCCTTCGCCTCGTTCTCCTGCGTAAGTATTTGGTTCTGCAGTGAGTCGGTTTCGCTTGACTGCTTCTCCAGCATCTTTGCCAGGTGAGGAAGCGACTCCTCGATCTTCTTGACTAGTATCTCGGCTTCTGAGGTTTCTCGTTTGAGCCGCTCGATTTCGCTTCCGGCTCTTCCGATTGCGAATTCAAGCTCAACTCTTTGTCCGCCGGAGCCGTCAATCACTTTTGTTACGAACCCTTTGCGCTCATCCTCTAGAACTTGGATCTGCTGGTCGAGCGCCTCAACATCTTTAGTTAGCTTTCCTAGGCTAGCGTTGTACTCTTCAAGTTGCTTCTTTTCCTTGCCAATTCTCTGCCGCGCGTTTGAAATGTTCTGCGAAGCGAGAACCGCCTTCAGCCACCTGATGTCTTCTTCCAAGATTTTTAGTCTGAGCTGGTCGTTTCGCTCTCGCTCCAGCGAGTCAACGTGGGTCTTCATTTCGCCGATCCTCGCTAAGGCGACTTGAAGCTTGATGTCTGCGTCTCGGAGCTGTGTGAGCGCCCGCTCCTTCTTTTCGTCGAACTGAGCAACTCCTACGATCTCCTCGATTAACCCGCGTTTCTCGTCAGGTACTAGTTCAGATAAACGGGTGATGATTCCTTGAGGTACGAAGTTCAGTCCTTCAGGTGAGATTAGAGCGATGCTGAGGGTTTCATTCATCACGTTTTTGGTGACGCGTTTACCGTTCAGCAAGTAAATGTTTTCGCCGGTTTGCCTCAGCTCCCTTGTGACTGTGACGGTGTCGGAGTCGAGAGGTATCTGTCTCTTGGTGTTGTCTAAGGTGACTGAGACTCTGATGGACTGTGATCTCTTGACGCTTGGGCCGCCGTCGTAAATCAGTGATGTTAACCGGTCGACGCGGAGTTTCTTGGGGCTGTTCTGCCCGAGGCAGAAAAGAATTGAGTCCATGATGTTGGACTTTCCTGAGCCGTTCGGGCCTGTGATTGCGTTGAATGATGGTTCAAACTTGACTACGACCGTTTTATCTCCGAGGGACTTGAAGCCACGGGCCTCCACCTTTCTTATGAAGACCATTCTTCCTAATCAGCTCGAATTAGCAAGCCCACAAGAGCGGAGAACCGCATCTTGGCATGCTGATTTAAAGAGGGGATTAATAAGTTTGGTGAAGCCGGCTCGACTTATCTGTCTTTTTTGGTTGACAGTAGTGATGCTGATAGTGGTACTAGTAGTCGATTCGGCTTACGCCTTCCTTCCTTGTCAGGAGTGCTGCTCCTGTTTCTTATGTGGTGACTGTTGTTGCGGCGTTGTTTTGGCGTCGGGTTCCTTCATGTGGAAAGTCTGTTCTTCTCCGGGGAAGCGTCCGTTAACTACGTCGTCCTTATAGTTTTCAAGTGCCTTCTGGATTTCTTTGCTTAGCTCGGCGTAGCGTTTAACGAATTTTGGAGTGAATTTTTCGTAGAGGCCGAGCATGTCGTTTAGGACGATTATTTGTCCGTCGCAGAAGGGGCCTGCGCCGATCCCGATTGTTGGGATGCTCAGCTTTTCGGTCACCATCTTTGATACTTCTGCGGTTACCATTTCTAGGACGGTTGCGAAGGCACCTGCCTCTTCAAGGGCTTTTGCGTCGCTCAGAACGTTTTCTCCGTCCTTCTCGGTTCTTCCCTGCACACGGTAGGCGCCCCATAAGGGTGAGGTCTGCGGGGTAAGACCGATGTGCCCCATTACAGGTATGTCCGCGCGGATGAGCGCTTCAACCCTGCGCTTCATTCTCAGCCCTCCCTCAATTTTAACTGCATCTACACCGCCTTCCTTGATGAAGCGCCCAGCGTTTCTCACCGCGTCTTCATCACTGGCCTGATAAGACATGAATGGCATGTCCCCCACTATCAGAGAGCGTTTGTTTCCCCTAGTCACTGCTTTACTGATCAGAATCATTTCATCCATAGTCACCGGGGTGGTGGTGTTGTAGCCGAAGACAACCATTCCTGCAGAGTCTCCCACAAGAATTAGGTCGATCCCCGCCTTCTCAGCTAAGCTAGCGGTAGTGTAGTCGTAAGAGGTTATGCAGGTGATTCTCCGCTTTTCCCTCTTCATCTTGAGGATTTCCGAGACCGTGACCTTACTGTTCACCATTGCTATTATCACTCATTTTTCCCGTTGATTTCGAAATATGCATCAGCCTCTCAGCAATGTAACTTATACATTTTCCCAGATTAACCCTGTTATCAAACTGCTCCACCGTCTTTCTGAGCAGATCAGGCTTTTCTCCACGTAGCCTGTTAACCTCTTTTATGAGAAGAGGCATCGCCCTCACCAGATTGTCTACGATGGTTACAGAGGCAGTCTGAGCGGTTCGGGACAGTGGATTCAGGTCTATGGTGATAACGGTCTTGCCGAGTCTTCTCAAGGTCTCGGTCCGATCTCCGTCTTCAAGCGGAACCAGCACCACGTCAGCCACCAGTATTCCTTTCTGATCTACTTTGCGGCGCAGGCTCTCCAGCCCCGGCAGCTCAGCAGTTGCCGAGGGATCAACCCCGAGCACTTCACGGGCGCCGGCTGATCTAAGCCGCTTCTCGATAGCCTTTTCCCGCTGAGGTGTCCTGTAGAACAGGTTCACCTCGATCTTAGCTCCAGCCGCTTCAGCCAGATCAACAACCTCCTTAGGGGTCAGGACTGCAACGTTACCGTTAACCGATATGACCGGTTTATCTGCGAGCAGCAGGGCGGCTGCGGCTATTTTGATTGCGTCAGCGGCTAATGGGATAGTTTTTTCGCCTAGCAGATAGTCAAAGGCCTCTCCTCTTCCATGCGCCATAAGGCCCTGCTCGACGACGAGGCCTTCTTCAAACCCCTTCTTCAACGCCTCGCGTATTCTCAGCGACTCTGCTCGCGGATGTGATCTAGGTATCTCCAAGGCTCTAGAGCACCCTTGCTCCTTGATCACTTATTCGTGTAGTCAAGACCTTGGAACCGTTCGTCGCAAGCCGCTTAAAGGTTCGCTCAACTAGATCTGTCTCTTCAGGCTTCACGAGGGTGAACACTGTCTCACCGAACAACGCGACTCCGCAGGTGAAGCCTGCGTCGTCAGCCTCAGTTAAGACTCGCTGCAACCTGCTGTTCAACGCTAGGAAGCGTGAGAACTTGTTTGAAACTTGGAGAAAGTTCTCGACTGAGCGATCCTGCATGAAGCTTACAAGAAGATTCTCAGCCAGCGAGTATGCTTCGCGACTCTGCTCTAAGGAGTCCAGCATCTCGCCTGTGGATAAGGCGCCGAAGGTTAGCGCGACCACCGAGTACTCTTTGTTCAATGGGATCTGAATGAGTTTGCCGAAGCCAGGAGCGCCGGGTGAGACCCTTACTTCAAAGCCTCCGTGGAGTTCAGCTAAAACTGTTCCTAAACCAGTTCGACAGATAACCTCAGCCACATGTGCTGTCTGCGCAGCCTCGACTGTTGAAAGGCCTAGCTCTAACGCTTTGTTCACAGCTAACGTGAGGCTTAGCGCGGCTGCTCCACTGGTTCCGAAACCAACGCCGATAGGGACCTGCACCAAATGTTCTATAGTGAGATTACACTTCTTGCCGCCTGCTCTTCTCAGAATAATTTTGGCTGCTTCTCTGGAGACTTTGGCGTCAGGTGCTGGGTTCCCGTTAATCCAAACCTCGACTTCTTCTCCGCTTGTGCCCTGCTCAGCTTTGACCTTAGTTGTTACGCCTTCTTGTATTGAGAATCCAATGCCTTTAGATCCTGCGTGGAGTGGATCGCTTGATCTCTCGTCTGGCAAGACAAGGCCTGTGATATGTGCTGGCGCAAAGGCTGAGGCCTCCATTTGAAGTACGGTGAAACGACCGCATTAAAATAAGTTCCTTAGGCTTCGTTCGATGGTTTTGAGGCTGACAGATTACGTGCAATTTATTGAGATGGCGGATACTTTCGTTGGTAAATATTGGTTCATTATGCCGCTAGTTCCGGTTTGCATTGCGATGCAGGTCACGCTTAGCAATACTTGCAGTGCTTCACAAAGTATACTATTACGCTGGCTTGCCTCGGCCTAGGGGGGCTTTTATATACAATTGAAAGCGGCATAAGAATCCAATTGCTAGTCTAATGGATCTGCTTGGCTGGGATCTCATAGCTTGCAACGCTTGTTGGAAGCATTGGTTCTGGCTGCAAGATTATCCCCCAATGTTTTCTTCGGGTTTTATGTTAGGATTACTAGGGGCGTTTATGTAGATTTGCAAGATATTGGTGGTTGGTTGATATTTATTCAGCAGAATGGTGTAGGTTGTTGGTTGGTTGGACGCTAGGAGATGGGTTGCTTTGCATATGGTATTTTAGGTTACTTTAGTGGATTGTTTCTTTTGCTTTGGTAGATGAGTGGGTAGCAGGAGATTGCTGTCCGCCTTCCTTTCTCGGTGAGAGAGTATTCGATCCTAACCGGTGCCTCGTTCACGATGTTTCTTGAGATGAATCCGGCGGCTTCCAGCATTCTTAATCTGTCGGTTAAGGTTCTTGAGCTGATTCCGATTAGGAGATTTTTGAGTTCGTTGAATTTTAGGATTCGCATGTAGAGTAGAACTAGTATTTCGAATGCCCATTTCTTGGAGAGGTAGTTGAATACTTTGTTGATTTCAGTGATTTCTTTTTGTATTTCACTGAGGCTGAGCTTTACTTCAGAATAGCTGTTTACCGTTTCGGTTAGTGCGTTAATGTAGTTCTCTGTAATCTTCGCGACCTCTTCGTTTAGTGTTGATTGGGGCATCTGTCTCGGTGAAGATGGTCGGGTTAGTTGGTGTTAATATAGATGGTGCTGTAAAAATAGCACCAACTTTAAATTCTACACTTACGTGATGGGTGTATGGCGGGAATAAAGATGACGCTGGCAGGGGTCTGAACCGGGATTGAAAAAATGGGATAAAACAGGTATGCCGGATCTTTCCGGGAAAGTTGCTGTTGTAACTGGTGCTAACAGTGGACTTGGATTTGAGGTTACTAAGGGGCTTGCATCTAAAGGTGCGCGTGTTGTGATGGGGTGCAGAAGCTTAGAGAAAGGCGGGCCGGCATCTGAGCAGATTCGGAAAGAGGTTCCAGATGCATCACTCACTGTGATAAAGCTGGATTTAGCTGATTTATCAACCGTGAGGGATTTCTCGTTGAGATGCAAGAAGGACTATTCTTCGATTGATATTCTCTGCAATAATGCGGGGGTAATGCAGGCCCCGAAAGGTCAAACGATAGACGGGTTTGAGACCCACTTAGGTATCAACCATTTCGGGCATTTTGCTCTCACTGGACTACTAATGGATACGCTTCTAAACGCCCAGAGCTCCCGTGTTGTGACGGTCAGTAGCAACGCGCACAAGATGGGTAGCATTGACTTTAACGATCTGGATTTGAACGGCAGATACAGTCGAACAAGCGCCTACGCTAGAAGTAAGCTTGCAAACCTGCTTTTCACCTATGAACTTCAAAGGAGGCTTGAGCGTTCCGGTTCATCTATCATCAGTGTAGCAGCTCACCCCGGCTTCTCTGCAACGAATCTACAGAGCACAGGTCCAAGGATGGGCAACGGTCACTTCTGGCCGTGGTTGTACAAAGTTTTCAACAATCTCTTGGCTCAGAGCGCACAAATGGGTGCGCTTCCAATACTTTACGCGGCAACAGATGAAAATGTGAAAGGAGGCGATTACATTGCTCCTGACGGCTTAGGGCAATGGCGAGGCTATCCTAAGAAGACCAAGTCAAACAGAACCTCTTACGATGAGAAATCGGCAAGGCAGCTCTGGGACATCTCCACCCGACTCACCAAAGTCCAATACACAGGTATAAATTAACCGTAAACTGAAAGAAAGATCCCGCAAAGACGAATCAGTGAAGCAAGCAGCGTCTTCGTAACTAAAGTAGACAATTTCGCCCGTATAGTGCGTGACTGATTGAAATTGAGTTTTTAGGGTTCTGATTGGTTAAGGTACGTACGTATCAGGGTTATGTCAAGTTAACGGCCCATTTAGGCGGTGTGGATTTAAATACGGTTGATGTGTTTGGTTTGCTTGCTGTTGTTGCGACCCGTAAAGGCGATCCAGTTCAGATATAGAGCTTCAAGTGAACTTGACTCCCTCTTCGAGGACTTTCGCTTAATGTGCAACGACGCTATCCGCATCGCGTTGAAGGAGAAGCCGAAGAGCAGGTTCAAGTTAATCGAATCGGCCTACTTCCGCCTTAAGGAATACAGTCTTCACAGCCACTACATCTTGTCAGCTTGCGAGATAGCCTACTCTGTCTACAAGAACAAGAATAGAAAAACAGGCCCGTATGTTAAACAGGCATTCTTGAAGCTGGATAACCAATCCTACATCCTGAACCATCTGTTGCTGAGAATTCCGATCAGGCCAAGAGAGTTCATCTACCTTACGCTTCAAGGTTCAGACTATCATCTCCAGTTCATTGACGATCCAACTCTTAAGAGAGGCTCAATCACGCTGGGTCGCAACAACCTAAGCATCGCCTTCTCGAAAGAGATTGCCGAGATTAAGCCTCTGGGAAACGTCGGCATAGACATGAATGAGCGAAACGCAACAACATCCAATACACTGGGTACGACGAACATATTCGACACGTCCGGTGTGATGGAAGTCAAGGAGCGGTACAGGGCAATCAGAGCAAAGATAGGGCGGCAAACAAGACCGGATAATAGGATCAGCCAGAAACTCTACGCGAAATATGGAAGAAGAGGGAAGAACCGAACAGTCCAACAACTCCATACCGTGTCAAAGAAGATTGTTCAGCAGGCCAAGGAGAAGAAACTCCGCATCGTCATGGAGAACCTGGAGGGAATAAGGAAACTCTACAGGAAGGGTAACGGACAAGGCTCATCTTACAGGGGAAGAATGAACTCATGGACATTCCGTGAAGTTCAGCGACAAATCGAGTACAAAGCAGCCTGGGAAGGCATACCTGTAACATATGTGAATCCGAGAGGCACATCCCGAAACTGCCCAGAATGTGGCTCCCGCGTCGTCATTCTAGCGGAGAGGAAACTCTACTGCTCAGAGTGCGACAAAACATGGGATAGGGACATACTAGCCTCGCTAAACATAATGAAGATGATGATGGTCTGCGTGGTTCCGCAGGCTCAGCCATCCACCGATGAAGCCGTGAAGGGGAACGGGGAAAACAACAACTACCCTAATCCTCCGAGCAGAAGGATGAAAGTCGTTATCGGCCAGGAGCCGACAACTCGACAGAACCAGAAAAATTAATAATCCTCCTCGGAGTCGGTTGAGTGTGCCTGACCCTAAACAAGCGAAGTTCATATTTGTGACTGGTGGCGTCATGTCTGGTCTAGGCAAGGGCGTGACCTCCGCCTCTATTGCTAAGCTTCTCCAGAATACTGGTCTTAAGGTGTCCTGCGTAAAGGTTGATCCGTATCTGAACGTGGACGCTGGGACTATGAACCCTTTGATCCACGGCGAGGTTTTCGTCACGGATGATGGAGGCGAGACCGACATGGATATCGGCACGTATGAGCGCTTCCTGAACCAGAATCTTTCGAGGGCGCATAACATTACGACCGGTCAAATCTACCTTGAAGTGATTAACCGGGAGCGTAAAGGCGACTATCTGGGCCGCTGTGTCCAGATTATCCCGAACATTACTGATGCGATAAAGAGGAGCATACGCAAGCTGGCTCAGAAGACCGAGGTTGATGTCCTGCTTGTTGAGTGCGGCGGCACCGTCGGCGACATTGAGAGTCTGCCGTTTCTTGAAGCGTTTAGGCAGATGCGGCTTCAGGACGGTTTGGAGAACACGTTGTTTGTTCATGTTACGTTGGCGCCGATGCTTGACATGGTTGGGGAGCAGAAGACGAAGCCGACTCAGCACAGTGTTCAGGAGCTTAGGCGCATCGGTATTCAGCCTGACGTGCTTGTAGTCCGCGCTCATATGCCTTTGACGAAGGAGTCAAAGGACAAGATTTCTCTCTTCGCTAATGTCCCGTTGAAGAACGTCGTATCTAACCCTGATGTGAAGACCATTTACATGGTGCCGCAGGTCTTGGCGTCCGAAGGAATTCTGCAGCCTGTTTGCGAGCATCTTCGCCTCGGTGAGCGGCAGATTACCTGGGACTCTTGGAAGAAGGTGGTGGATTCGCTGATGAACACCTCGCGGGATCTTAATGTCGCGATGGTTGGAAAATATGTGGCGCTTGCAGATAGCTATGTCAGCGTGAATGAAGCGCTCTCGCATGCTGCCGCTGATCAGGGTCTCCGAGCACGTGTGGACTGGGTTGAGGCGGAGAAGTTCGAAGCAAACCCTGAGTCGGTGAGTCTTCTCTCAAAATATGATGCAATAATAATTCCAGGCGGCTTCGGTAAACGGGGAAGTGAAGGCAAAGTCGCAGCAGCTAACCATGCGCGACTGAACAATATTCCTTATCTGGGACTATGCTTCGGCTTCCAGTTAGCGTTAGTCTCGTTTGCGCGACACGCCTGCGGCCTTGAAGGTGCGAACTCGACGGAGCTTGAGCCTGATACTCCGCATCCTGTCATTGATCTTCTCCCAGAGCAGAAGGGTATTCAGGATATGGGTGCAACGATGAGGTTAGGCGGCATCAATATAGATTTGATGGAGAGTAGCGTCGCGAAACGGCTCTACGGACAGTCAGCCATTAGAGAGCGTCACCGCCACCGTTTTGAGTTCAACCAGAAATATCGGGAGAAGTTTGAAGCGCAGGGAATGGTCTTTTCCGGCAGCAGCGATCACGGCAGAAGAATCGAGGTGTTAGAGATTCCATCTCACCCGTATTATGTGGCGGTTCAGTATCACCCTGAATTCCTAAGTCGACCCGGAGTTCCTGAACCGGTCTTCAGAGGCTTAATCTCAGCTGCTGTTGAAAAGTATCAGGCACGTATACCTGCGTCCGCCTGATCTCCGGTTAGCCGCCAGAGCTCATCCAGCACAACAGCCTCAGCTTCCTCAACTGAGCCGTCAGGCTTGACCAGTTTCTTGCCTCGACCACCGAACCGCCCGATTACTGTTCCACGGATACCGTTGCTGCTAAGCTCCTTCAAAACAGAGTTTACATTGCTCTGCTCGACTGCGGCTAAGAGGCATCCGGATCCGACCAGTCGAGTCGGATCCACCTTTAGATATCTGCATATTACAGCAGTTTCATATGCGATCGGAATATCCTTCAAGTTTAACGTGAAGCCGAGGCCTGAGGCTAAAGCCATCTCGTAAACGGCTTCGAGGACACCTCCTTCCGTCGCATCATGCATAGCGTGCACTTTACCGGTTGAGAAGAGGGCTGAGGCGTCTTTGACGACGCTGATCTGCCTAATCATCTGATCTGCCTTATCCAAGGTTTCTTGACTGATTGCTTTCAGCTGGTCTCGGAAGGTTCTGGCGAGGATGGATGTTCCTTCGATACCTGCTGTTTTGGTCATCAGAATAGCATCTCCAGCTTCAGCATCCCCTGCCGTAACGTATCTCTCAGTTACGCTGATGGCTGTTAAGACCACCGTTACTCGTTTCAGCCCCGGTGTCACCTCGGTGTGCCCGCCAATGATTGTCAACCCAATTTCTTTGGCCGCCTCCCCGATTTGCTGAGCCACCTCTCGAACGAGGTTTTCATCTGCGCCTTCAGGTAAGAGGATAACTGAGTCTAGGAACATAGGTTTAGCTCCGCTGGTCGCTACATCATTCGCGTTGACGTTGACGGCGTACCAGCCGATGTCCTTCTCGACACCGGTTATCGGGTCTGAGGATACTATCAGGTATTGCTGATCATTGAGCCGCACCGCTGCGAAGTCTATTCCGACTCCGGGGCCAACCCTTACGTCAGGTGAGGTTTGGCCTTTGAAGGGGAGGATATGGTGTTGAAGAACCTCTAACGGAACTTTGCCGAGTGGAAGCTTCTTCTTCAATTTTTAACTGAACCTTCTGATTTGACTTCGACTCGGTTATTCTTATTATTTTATTTGCTTATTACGATGCTTGCGTACCTATTTTGCTTCGGCCACGGTTGGTTGTCGCCTGAGGTTTCGCGGCATGATGCGGTTTATGCTTCTAGCTAGAGGGATGGCAACGACTAGTCCTATCATGACCTGACCTACGTTGACGAGAATCTCCGCTGCAGCAAGTACTTGGCCTAAGATGTATGTTTCGTAGAAGTAGTATCCTACTATCATCTCTGCGCCACCTAGTAGGATGACGAAGACTAGCCAGCTAACTTGTGGATCAAGGTAGACTCCAGCTGTTGTAACCAGTAGAAAGGCGGCTATCGCTAGAGCTGTCCAGAAGAGCTCTGGAACGCCGAGTGTCAGAGTGATGGTGCTGGGTGCGACCCCGAAGGTAAGTTCTATATCTCCTGTGAAGAATGATATTCCTCCCCACCAGATAACTAGCGCCAATATTAATCCGGCAGTAACAGCTAGGATTGTTACTCGTGTTTTAGAGGTTGAGTTGAATCTATATTGGGCAAGGTATCCTACGATGAGCCCTTCGGCACCCTTGATAATTAGTGTCCCAGGTGCGAAGGCTGTATAGCCTAGCGCTACATCGGCGATCATCGAGCCTACTCCGCCGGCGAAGCCGCCTACTATCGGCCCCATTAGAAGGGCGGCAGTGTATACCATAGTTTCCCCTATGTTGAAGTATCCTCTTGTAATGGGAACGTAGGCGCTGACAATCATCGTTGCTACAGCGACGAAGGCTGTGAAGACGCCCATCGCGGCGAGCTCTCGGCTGCTTAACCTGTGTCTAAAGCCCATGTGTGATACCTTGACTGTTCTCTCCGTACCAGCATATATAAGTAATAGCCTATATATAGGAATGAAGATGGCTATGTCAGAGGCGGCGGCACCCGCGGACCCGGTTGCGGCCAAATGCAGTAGATGCGGCCGAGACTATCCATTAGATGCCAGTTTAACGCGTTGTCGTCGATGCGGCGGAGTCCTTCTGATCCGTTATGACTACCGTCGAGTAGCTGAGCATCTGAGCCGCGAGAGTCTCAGCCGGCGTATACCAAGCGTCTGGAAGTATTCTGAGCTGCTGCCGATACGTGATTTGAGGCATGTTGTGTCGCTGGGGGAGGGGGGAACCTATCTTCACCAGTGCAGCAGGCTTGTCGAGCATATCGGGGTGAAGCGTATTCTCATTAAGGATGAGACTACGAATCCGACCGGTTCATTCGTGGATAGAGGCTGCACTGTAGCTGTTTCTAAAGCAGTTGAGTCGGGTGCAGAATCGATTTGCTGCGGGGCTACCGGTAACATGGGTGCTTCTCTCTCCGCTTACGCTGCTAAGGCCGGTATTGGGGCGACGATTTTTCTGCCTAAGACTCTAGATATAGGGAAGCTCTACCAGATGATCGCCTTCGGCGCTAAGGTTGAGCTGGCCCCGGATTACGAGTCTGCTGTGGCTAGGGCCGAGCATCTCAACCGGCAGAGCCTCCTCATAACAACGCAGAACCCGTACTTCATGGAGGGTGAGAAAACCACTGGTTACGAGATTGCTGAGCAGATGGGTTGGCGGCTCCCCGACCGAATAATTGTTCCAATGGGCAGCGGAGGCCATTTGGCGATGATGAAGAAGGCGTTAGATGAGTTCTCCGAGCTCGGACTCATTGATCCGCCCACCGTGAAGATGACTGGGATCCAAGCTGCTGGTGCGTCACCAATTGTTGAGGCGTATAATCGAAACGAGGATGCTGTTGAAGGAATAACTAATGGTACAGATACTTTAGCGCACGATATCAGTATTGAGTCTCCGTCCGCGGGTGATCTTGCTTTGGACGCCATTAGATCGTCGCGAGGTGACTGTGCTGGAGTAACTGATAAGGAAATTTTGGAGGCCGCTAGCCTCTTAGCTAAGAGTGAAGGGATATTCGCGGAGCCTGCTGCAGCATCCACTATAGCCGGCTTGAAGAAGCTGGTTGAGACCGGTGCAGTTGACCGTGACGAGGAGATTATCTGCGTAATCACTGGTGCAGGGTTGAAGGATCCGGCGGCGGCTCGACGGTTCGTGAAGAAGGCCAGATCGGTTGAGATAGCGATTCGAAGTGTGGAGGATAGAAGCTTGACCACGCGGTTGGGCCCAACTAAGCTCCGGATTCTCGAGATTCTAAGCGGGAAGGAGGCTTACGGTTACGAGATCCGGCAGCAGCTAGAGGAGCGGTTCGGCAAGGCCGTCAAGATTCCTGTTGTCTACCAGCATTTGAAGGAGCTCGAAGGCATAGGATTGGTGAGGCGCTCAGGTGTTCGAGAGGTCAGCGGCCGACCTGAACGGCAGTACTACGTTCTAACTGAGAAGGGGCGCATCTCACTGGAACGGTTCCGAAGCTGAGAAGAACACGAGCGACCGGTTAGCTAAGCTAAAAGTAGTCGAGTTGGATACGTAAATCTCTTATTACAATACCTTTTTCGGTTGTGTGCATGCAGATGGTTGCGTCAGGACTGATTTGAATGTCGTCGGCGGATCAGGCCGCTAAGCTCGTGAAGCAGCTGGAGCGTGAGGACTGGAAGATTCTTCATGCTCTTGAGCGGAACTTGCCTGCTAAAGAGGATGTGCAGCCTGCGAAGATGACTAAGACTACTGATCTTTTTGCTGAGGAGATTGAGTTTCGCTTAGGTCGGCTTGAAAGAGATGGTTTGGTGATGCGCAATCCGAACGGGTACTCTCTCGTTACCGCGGGTCTTGACGCTATTGCGCTTAACGCCTTTGCAAACAGGGATCTGATTTCCGCGCTGGGTAAGCCTATTGGAGTGGGGAAGGAGTCCGATGTCTATGAGGCTATTACTGAAGCGGGTGTTTCATATGCGATTAAGTTTTACCGGATTGGTAGAGCGAGCTTCCGCGCTATTAGACGTAAGCGGAGCTATCTTGCAGGCGAGTCTCCGCGTCGTTGGTTCCTGATGAGCATCGAGGCCGCTAAGACTGAATACAACGCGCTTAGGAAGCTTGTCGAGTACTCAGTTTCAGTTCCGAAAGTAATTGCCCGGGAGCGTCACGCGTTGCTAATGCCGCGGATTGATGGCGATATACTTGTCAACGTCGCTGAGATGAATGATCCAAGAGGTGTTCTGCTGAAGATACTAGCTAATGTTCGAGCCGCATATTTGAAAGCCGGCGTGATAAACGGGGATCTCAGCGAGTACAACGTAATCTTCGATGGGACTGATGTATGGCTAATAGACTGGCCTCAAGCCGTTGATCGTTCGCATCCTAATGCTGATACCCTCCTTGATCGTGATGTGTTGAACATTCTAAGGTTCTTTAAACGACGGTTCGGCGTCGAGTCCAGTCTTGAGGACGTGTCCTTCTACGTCCGCGGCTGGCGTGAAACTCCATCATTACTGTGAGATTGGTTCTCTTCTCTTCTCTGTTCGTGTTTGTTGTGTTGCTCGCTCGAAGAAGTTTTAAGGCTTAGTGAGGCCTGATTGTGGTCAATGTCTCCTCAAGCTAAAACATCTCGTACGAAGCTTGGTCCACGTGGAATTCTTACTCTTTCACCGGTTCTCTTGGAGGCGGCTGGGATCAGTATGGGGAGTCAAGTTTGGGTGATCTCTGACGGTGATATCCTGATTATCCGAAGCGTCTCTCAGAAGCATCCTGCTTCCTACCCTGTGTTCATTAAGCAGCTGCGCGGCATCATTAAACGGTTCCTTTCACGGTGAAGAGGTTTCCTCTTCTCTGAATCTTGCGCTAGGCCGCTTCATTCGTCGGGGTCTCTGGGGTAGCAGCCGCTTCATGCGTTCTACGAGGATGTCGTAGATTGATGGGAGGTCGTAGCCTCCTTCGGTGTATGAGTGGGTTTCAGTGGGTGTGGTTAGGAAGATGCTCACCTCGTATCTTCGCCGGTCGCTTCGGATTTCCTTGGTTTTGATTACTGATCTAGCTTCGGTGATGTCTGGGAACGCCTTCTTTAATGCGGACACTGTGTTGCGGAACTTTTCTCTCGTCGCCTCAGATTCGAACGGATCTTCAGGTAAACCCACTATGTACATTGGGACTTCGAGCATGTCTTTCTTGGCGACAGCTAGCTTCAGAAAATCGCGGTAGGTCACTATTCCTTGAACTTCTGACCAGAGTAATCCTACGGCGTAGGTGGCTCCGCGTTTCTGCACCTTATCTAGGACGTCGGATATCTTATCTTCGAGCCCGCAGGTAACCGGATCAGTCTCCATAAGCCGTGTCACGGCGTAGTCCAGCTGGTTCTTCTTTGGCGCGCCGATTGCTCCAGTTCCCACACTTTCAGGCTGTATTATTCTGTAGATGATGTTGCTGGATGTGACTATACCTGCTAGCTTTCCGTCGCCAACAACCGGCAGATGGTCGATCCGCTTCTGTATCATTATGCTCCTAGCTTTGGTCGCCGGATCCGAGGTGTTCAAGACAAGAGGCTCTCCTGTCATAATGCTGCCAATCTTGTAATTTCTCAACTCATTGCGATCTATCGCTTTGACAATGCCTTGGGCGGTAATTTGTCCTGTTATCTCGCGGTTTTCAACTATCGGCAGTGCTCTGATGCGGTACTTCTCCATAATGTCAGCGGCTCGTTCCGCTCGATCTGATGGGCCCAGTTTAGGAATATAGGTGACTATTGACTCAATCTTCTGCGTAGTAGTGTTATCCACCTTCAGGATGTCCCGAACTGAGACCATGCCGACCTTATCCTCCTGCTGCATGAAAACCTGATAGACGTTCCATTCTCTGAGGAGACCTATAACTTTGGAGATGGGCATATCAGGCTCCACTATATGCGCATCCTCACTCAGATCACGAATCGCCAATTTTTCGATACCACTAGAATTCATACAGTTACATAGTAAAGGCTAATTCATAAAACTATTTCCTTTTACCTGCTTGCAGATGCAGGCGCGAAAACAGCTTTTCTTCTAATCAATCTAAAGAAAGATGTGTCCATCTGCTCGTTTCTAAATCGAAGTGGCATTGCTCTGCTTGTTCAGAGGTTAATTATCTTCTGCTCAGCGGCGGTTCTTCTCGGCGGAGATTATTGCGGCTGTACCGAAGGTGCAGTATTTGCAGGCGATGTTTTGGAATCCTCTGTTGTAGAGTGCTTCTTCTGTTTGTTTCACCCAGTTTGACTCTTTTATTACCTTATCAAGCTGGTTGAAGACCACTTTCCAAGAGTCGGAGAATCTTCCTGCCGATCTGAGAACCGTGAAGTATGTGCTCCAGAGGCTGCGCATCGTGCTGCTTCTAGGATATGTGAAGTCATGAAAAACAATGGCGCCGCTCGGCTTTAAGACACGCCAGCACTCATCGACAACTTGCTGAGCATCCACGTACTTGGCGAGATATGATGATACAGCTACATCAAAATAGTTGCTTTTGTAGGGGAGCACCTCTGCGGTGCCTTGAATAAGCGAAAGTGTTTCGTTCGCCTTCTGCTTTGACTGTTGATTCCGGCTGCGCTTCATCAAAATCATTTTATGTTTAGCAGCTAGAAGGTATTCGAATGTCAGGTCGATACCTGCTACAGTTGCTGATCCTCCATCTTCCATTAATGGGTTTGAGGGCGCCGCGGTTGTAAGCATTGAGGAGAGTATGCCTGTTCCGCAGGCAAGCTCCAATATCGTGCGGTGGCTGTCTAGGTTGGCAATTTTTATGATTTGACGTTTCCACGCAGAGTCTCGGCCGAAGGTTGCGATGCGTACAACTCTGTCGTAGCTTTCAGCGTTGGCGGGTGTAAAGAAGCTCCTTGCATTCGCATAACCTTCGTGAATCCGAAGCAATTTGGGCTACATTTTCTGTATTGTGTTGTCCACTATTATGCGTTAAGTGGCACCGCTGAAGATTATGCAGGACTGCTTTAACTCACTTGTTAGCTGGTATAGGCAATATGTAGATTCGCAAATGTCAATTGCTAGGCAATTGTTATAGATAATTCGACTCACAATTCTAGATATCTATTTAGTGCAGTGCGCCTCATAGAATCAGCAACGCAGGCGCATATCTGTTGAGGATCAGAAATGTCGAGCTGACACGAACCAAGTTCATCATTATAGCAGTCGTTCTTCTAATCTCAATACTCTCAATTATAGCGGCGGTTTTAATTCTAACTCCACCTCCAACGCCGGGCTATACCACTACAACGATCAGCACAACAAACACCACCAGCACCACAATGACTTCATCAACAGCCATACCCGCAGCTAACACTACCACAACAGTAACATTGTCATCAACAACCACCCTTACCCGCACAAACACCAGTGAATCTACTCGTACAACTACAATTAGTAGCAACAAGACTAGCAGTCACACCACGGTAAGTACCAGCGTTACAACCATTACCACTAATAGCAGTACCACTACAACCACGACAAGTAATCAGACCAGTACAACTACTAGTAACCGAAGCACCACAACTACCAGCAGCAATAGTAGCATAGTGTCCTCTTCGACAAAGAATACAACGACCAGCACAACTACTACTATTACTACGACTAGGACATCTTCCGTTCCTCCCTCCCAACCTCCTGTATCTGTTCATCTTTCGACGGAGGGCGATCCTTCTGTAACCGTCTCGGTTGTCTGGAAGACTGGAGGTACTACAAACAGTAGTATTGTCGAGTACGGCACCAGTGCTGAGTATGGCTCGCAGGCTATGGGTAGCACATATACGTACTCGGGTTCAGCAGGAGTTTTGCACCGGGTGAAGATCGACGGACTGACACCTGGAACCACTTATCATTATAGGGTCGGCGACCCGGTTGGAGGTTGGAGTGTGGACCATACTTTTCAGACTGCGCCGGTTGATGGGCGCAACTTCACGTTCACAGCTATTGCTGATCAAGGAACAACTAAGAACAGCATTAAGAATGTTGAGCTAGCGTCGGCACTAAAGTCTTCTTTCACTCTTCCCGTAGGTGATTTGTCTTACTCCACCGGTTCACAGGGAACTTGGGATAAGTGGTTCAAGATAATAGAGCCCATCGCATCGAACGCGCTCTATTTGCCAACAATAGGTAACCATGAGGTTGATGCGAATGTGGGTGGGAATCTAAGCTTGTATCTTAATCAGTTTGTGCTTCCGGGGAATGAGCAGTGGTACTCGTTTGAATGGGGAAACACTCATTTCGTGTCTCTCTACGTTTCTCCATACGCTGACGGTAAGGCACCGCAGTACATCTGGCTTGCCCAGGATCTTAAGGCGGCCTCTAATAATCCGCGTATTAACTGGATAATTGTGTATCTGCATTTTCCTCCTTACAGTTCAGGACGCTACCCCAACCTGCTCTTGTTGAGATCGAACTTGACTCCGATCCTGGATAGCTACCACGTGGATCTTGTGCTCACCGGCCATGATCATAACTATCAGCGCACATACCCTATTTACAACGGTACCGAAACCACGTACAGCTTCGAGCAGTACGTTGACCCTAAGGGTACTATCTACGTGGTTACTGGCGGGGGTGGAGAAAGTCTCTACCAGTTCAGCCAGCCTGCGCCTACTTGGTCTGCTCGGCGGGCAGCGGTTTATGAGTTTCTGCAGATATCAATTGAAGGCAACAGACTCCACTACAAGGCTATTAAAACTGAGAATGGCTCGGTGATTGATGAATTCTACATTACTAAATCCGCTTCTTAGGCGCCTAAAAATAGTGAAGCAACCCAATATATCAGCGCTGCAACACCGGCTGCGATCGGTATAGTGATGACCCAGCTCCACACGATTCTTCTAGCGACTCCCCACCTGACCGCTGAGAGTCTACGGGTAGCTCCGACCCCGATGATTGAGCCTGCGATAACGTGGGTGGTGCTGACCGGTACGCCTAGGATGGTTGAGCTGATGACTATGCTTGATCCGGCTGTTTCAGCGGCGAAGCCGTGCATTGGATCAAGCTTCGTAATCTTTCCACCCATTGTGCGAACGATTCGCCATCCTCCTGATAATGTTCCTAGCGCAATAGCTAGGTGAGCAAGCATGGCGACCCAGAAGGGCACGTAAAACTCTGGGCCAAGATTCCCTGAGCTGAAAAGGAGTAGGGCGACGATGCCCATTGTTTTCTGAGCGTCGTTCCCTCCGTGGCTGAGGCTGTAAAGCGATGCAGAAATAATCTGGAGGCGTCTGAAGTACCGGTTTGCATGAGTGGCGCTCTGATGCCCGAAGAGCCGGATAATCATCGACATCAGGAGGAATGCTGCAACGGTGCCTGCTACGGGTGAGATGAAGATGAACACTACTACGACCTCGATTTTGCCGGAGAGCAGTGCTCCAATACCGGCTTTGGCGAAGGCTGCGCCGATTAGACCCCCGATCAGAGAGTGTGATGAGCTTATAGGTAGTCCAAACCACCATGTGACCAATAGCCAGATGATTGCGCTGATGAGGGCTGCTAACACAACTATTGGTGTAACGGTGTCTGCTCTGACGATGCCTTTACCGATTGTTGACGCTACTCCTGTTTGGAATACGAAGAGGGCGACGAAGTTGAAGAGGGCGGCCATGCCGACGGCGGTGATCGGTGCGAGAACTCGGGTTGAGACGACCGTTGCGATAGAGTTGGCGGCATCGTGAAAGCCGTTGAGGAAGTCGAAGAGGAAGGCAGCTGCGATGATTGAAAGGATGAATGGGTCTAGGAACAATTAATTTGTCACCCAATCTCCTCTATAGGTGTCACATCAATCTCCTTCTGCTCTGCGGTGATGTACCTCAGATTTAAGAGTGCTTAAGCACTATGTCCCTTAGAAGGTTGCTGACGTCTTCACAGACATCGGTTAATCTTTCAAGATCTTCGTATATCTCTTTGTATTTGATGATCAGGATTACGTCCTTCTGCTCGAATAGTTCGGCGACTGATTTGTTGAGGAGTTCGTCAGCCTCGTTTTCCAGGAAGTGCACTTCGACGCTTCTGCGCTCAATCTCCTTTTGGTTTAGGCTGCGCATGTTTTGGAAGGCTACGTTTAGCTCAGTAACTGCTTTCAGGATTACTTCTCCGAAGAGCGTCATCTCCCGTGTTATCTCCGTAATTCTGTAGGCGTATAGTTTGTTGACGATTGTGTTAGTGAAGTCGAGAACATCATCGTAAAGCGATGACAACTGATCGATATCTTCACGGTCGATTGGCGTGATGAAGGTGTGTGCCAACCGATCCTGTATAGTATGGACCACTTCGTCGCCTTTATGCTCAATCTCCTTGATCTCTTTTCGCCTTTTGGCGACATCCTTGTAGTCAAGTAGAAGATCGTTAAGCAGCTTGGCGCCTTGGACGACAAGCCTAGATTGCTCCTCCAAAAGGGAGAAGAAGATTTTATCCTGTGGAATTAGCCACTCCTTTATGTTTAATGGGATTTTCACTTTGTTCTCTACCAACCGTTAAAAAACGGGTCGTATTTTAACTGAAAGGTGCATAGGGCTCAGTCCAATAATTCAAGTTCTAGCCTCGTTCTGAACAGTAGCAGTTGCTTTGAGCAATATTTCTTGTTGAGTCTTGCGTCACTTCCGCGTGAATTATTCGCAGCAATACACGCGACGATCAGATAAAATGAATTACTGGACTGAGCCGGTGCATAGCGAAAGATTTTAGGCTATTGTTAAATCTTCGGTTTCGTTATTCTAGGAATTAACGTATTACAGCGAAGCTGCCGAACTGTCCTGTGTATAGCTGAGTCTCAACCTCTATATCCTGTACCTCAGCGGCTGGCGGCCCAATTTTGCACCACTCTATCATCTGGTTAACCTGCTCCTTGTCTCCTTCTACGGTGAGCTCTACGCGGCCGTCCGGTAGGTTCTTCACCCATCCGGAGAGGTCTAGTGACTGGGCTTTGCTGGCTGCGTTGGCTCGAAAGAATACTCCTTGTACGAGGCCTGAAACATAGATGTGTGCGCGTGTCTTGGCCATGCTGAGATTCTAGCTGTTTAACTGCATTTATCGTTTTGTTTTAAACGCAGTTCCATGAAGATTGCGCTGCTTGAGGGAATTTGCCTGTAGGGCTGTATCTCCTTGAAGCCGAGTGAATGGTAGAGTGCAACCGCCTTCTCCATAGATGGGAGCGTTATCAACCGGATGCTTCTGTAACCGATAAGGCGTGCCTGATAGATGGCCGCTGTTGCTAATTGTCTGCCTACTCGTTTTCCTCGGAACTCTGGTCTCACGTATAATCGTCTCATTTCTGATACCTCATCTGTGAGCTTCCGCAGCGCTACGCATCCCGCAGCTATGTCATCCTCAACTGCTAATAGGAGACGTCCTTCAGGAGGGGCATATTCGCCTGGAAGCTCTGCGATCTCTTTTTCAAAGTCTCGAAAACGGAAACCCATTGAATCAGCGTATTCATTCATCAGCTCTCGAATCTTGCTGATGAGCTCCTCAGAATCAGCTTGAATAATTCTCTGCATCTAGATGTTTAAATCTTCAGGTCGCCATGCTTCTGAATGTATGGAACAAGCCCGCCTTCGGACAGGATGCCCATCATTGCAGCCGGCATCGGTGCAAACTTGATCTCAAACTTCTTTGTCATATCAATCAGTTTACCCGTTTCAAGATCGATGGATAGCTCATCTCCATCCTCAATTCGGCTAGTATCGCAGATGACCACCGGCAACCCAATGTTCACCGCGTTCCGGTAGAAGATACGAGCGAAGGATTTCGCTACTACCGCTGATGCGCCTGATACCTTGATCACGACTGGGGCGTGTTCACGGCTTGAGCCCATACCAAAGTTGCGGCCTGCCACCACGATATCGCCCGGCTTCACATTCTTAGCGTAGTCTGCGCGTGCGTCCTCAAGGGTATGCTTTGCTAGCTCAGGTAGGTTTGTTCTGAGATGGAAGTATCGTCCTGGGCAGATATGATCTGTAGTAACCATGTCACCGAATTTCCATGCGCGCCCATTCAATGTCTTCATGCTAATCGCCTCGGATCGGTTAACGCACCCTTCAACGCTGTCGCAGCTGCAGTAGCTGGTGAAGCCAAATATGTTCCGGCGTTCGGGTTGCCTGTTCGCCCCAAGAAGTTACGGTTTGTTGTTGTGAGGATGCGTTCACCGTCGGCCGGAACGCCGCCAAGCGCTCCGAAGCAGACTCCGCATCCTGGTGGAGTAACTGAGGCACCCGCCTGTACCAGGGCTTCGATGGTTCCGTCCTGCATCGCCAAGATCAAAGTTTCGCGGGACGCAGGCGTAACAATCAGCCTTATGTTTGGGCTCACGTGTTTGCCTTTCAGGATTTTAGCGGCAATCTGCAGATCCTGTAGACGGCCGTTGGTGCAGCTTCCAATGAACACTTGCTGCATCTCCAACCCCGCAGCCTCGCTGACCGGTTTAACATTGTCAACGTTGTCGGGGAAAGCGACTGTCGGCTCAACATTCTCAGCCTCAATAGTCATTTCTCTCTCATACTCAGCGTTTTTGTCGGGGGCGATCTGCTGGAAGTTCTTTCCTCTACCTCTGCTCTCAAGATACTTCTTTGTCGTAGCGTCGGATGAGATGAGCCCAACCTTTGCACCAGCTTCAACAGCCATGTTCGAAAGGGTAAGCCTCTCATCGATACGCATCTTAGAAATGGTTTCGCCGACGAACTCAAGCGCCTTGTAATTAGCTCCCTCAACACCCAGCTTACCTATCGCGGTGAGGATAACATCCTTAGCGTAGACACCGGGCTGCAGCGCTCCTTCAACCTCAATCTTAATCGACTCAGGAACCCTGAGCCAAGTCTTCCCCAACCCTATTGCCACCGCAATGTCAGTGGCGCCCATACCTGTCGCAAATGCCCCTAAGGCTCCTGCGGTAACGGTATGTGAATCGGTTCCGAGTACTACTTGACCGGGGCTAGCGTAATTCTCAGCCATGACTTGATGGCAGATACCTTCACCAGCCTCTGAGAAACGACTTCCAGTCTCCTTAGCCCATTTTCTCAACCGGGCTTGATTGTTCGATATTGTGCTGTTTGGGCTTGGAACCGCATGATCCAAAATGAGGATTGTCCTGTCAGGATGAGCGGGCTTAGAGATATTTAGAGTCTTTAGCTGATCCAGTGTGAGTGGGCCGCTTGCGTCATGCGCAAAAACATAGTCAACTTCGGTTACAACTATTTCGCCGGCTGAGACCTCTCGACCAGCCTTTTGTCCAAGTATTTTCTCGCTCATCGTTTTGCCCAAAGGCTTTACGCTACTCCTCTACAATCAGCTCCGCTAAAACGGGCTATAAAAAGTTCTACGTAGCCACGGCTCAGTCCAGTAATTCATTTTATCAGATCTGCGGGTCTATTACTGCGAATGATTCACGCGGAAATGACTCAAGACTCAACAAAAAATATTACTCAAAGCAACTACTACTGTTCAGAACAAGGCAAGAACTTGAATTATTGGACCGAGCCCGTAGCCACTAGTTGATCGGCTGGTGTGCGTCGTAGTAGTCGACGGCTGCGTTAGCCGCTACGCCAGGCTTTAACGAATGACCCTCCTTCCGCAGCGAAACTTCGAGCGCCTCTAGGAAGAAGAGAACGTTTCTCTCGCTTGAGTTAAGCCCCATTAAGCCGACTCGCCATACCTGCCCCTTTAACTCGCCTAGGCCGGCGCCGATCTCTGTGTTGAACCGGTCGAGGAAGATGTTCTTCACCTTGTCCGCATCAACTCCTTCCGGAACCCTTACCGCATTCAGAGACGGTAGCGTGTACTGATGCTCTGTATTCATCGTCAGTCCTGCTGCTTCAACTCCTGCCATTAACGCCTCGGAGTTTCTCTTATACTTCGCAATTCTGTTGTCCAATCCCTCTTCGAGCGCTATCATCAACGCTTCTCTTAGAGCGTAGACATTCATGATTGGCGCGGTGTGATGATACATTCTTCGTTCGCTCCAGTAACGCTCTATCAACGTGAAGTCGAAGTAGAGGCTCTGCACTGGCTTACGACGGTTTCGGATCCGGTTCAGCGCTCTGTCTCCCACGGTGATGGGTGAAGCGCCTGGGGGTGCGTTGAGACACTTCTGGGGGCTACTGTAACAGACATCTATACCCCAGCCGTCTATGTCAAGATCGACACCTGTGAACGATGTAACCGTATCCACAAGCACCAGCGCGTCGTAAGCGCGAGCGATTTTAGCAATATCCTGCAGAGGCTGCAGTGCACCGGTGGATGTTTCACCTTGAACCAGCGCGACGAGGTTAGCGTTGCTGTTCTTGAAGAGGTTCTCAACTTCTTCCTTAGTGGTAACGTCGCCCCAGCGTTTCTTAATCTCAAGGGTTTTGCCGCCCCACCGTCGAACCATCTCGGACATTCGTTGAGCGAAGAAGCCGTTAACACCAATGATAACCTCATCTCCCTCTTGAACAAGGTTGCAGATAGCGGCCTCCATGGCGGCTGTTCCTGTGCCTGATATCGGAAGAGAAAACTCATTCTTGGTTTTGAAGGCCTTAGCCAGAAGCTTCTTAGTCTCATCCATAATCTCGATAAAATACGGATCGAGATGACCTACAAGCGGGGATAGTAACGCCTTCACTACACGCGGATGAACATTACTAGGACCGGCGCCAAGAAGAAGCCGCTCCGGTGGGTTAAGCTCGTCCATATGCAAACTACACCGCTACAGTGCTGCGTACGTACATAATAAATATAATCGGTTTCTCAAAGATTGAACCATATCTTAGATGCTTGTAGCCCGACCGGTTAACACAACCAACCATATGCAATAAATATGTGTCAACACGTTTCAAGGGGAATTGCTAGAGAAGATGGTGTAAGCACGTGGTTCTGATACTTCGAGGGCAAGACATACAGCAAATTCTAACGATGCGTGATGCTGTCCAGGCGGTTGAAGAAGCCTTTCGACAGCTAGCTGAAGGACAAGTCCAAATGCCTCCGCGCCAGATAATGACTGCGCCGGAGCGAAGCGGCTGGATAGCAGTTATGCCCGCCTACATCAGGAAGACAAAGGCTCTAGCCACTAAGGTCGTAACGGTCTACACCAGGAACCCGTCTCTGCAACTACCAACCACTATAGCCACGATTATCCTCAACGACCCGGAAACAGGCAGACTCCTTGCAGTGATGGACGGTGGCTACCTCACCGCGGTCAGAACCGGCGCAGTAGGTGGAGTCGCCGCCAAGTATCTCGCAAGAAGTGACGCGCAGACCGTAGGCATCTTCGGCGCTGGCATTCAGGCTCGCGCCCAACTCGAAGCACTCTGCGAGGTACGTCATATAAAGGACGCGTCGGTCTACGATTTGGTACCTGGGGCAGCTGAGAAGTACGCTGAGGCTATGTCAACTAAACTAGGGATTAAGGTGTCTGCTGCAGAGACATCGAGGGATGCTGTGAAAGGTCGTGACGTCATAATAACCGCGTCGACAGCTAAGACGCCGGTCTTCAAAGGAAGATGGCTTGAGCCGGGCACTCATATCACCGGGGTCGGATCTCACATTGCAAGCACACGAGAGATCGATACAGAAACGCTGAAGCGATCAAAGTTTGTCGTGGACCTTCGAGAAGCAGCTGAGAAGGAGTACGGAGAGCTTCTAATACCGCTTCATGAAAAATCGGTCACGCCAAGTATAATTTACGGAGAGCTCGGAGAAATTGTCTCAGGTCAAAAGAACGGTCGTACCAACCCACAAGAAATCACTCTCTTCAAATCAGGCGGGCTGGCAATTCAAGACACGGCGACGGCGCGATTGGTGTACGACAAAGCGGTGGAAACTGGAATCGGCGTTAACATCGACCTCCAATAATAGATTTCATTTCTCGGCTTCAGCAAAATATAATTGGTTGTTAGTTCGCTATGTGATCGAGAGAGTTAATTGGGTCGGAAGCAGTGTTCCAACTGCGGTAACCTGTACTGGGTGAATCCGCAGATCGACTCTGAATATGCTTGCCCAAAATGTGGATATGTGGATCCGGAGCCGATCACAGGACAGATACAGGGACGCACATCCATCGCGGATGATTAAGCAGTACACAAGAAGTAGAGTTAGACGATAGTGCCATAGACAGGACACGCACGATCGGAAGAACGGATTGCTGTGTTTTGAAGCAACCGCTCTTCTTAGTCTAGTTTATCGGGTTCGCTTCGCTGGGGACAATATGTATAAGCAGCTACTATTGGAGAGTCGGGTCATTATGAGTTCGGTCGTCATTACAGGGATTCAAGGTCTTCCGGAGGTTCAGCCGGGCGATAATTTATCCACGTTGATTCTTGACGCTGCTTCAAAGCAAAGCTTTACGTTTGTTGATAGAGATATTTTGGTGGTCACCTCAAAGATCGTTTCTAAGGCTGAGGGTAGAACCATCCGGTTAGACCAAGTTGCGCCTTCTCCAATTGCTATGCACTACTCTAAGCTTCTGCATATGGATCCGCGGAAGGTTGAAATTGTTCTTTCAGAAGCGCGGAGAATCGTTCGAATGAGCGAGGGCTT
The DNA here is from genome assembly GCA_016190055.1 of Nitrososphaerota archaeon. Taxonomy (GTDB): domain Archaea; phylum Thermoproteota; class Nitrososphaeria; order Nitrososphaerales; family JACPRH01; genus JACPRH01. The sequence goes on along the minus strand of JACPRH010000057.1, from coordinate 48,180 downwards.
GATCATAGCTGAGACGCGTCACGGCTTCATCTGCGCAAACGGCGGCATCGATCAGTCAAACATGGAGCCGGGGATAATCGCACTGCTTCCGAAGAACCCTGATCAATCAGCCCGACGCATCGCGCAGAAAATCAAGAAGAAAATCGGTGTAGATGTAGCGGTCGTCATAACCGATACTTTCGGGCGACCTTGGCGTGAAGGACAGACCAACGTAGCGATAGGAGTCGCCGGGCTTAACCCGATGAAACCTTACTTCGGTATGAAGGACAGCTTCGGATACGAGTTAAAGGTAACCAACGTCGCGGTTGCAGATGAAATCGCCTCAGCCTCCGAGCTTGTGATGGGAAAAATCGACAGTGTGCCTGTAGCCGTGGTAAGAGGATACAGATACGAACCAGCTAAAGGCTCATCTCGCCGCCTAGTGCGAAGGGCCTCCAGAGACCTCTTCAGGTAGCCGAGTGATCTAACACCAGATAGAGGTTATGTGGTCGCATGATAACAGTTCTGGCGGGAGGCACAGGCTCCGCGAAGCTTGTCCGAGGACTAGCAGCTCATGTTTCACCGGACGATTTGACTGTGATTGTGAACATCGGGGACAACATTTTGCTGCACGGTCTCTACATCTGCCCAGATGTTGACACAATCCTCTACGCATTAGCTGGTGTCCTAGACAAGCCCCGCGGCTGGGGCTTCAAAGATGACACCTTCAACTTCTTGGAGCAGGGGTCGAAATACGGGCTTGAAGACTGGTTTAAGCTCGGGGATAAAGATCTAGCAATCCACATCGCTAGAACCGAGATGATGAAGGCCGGCCTAACTTTAGGCGAAGTTACTCAACAGATCGCTAAGCATCTCAAGGTTTATCAAAAGGTGCTTCCAGCTTCAGACGAGCATATCGAGACGCGGATACTGACCCCAGAAGGAGACATGCATCTCCAAGAGTTCTGGGTAAAGCGCAAAGGCACCCCGAATGTATTAGGAGTCAGCTACCGTGGATCAGAAAACCCTCAGCCCGCTTCAGGTGTAGTCAAAGCTATTCATGACGCCGACAAGGTAGTAATATGCCCAGCCAACCCTGTCACCAGCATAGGCCCTATCCTGCACATCCCAAGCATACGCGAAGTCTTAACCAAAGTTCGAAGCCGTGTGGTCGCCGTTAGCCCAATCGTAAACAACCGGCCTATCAGTGGACCTGCCGGGAAGTTCCTCCGTGGAATTGGCGCCGAAGTTTCGCCGGTAGGTGTAGCTCAAATCTACTCAGGTTTTGCAGGACGACTACTTGTAGATGAGACTGATCGAGCAGCAATCGATAGTATTGAAGAGATTGGTGTCGAGGGTATAGCCGCCAATATCCTAATGAGGGATGAGTCTGCTGAACGGCAACTTGCCCAATTCATTATCAGTATCTAGTCCGCAGCATTTAGCCACAGATTGCGGGTCAGCTCCCTAGGTACCCTACAAACTTTTCTGCCAGTTATTTCCTATCCACAGATTCATTGATAGATAGATTCGGTATCTTGTTCTTAGCTTCGATTTCAACCGCGGTCGGTGGTCTCCAAGCCCTGTAGAACAGGTAAAAACCGTATAGTAAAAACATCATGAATCCCGTCTCTAAAATCCGGTGCGCTAATCCGAACAGTTGGACTTCTTCTACATCTAGAATCTCAGGTATGATATCAAATAGTTCTCCAAGCACAAGTATCAGTGGTGAGATGCCGAAAACCTGTAAGGGTCTCCAGAGTACGCTGTCCCTAAAGGTGTCTCTGATACGGTATGCGTAGGAAGACATCCCGACGGCAAGAAGCATCGTGCATAGATCAAAAACCAGTTTGGAATCTAGCATTCTTCACGGATTTAAGAGCAGTTAAAGATAAAAATTGTGTTTTTACAGTCATTACTTTCTGATGCCTTGCTGATCCTGCGCAGCTTTATTTTCTGAAAAACATGACATATTCATGCTTGAAGAAGTAGAAACCGCTCTTCAAAGCTCGGTAACGCCAAAGATGAATCTGGCTTCGCTTCGCCATCGTGTTCTCAATGTTCTTCACGCAGATCGACTTTAGCTTAAACCCCCGTTTAACCGTCTCCTCCATAAGCTGAAAACCCAGCGGCACCCACTCTCCATTGCCGTATTTGTCGCCAATAACCAGCTCCAAATACCCACCGGGCTTCAACGCTCGCCCAACGTTCTCCACAACAGCTCCGTACCGGTTACGAAAATCGCTCAGCGATGTGGCGTTGCAAAGGTTCTCCTCATCCACACCATACTTGATGATATCGTGATACGGCGGGTGAAGCACAGCAAGCGACGCTTCTCCAAGCCCCTCCTCCTCAAGCCGTCCTCGAATATCAAAAGAGGCACTGTTCCCTCGAACAAGCATCGTCTTCACTTCGTAACGGTTCGGCTCCTCCTCAATTCTGCTCTGCGCAATTCCGTGAATCTTCCTATCAAGCTCAACCCCAAACCCGTGCCGACCCCAGCGTCTACACTCAATCAATGTTGTCCCATACCCTGAGAAGCAGTCAATAACAGTCTCATATGGGTGAGTGAACCTGAGAATCGCCTGCCGAGGGATCTGAGGGATGAAGCCTCCGTGGTGAAGTTCGCTATGCGCGCCACTATCATCCCGCTCCCCGAGTATCCACAGACTGTCAGTCAACACTTCATGTTGCTCGACAAAATTCTTCATCGACTCCCAGCTCTTAGTATTCATCTCTGGCGGCTTATCAGGACTCAAAGAGATATCTTCCGAGACACTAGTAATATAGGCTGATATAAAGTCGTAAGATTCTGGTACTGGGTAGGTCACGCCCAGCCTCTCTCTGCTGTGATTCTGATGTTTCGAGTATATAGCATCTTATGAAAATAAATAGATCAATCTTAAATTTGACGTATCTATGTCGATATGCTCGGGTGCTTAGTTACGGATACAAATCCTTTGGGCTTCTTAGAAGTGATTAATCTGCTTCTCGTAATCATGGGTGGATTACTGGGTTTCATGGTTCTTCAACGTCTACGTGGAGGTAAGATGGCTTCAGCTATCGTTCTCATTCTAGTGGCCGGTGGAGTATTTGCGGTTCACGAATCTATCAGCGTCTTGTTCGGATGGATATGGCCACAGCCTTGGCATGATGAAGTATACTCAATTACTGAGACTATTTTCATACTTGTTTTCGTCATAGCTATTTTTAGACTAGCGCAAAGCATCCCCGGTGAGCATTAAGATGTCTATGAAAAATCGTCTTGAACAGCAGAACAGCTTTCTCTTTCATTTCCAGACCTTCAACGAAATCAAAGATTCACTATACGGCACGTTCGGCGTCGCAGCCTACACTATTCTCTACTACTCAGGAATAGGTGCAGGGCATAGAGCATATGAGCGAAGAGCTGCGAAGACTAAAACAAAGGAGGAAACGCTCGATCTGCTAGCAAAGGATAAGATCAACGACAACTGGGGCGAAATCACCTTCCAAGACCTAGACTTCACAAAACTCTCAGGAAGAATCCTGGTGAAAAACTGCTTCGAAGCAAGAGCTGCAAAATCAAAGCAACAGATATGCTACTTCGTCAAGGGCTACCTAACCGGCTTCATATCTGGGCTAATGCAGAAACCTGTCCTACTGGATGAAGTTAAATGCTTCGCGAAAGGGGACGACCACTGCGAATTTACGATAGCTCCAGACCGAAGCTAAACACAAATCATCCGAGGTAACAAGAAGCCTTGACCCGTTTCCAAGACCTCATTGTTCACCATAAACTTAAACTAGACGTATTATTCGTATAATATAAGTAGCCTACTCTAGGTAAGGTGCAGGTCTTGAAGCTCTTCACAGTTATTCCTGTTAAAAAACTGGATAACGGTAAGACGCGACTATCACCGCTGCTCAGCAAAGATGAGCGGAAAGAACTCTCTCTACGAATGCTTCACGATGTCTTAAAAACTATATCATTAACACATGCAGTAAGCGAATGCGTCATCATCTCATCTGACCAAGACGCTCTAAACACTGCAAAAACCGTAGGATTCACCCCTTTAAGGGAGCCTTCACCTATGGGAATCAACGAAGCAATTCAATACGCCAACAGCTTTTGCATAGACCACGGCGCAGCCTCAACCCTTGTTCTCCCAGCTGACATCCCACTCATAACACAAGAAGACATCAACAACATGGTTGATGCCTCAAAGCCTGAACCCTCTGTTATAATTATACCCTCAGCCCGGCAGGACGGTACCAACGCTTTGCTCCGACGCCCTCCAAAAATCATCGCAACCTCTTACGACCGAGCAAGCTACCCAACGCATCTCTGCTACGCGTCTGATAAGCAGGTACGCTTCACTGTACTCCACCCAGAAACTGTAATGCTTGATCTAGATTTGCCGCAGGACCTAGACACCTTTATGAAACGGCGAAGCAACACCGCAACCTATAGCTACCTCAGCAGCTTAAAACCAGCCCTAAGCGAAAGGCATCTCTGTCATAACACTAGCAGTGGTCGCAGCGGCAGTATATGATTTAAGATGGCTGTTTATCCAGAATTGTAGCGAAAGCCAAGTGAGTAACCTAACGATGCAGCGGTATCGTTGCCCTGAATGCAGCCAAAAACTAAGCCTTGAACGTCTATACGATGGGCGTTATCTCATCAGATGCAACAAGTGCCACTTGACACACATCGTAAGACCCGACATAAACAGCCTTGACGAAGCATACCTGAAGCTGCTTGAAGAGTTCGACGAAGACCGAGTGAAGAAGATAGCGTCACTTGAACAGCTCCTAGAAGTCGAGGGAATCCGTAGATCTAAAACATCCGTTGAAAAACTCGTCAAAGACGGCGGCGGCAACCTGCAAGATCTTCCACAGCCGATGAAAGATGCTCTACTCTCGCAGCAGGACTACCCTGCCCTCTACCGACGCATACCCGCTGAGGAGCCGGATCCCGGCGTCAAAAAGAAACAGCTGCCAATTGATGAGGCGATATGGGCTGGACTGGCCACTGAAGACGTCACCCATCTCTACCGATTTCAGGAGAAGGCCGTTGAAGCCATAATCGGCGGCAAAGACGTTGTGATTGTTGCTCCGACCGGCAGCGGCAAGACAGAAGCCTTCGCAATACCAGTCATCCAGCTAATCTCGAATCAAACCAGTCGCTTCGGTGCACTGCGAACCGGTGAAAGAGCAGTCAGAGCGCTCTTCGTCTACCCCACTAAGGCGCTTGCAAGGGATCAGCTTCCAAAACTCAGGAAGCTAGCCGGCTCAATCGGCGTCAGGATAGATGTGTTCGACGGAGACACTTCGCAGAGCGATAGGTACCGGATAATCGAGGATCCACCGGACATTGTAATTACTAACTTCGATACACTTCACCACCACTTCATCCACCGAACCAAGTTCGCAAGACTCCTCCGCACCGTGAAGTACCTGGTCGTAGACGAGATTCATGTCTACACCGGAACATTCGGCAGCAACATCTACTTCGTTTTGAAACGGCTTGAACGACTCTGCGGTGGACTGCAGATAGCGGCGGCATCAGCTACTATCGGTAACCCGAAGGAGTTCTGCGAAGACCTCTTCGGCAGAAAATTCGTTGTAATCGAAGGAGGCCGAGGAAAACGCGGCGTAATTCACCTAGCTATGATTTTCCCGACGCTGCGAAGCCACCGAGCTCTTACGCTGGATCTGCTAAAACATCTTGTGGAGTCGGGGCGACGGACAATTGTCTTCTCCAACTCTCATCTCAGCGCTGAGCTAACTGCCTTCTACGGTAGACGAAACGGTATACCTATTGAGGTTCACCGAGCTGGCTTAACGCAGAAGTGGCGTGTAGGTGTCGAGGAGCGGTTCAAAAACGGCTCGTTGAAGGCAATCTCCTCCACCCCCACCTTGGAGCTCGGAATCGACATTGGAAGCGTAGACTCAATCATCTCAGATCTTGTAACTTGGACACGGCTGATTCAAAGAACAGGCCGAGCAGGGCGGAGAGGACAAGAGAGTCTGGTCTTCATCTCACTGCGTGAAAGCGACCCTATCAGCCAGTACTACAAGAACAACCCTGAAGACTACTTCAAAGACATCGAGCCCGGCTACATCGACCCAACAAACCCCGTTATCTCGCGCTACCAACTCCTAGCCGCCGCCATCGATCAGCCGATTAGGGCCGGAGAGTTCTCCAAGTTCCAAGAAACTCTTGACGAAATGGTGAAGTCCAACCTGCTCTCCAAGACTGCTAGGGGGTTAATTCCAGACTACTCAGCAGCGCGACGGACACTTCAAGGATACGATATCCGAGGCGCAGGTGAAACCGTCTCCGTAATGTTTGGCGACCGAAAGGTTGGCGAGCGAAGCATGCCACAGGCCCTAGATGAGCTGCACCCCGGCGCCGTCTACTTCCTAGGCGGAGCCAGATATCTGTCAAAAAATATCACCTTTTATCGGCACGAAGGTCGAGCTGAGGTGGAGCGGCTGCCGTCAAACTACCCGTACTATACCCGGTCTCTGAAGGAGGAGTGGCCATCCATCAGACAGGTGTACTCCAAAAAGCAAGTGATGGGCCTAGAAGTAGCCTACTGCGATCTTCTAATTCAACGAAAAGTGTCAGGCTACACCACCATCGAAATAGGATCAGAAGTCGCGAGCGGAGAACGAGTGATGCTGGCTGAACCTGTGAAATACACCTTCAGAACAAAGGGTATAGTGTTCAAAGCCCCAGTACCTGAAAACATACTGCTCCAAAACTCCGAGCCGAAAAAAACGCCGGATGAGCTTGCAGCAAGCAGCTTCCACGCAACCGAGCATGTGACAATAGAAGGCACCAACATGATTACAGGCGGTGCAGCAACAGACATGGGCGGAGTAGCAATGGGAAACTCAGGACTAATCTTCATTTACGACAGCTCAGCCGGCGGAAACGGAGCTACCCGCCTCCTCTACGACCGGCTTGAAGAAGCAGTGAAAAGAGGTCTCACAATACTGAAAGAGTGCCCCTGCAGCTCGGAGGACGGCTGCCCCAGATGCACCTACTCCTACCGCTGCGGCAACAACAACGAATACCTTAGCAAATACGGGGCGACAGAAGTCTTCCAGCGAATACTAGACGGAGAACCAACCAGTATCAGCGAACCCATTGAAGGCGACAAGAGCCTAGTCTAGACTATCACTGCTAAGACAAGGCTCCTGCTGCCGTGTTTCCCATCAAATTGCTCTATACCTATCTGCTAGGCTACTAGTGGGCCTGGGCTGTTCAGGTACTTCTTTATCCCATCAGCTGCTAGGTATGCTAGCATGCCGGCTGGGTGCGTACCCGCAGTTATGTTGTCTCCGAAGGGGAAGCTCGTTTCACTGGCTGCGAAATGGTTCTCAAGATCCCACTGCTGCATCCATTTGTTGAAGACTGATGTTTCCGGTTTCTCACCCATTCTTGATCCTCCTCTCATGTGGTGTCCCCACCAGTCTACATGTTGGTTGAGTTCAGGAACTTTAGTGACGATTACGTTTGTCGCGCCCATCTTCGTGAAGATCTCTCCGACCTTCGGCGCAATATAGTCAGCTGGCCTCCACCTGTTTGCGCCCCAATCCATAGTTATTCGAGCAATCGGATCGCCGTAGATGTCCGTGTAGTGAGGATCTAGATCTACAAATTGATCTTTAGTAGGGATCTCGGGGCCAGATGGTGACGAAGATATGGTAAGTCTAGTTGGCAGCTTGTTATCTTTGAGCCTCCCCTTCCATGTGCTTCCAAAATTCTCCTTGGCCGGATTGTTCGCGGTGATGAGGTTTGGCGCCGACCCGAGGTAGCCTCCAAGTGTGATTGCTGACCCGCCGATGAAGTTGAGACCGTTATGGTCGAAGTTGTCGTCGGCGAAATCGAGGATTTTGAATCCTCCTCCAGAGGCGTTTCCAGCGCTGTAAGCGTTTCCACCAATATCCTCTAAGGTGCCTCGGACGTTGGTTACACCGGGTGAGTAGCCGTCCGTTAATCCGCGTCCAAGTGAACCTGTTGAGTTTACCGGATTGTAAGGCTTACCAATTCCTGAAAGAAGCATCAGTCTGATGATGTTATATCCCCAGATTCCGTTGAATATTACTTTGGCGGGTTGGATGTGAATGTTGCCAGCGGAGTCGTAGTATCTGACGCCTGTGGCCATAGTTTTCTGCTCATTGGTATCAATGCGGTAGACGTAGCTGAAAAGTCTGAGATCAAAATTGCCTGTAGCTAATGCCGCGGGAATAGTGGTGACATGCGAGCTGGTTTTAGCGCCTACTTCGCAGGGATAGTTGCAGAGACCACCGCACCACCCGCATTGGATGCAGGCGTTACGCTGCACGCCGTATTGGTTTACGTAACTACCCGATGTGATGGCACTTACAGCTGGGTTTGGGTGATATCCCATAGATTCAGCTGCAGCTCGGAAGCGCTCAGCGACCGGCGTTGGTGGATGTGGAGGTAGCGGATACTTCACATCTGGGATAAAGGGATCCTCATTATCACCAGTTATCCCCATAGCTTTCTCCCAAGCCTCATAGTATGGCTTAGCTTCGTCGTACGTTATGGGGAAGTCCTCCATATCGTGGTTGCTGGGTAGCATCGATTCGCCGTATTTGTTTATCGTTTCAGAGTAGGGTTTGAATGACCATGGGCCATATCTCCCTACAGATGCGCCCCAGTGTGTCGCTGCGCCTCCGACACCGTGCCCCAGTGCATGATACTGAACTAGCTTAGTGTATCTTCGAACCGGTAGAGCAAACTGTTCACGGTTGTTTCGAATAGAAAAGGTGGCGATTTGCAGTGGATGATCAAATTTTCGCTCAACTGCGATTGCCCACTCGTCGTGAATATTGGTTGGATGCCAATCTGAAGTATAATCCCATCTAGGCCCCTTCTCTATTCCTACAACCTTGTACCCGTCGCGAGACAGCTCAGCCGCTACTGGGCCGCTGATCATCCCCGCGCCGAGCACAACTACGTCAACAGACGGATGTGTAACCTGGTCAGGCATGACTCGACCCTCCTTGCTGAATATCCGCTAGACTCATCGGCTTCAGCCGCTGCGGCTCATCCATCACCATTAGCTGCGGCAGCGTGAAACCCTCGGATGCGCCGTCATTCGTTCCAGCATAGCCTGTTAGTTCCCAGCTCACCATACCCCGGTTTCCACCGTAGAGCGGGTCTGTAAAGAACCCTGCAGTCATCATGTCGTGAAGTTCATAGAAGAACTCTCGCGGTGTAGGACCGTCGAAATTGGTGGGCTTATTATCCCAGAGATCCTGAAGAACCAAGGTCCGCTGATCTGCTTCTAAGTTTTCAAAGGTTCCGCCATATGCACTCCTTGAATACGCGTCGAGATATTCGAGTCCTCGCCGCCAATACTCCTTCAATGTGAAGGGATATTGGTAACCTGTTCCCGCGTTGATTCTAGCTGAGATGGTGCCTTTAGGGTAGGTTTGCCCCTCTACGGTGATAGGCCCGGTTTGATTCGGAGGAACAAATGGCCCTTGTAAATACATGTTTCCGCTTTTGCCGTAACTTCCAGCTAAATGGCGATCGATAAAGTAGATTACACCAGCTTCTTTTGCACCTGCGCCATTGTTGTCAGTCGGTATCATCGTTTCCGCGATGGCTTCAACCATTTCCCTCTGCTTCGGAGTTAGGCTTAGGAAGCCTGTTAACCTCGATGTCTCTTCGGCTTGACTTTGGAGCTGGGTGATCGTCTGCTCCTTCTGCTGCAGCGCTTGATCCTTTTGCTGAACTTGAGTTGTCATCAAAGGTATCTCAACCGCAGAAGCGACTGCGGCGCCAGCAACGGCCGCTGCTCCAACCTTTATGAAGTTCCTCCTACTACTCATTTCGCTATCTGGATTGTTGAAGAACAATATAAGAATTGCGTAGATATTTGTTTAATGTCTGCACACATAACTGTTATGTAACAATATAATATATCTAATTTGTAATCATTAACAAATCTGCTTCTACGTGGCTCCCACTCACACGCACATAAATAAGGCAAGAAAAACTAACTAAAACCTGAGAAAGGCAAAGAAGTGAGCGTGAGCGATAAAGCATAACCTTTCTCACTCTAACACGCTTAACTTGCTGCTTACAGTGGCTTTTGACTTAGCTCGTTCCACGCACCGTCTATGACTGCTGACGTGATAGCGCCGTCAAGAGCAACAACTATACGTATCGAATGATTAGCTAATACTTGCGCAGTCATCTGTCCAGATCTATCTCCGTATCCTGCTGTTCTCGACGTGAATAGAAGCGTGACCTCCCAGCCTCTGTCTCCAAGACTCACTAGAGATCCGGCGCTGACTCGACCCGATATCCCATCATAAAGGTACGTTGGGCTTTTTTCAAGCAGAAATCTCATCGCTATCTCTGTAGCGGATCCACTTGTGTCTGAATCCGGTGCTGCTAAAGCACTGTACGCCAGAGTTACACCTATTACAGCTGTGACGATTAATGGCAGCAGCCATATTTTATACGGCTCCAATTTCTGATTTGCCTCCTACTGGATACTGATTATGGGATGAGTAAAGCCTAGTCTTTAGAACACGTTTAGGCCTGCGTGTCCAGCATTTTGAACAGCCCTGACTTCTCAGTTTAAGTGTATCTTAACCATCTGATCAAATACAATCGATATAAGTGGGCGATCTGGCAGAGATGTGCCGACTGAGTGAGACGGGGAGGTGAGCAGGTTGTCCGGTAAGGAAATGTCGCTCCTTGAGCATATTGATGAGCTTCGTCGACGGCTAGTACGAATAATGATAGCTGTAGGCGGGATCACCTTCTTCTCCTTCACTTTCGCCATCAGAGAGTTTACCATTCGGGGCGTAACGGTGCTTCTTCCATATCCTGACCCGTTCGAGAACCTTGCTAATCAAGCATTGAGTAGAATGGAGAAAGATCTTTTACCCAGCTATGTTCAAGTGGTTCAAACTCAGCCTGGGCAAGCTATTGCAGCGCAGATATACTTCTCCCTATTCCTAGGCATCGTGATAGGCATGCCTGTGATTGTATGGGAGCTCGCGGGCTTCATTGGTCCTGCACTCTATCCGCAGGAGCGGAAGCGGATCCTTAAAGTGGTTCTCCCAGCTACCTTACTCTTCATCGCTGGCGCAGTCTTCTCTTATGTCTACATCACGCCGTTCACAATAGACTTTCTCTATCGATACGGCTTCGGCATGGTCGATGTAACATTCATCACCATAGATGAGTTCATCAGCTTTGTCCTCCTCTTCACCACTGCCTTCGGGCTCTCCTTCGAGCTGCCCATCATAATGTGGCTCCTCACAGTCTCAGGCGTTGTGGACGTAACTTTCTGGCGAAAAAACGTAACCTACGTGGTTGTAGCTCTCGCAATCTACGGGGCACTCATAACTCCTGACGGAAGCGGACTCACAATGTGGTTCGTAGCCGGCCCAATGATGCTTCTCTACTTAGTCGCCTACGTTATCATCAAGCAATCCGTCAAGAAGCCCGAAGGAAAAGTTTAAAGGAATAAGCATACCCCTTTTTAATACTGGTCAAACGAATGCCGCTGAATACTTCCTTACAGATTATAGGAACGGAGTGGATATGGATTGTCTTCCTCGTAGTTTTCCTGCTATTTGGCTCTCAGAAGCTCCCAGAGCTCTCACGAGCTCTCGGAAAAGCTATGGGCGAGTTCCAGCGAGGACGAGCAGAGGTTGAACGCGAAATCAGAGCCGCGACAGCCGCTTCATACAACAACCCTCCCAAAGTTGGGCAACACGATACCACCCCTGTTGCAGCTACACCTCTACCTGCCCCATCTCCAGCCCCTGCGATGACAGCTCCTGTAACAGCAACAGTGACCGCCGTTCCTACACCTGATGTAACTGCTTCAACGACAACAACCATCACCACGCCCGAAGTGACCTCTGAGAAGAGCGAGACCCTATCCGAGCGTCCATCTAAAAGACAGCGGACAACAAAGGCTAAAGGGAAAAGTCCTGCAAAAACGTCGAGGCCGCGAAGGAAAAAAGATAATAGTGCGGCAAAGTAGGTATAGGTGAGAAAGAAGGATGTTACTTAATCCACTTCAGTTCGGTGTCCAAGGCCAGGAATGGATTATCCTGATAATCGTAGTAGTAGTTCTGCTCTTTGGTGCAAAGAAAATTCCTGAGCTGGCACGCTCCGTCGGTCGCGCACGAGGCGAATTCGAGAAAGGCAAGGTCGAGACCGAAGAGGAGATACGTAAAGGCCACGAAAGCGCAAAGAAACAACCTGAACGGGAAAAGCTCGAGAATGCAGCAACCTCCCTCGGAATACCGGTCGAAGGAAAGAGCGACGAGGAGCTCCGCGAGGACGTGCGGAAGGCGCTCGAAAAATCAGCCAAGTAAGCACACTCACTACTACTAACTTCACAATACTGTTATATGTTACAGAAAACGGAGAAGCCTCGTTCCAGAGTATCAAGAATGAGTGCCGTCTCCACCTACTTCGAAGTAACGAAGCCTAAGATATGGGTGCTTCTAGTATTCACCGCATTAGGCGGGCTGATAGTAGCCTCCGGCCGGAACATACCCTGGTTCACCACCGTGCTGATGCTGGTGGCTGTCACGCTCGGCTCAGCCGGCTCAAACACGCTGACCAACTACATAGATAGAGACATTGATGCGGTAATGAATAGAACGAGGCTTAGACCTCTACCAACTCAACGCATTCAACCTGCGTCCCATGCACTGTACTTCGGGATAGCGTTGTGCGCCCTCTCACTTGTGCTTGCGGCCTTAATCAATCCCTTATGTCTCATCTTAATGTTTCTCGGTATTTTCGACAACGTCGTAATCTATAGTCGCTTATTGAAGCGTAGGAACCCTGCTAACATAATCTTGGGCAGCTTCTCCGGTGGAATGCCGGTGCTGATCGGTTACGCCGCGGTCGCAAACAGCATCTCAATCCTAGCCCTGTTTATGGCTGCGCTTGTAGTAGTCTGGACACCGATCCACATCTGGAGTCTGGCTCTACACAGCAAAGAGGATTACTCGAAGGTCAATGTGCCGATGCTCCCAGTTGTAGTGGGTGAGAAGACCTCCGTTCGAATAATAGCATTAGCCACTATTCTCATGGTTGTCTTTAGTTTCCTCGCGCCAGCATTTGCACCTCTAGGGCCTCTATACATCTACTCGGCGCTAGCTCTCGGCATAATTGTGCTAGCGTTAAGTTTCTGGCTCTTCATCAAGCCGACGCAAGAAGTTTCCTGGATAGTTTTCAAAGCCTCAAGCCCATATCTCGGTCTAATCTTCCTAGTGCTAATTTTGGATGTCCTGCTCTATCCCTTAGCAAAGTGAGAAGCATCCAGTTAACTACCACCAACCGCCTAGTAAGGGTTAACTTTATAGCGGGTAGGTAGCACTTCGAAGTGATACCGATGGGCCCCAGTAACTTGAAGGCCGTTATTCTCGCAGGAGGACTCGGCACGAGACTTAGGCCGTACACCCTGTTTGTACCTAAGCCGATGCTTCCGTTGGCGGAGAAGCCTCTGCTACAGTATACTATTGAATGGCTGCGAGACCACGGTGTCAAAGAGATTGTGATTTCAGTTAGTTATCTTCGAAAGTCAATTGAGGATTACTTTGATGATGGTCGGGAGTACGATGTCAAAATCACATACTGCCGGCTTGCCCATCCTCTTGGAACCGCTGGGCAGCTAAAGACCACACAAAAGCATCTGGACTCCCGCTTCGTATGCATCTACGGTGACTCAGTCTACAACTTCGATCTCAGCGACACCATCTCATTCCACCAGAAGAATCGAGCGTTAGCCACGATTGTTCTGAAGCGGTACAAGACCTCTATGAAATACGGCTTCATAGACACCGGTCCGAACGGCGAGGTGAAAGGTTGGCGGGAGAAGCCTGAGATGGAAGGGCTCATCAACATAGGTTGCTACGTAATGGAGCCTGAGTTTCTCAACTACATCCCTGAAAAACAGATGTACGGCATGGATATGGCCTTCAAAAAAGCAGTCGAAGCCGGGGAACGCGTCTACGGTTACGAGACCACCGGCGAGTTCATCGACATAGGTGATATGGAGAGCTACGAGGAGTCAAACCGGCTCTTCACCAGCAGACTCGGTAAGGTTCTCTAAAGGGATGCGGAGGAGAGGACGAAGATGCGCGCCGTCATCTTTGAAGATGACACAACACTAAACTTCGCGCCGCTCACGCTCACCCGACCTGCCTTCGAACTCACACTCGGCACCAAATCTCTTCTGCAGAACCTAGTTGAAACATTAGGTCTAAGCGATTATACGCTTAAAGTACGACCATACTTGGAGGGCATCACAAAGCAGCGATGCAGAAGAGAGATCAACCCCAGCCGCACTGAAGAGAACATGTTACTCTTCATCAACGGACTCCTCAACCCAACACAACAGGTTGCAGCCCTGATAAAACAGGACGAAGCCTTCGCGGCCTTCACGGGCGACCATCTAGTCGCAGCGAGGCTTAACCATAAAGACGCCGACAAGATGCTCCAAAGCAAAACCATCGGCGAAAACCTGAAGACTCTCAGCAGCCTGAAGCGCATAGACCTTCCAGAATCACTCTTGATCCGGTATCCGTGGCAGCTTATCGAAAGGAATCCTGATGCAATTAAACATCAGGCAGAGTCATTTCCGAACGGTGACGACAGTCCCTCTTTAGACGGATGCTTCGTTCTAGGTCAACGTAAAAATCTGTTGTTCGAAGGGAATGCAAAGGTAGAGCCCTCAGTGACATTTGACGTCCGAGGCGGCCCAATTATTATCGGTGAAGACGCGGAGATTCGCTCCTTCACGAGAGTTGAGGGGCCGGTGTACATTGGACGTCGAGCCCAGATAAGATCAGCCAGAGTTAGCGGCGGAACCAGTATCGGAGATCAGTGCAGAGTAGGCGGAGAAGTTGAAGCCACAATAATAGATCATTGTTCAAACAAGGCTCATGACGGGTTCATCGGTCACTCATACATCGGTGAATGGGTGAATATTGGCGCCGGCACGTCCAATTCAGATCTTAAGAACACCTATGGCACAATCAGAATGAGTCTAGGGAGCGCTCGGGTGGACACCGGAAGCATCAAGGTTGGTTGTTTCGTAGGAGATTACGCAAAGACCTCAATCGGCTGCTTCATCTACACCGGGAGGCGTATCGGTGTCTCCTCCCAGATACACGGCTATATCACTGAAGACGTTCCAAGTTTCACAATCTACGCCAAAAACATCTCTGGGAAGAACTTCGAACTTAAGCTAGACTCAGCCTCTGAAACGCAGCGACGAATGATGATGCGGAGAGGAGTAGAGCAGACGGAACAGGATAAATCTCTACTCTCTGCAATATTTGTGGCCACGCAACGTGAACGATACCTAATCGGCGTTCTAAAGTCCGACTTCACATTATGATCTAGTCTGACATAAGAATAGCGCACGGAATATTATTGATAACATCCTCAACCGGTATCCTATATTTTGAAGGCTTAGTCCCGATATTTCTTCTATTATTCGGATAGATAGACACAGTATATGTTAATTTGTGTTATGTCGTATTAAGCGGTACACGTGACTTATAATAATTCAGAAGTGTACTACTCGACTAACCGATAAAGTTTGTCGCTTCAAGCCATCCAGAAGAAAGAAAAATATATCAAAATTACAAAAGTGGCAGCAGTTTTACTTACAATGCTTACAGTATCTCTGCTTCTCTCTACCAACTACACAAATTCTACCCCCGCAACTGAACCAACAATAAGCACCTTCAGTTCGCCAACCTACACACTATCCTTCCAAGGCTACGACTACGACAATAAGGGCGAGGTGACCATCTTGGTCAACAACCAACCAGTTGCAGCGCTACCATCAAGCAATTCTCCTATGAACAGCGACCAGTTCGTCAACTACTCACTCGACATCTCTGAATTAGTAGTGAACGGCGCCAATACGTTAACCTTCAGTCAGAACATTTACTCCTCAGGAGTGAAAAACGTGGTGATCAAGAATGCAGATGGCGAAGTTTACAGCAACAGTACCTATTACGAAATCTGGGTAAGCAGATCCAAACAGCCCCTCACATACAAATTCAACATTGCCGCTACAACCAGCACATCCACCACAACGCTAACCAGCAACACCACGACCACAACCACTACTACGACTACCACTACAACTACAACCACAACGACTTCTTCCACTTCTACTTCTACGACGACCACAACAACCACTTCTCCGCCAAGCGGTGCATACACACTATCGTTCCAAGGATACGACTATGACAGCAAGAGCGAAGTCACTATACTGGTGAACGACCAAACGGTAGCTACGCTCCCCGCATCTTGGGCTTCCCAGAACAACAATGCGTGGGCGAGCTTCTCAATAGACATATCTGGTTACGTGGTGTCAGGCGCCAATACCATTACATTCAAACAGAACCAGTACTCTTCAGGATTACAGGCTGTTCAGGTAACCGGGCCAAATGGAGTAGTGCTGCTTAGCGACAACACGCGCAATGATCTATGGGTAGGTGGTACAAGCACTGCAAGCTACAACTTCAACACCGGCACATCAACATCCACTACGACCATCACTACAACGACTACAACAACTTCTTCTACTACAACTACGACGACCACAACAACCACTTCTTCTCCCAATGGACAATACACCCTAAGCTTCCAAGGCTACGACTACGACAACAAGGATGAGGCCACAGTCCTAGTTAACAATCAGGTAGTATCTACGCTGCCTGCAAGTGAAACACCTCAGAACAGCGGTGTGTTCACTGGCTACTCACTAGACATCTCGACGTATGTGGTGACAGGAGCCAATACAGTCACATTCAAGGAGATCAGCGGTCACTCGTCTGGAGTACAGAATGTTCAGGTGACAGGGCCAGGCGGAGTACTACTGCTAAGCAACAGCACATACTACGGCATGTGGAGCACGGGCATAGCGCAGGTAACATACAAGTTCACGGCTACCAGCGGAAGCACAACCACCACTACAACTACATCAACTACGACGACTAGCTCAACTATTACAACCACGACTACGACCACCACTTCAACTACGACGACAACCACAACTAGCGAGACGGAGCTCTCAGTAACTCCAACAAGCCTTGGTACCCATTATGTGCCAGAAGGGTCAGGTATCGTAGCCTCTAGAACATATCCTGGAATTTATTGGATGATGTCTGACTCCGGTAACCCGGCGTACCTCTATGCTATCGATTGGACAGGAGCCACCAAACGTGTCTTCGAGGTGTCTGGAGCAATTAACCGCGACTGGGAGGAAATTGCTATAGATGAAAGCGGTCACATATGGATAGGCGATACAGGTGACAACGACGAAGTCTACAGCAGCTACGTGCTATACAAGGTTGACGAGCCGGACCCTTACGGTAGCGAAACAAACACATCAGCGGCAATCGCTTACAGGTTTGTCTACCCTAACGGAGCACGTGACGCTGAGGCTCTTTTCATCTGGCAGGACACTCCATACTTAGTGCAGAAGCGGTCGGACACAGAAGTATACGCATTCCCCACCTTAGATTCATCGCGAGTTGTCACGCTGAACTACGTGGGTAAGTTTACTGGAGGCATCTACATCACAGGCGCCGACATCTCAGCTGATGGACGCAGACTCGCGCTGATCAACGACCAAAGCAACTACCACTGGATAATCGAGCGAAGCGCAACCTCCACCAACGTAGCTGACTTCTTCACTTCACCAACCAAGCAGTGGCGCATAAGCTTCTCCAACCAACAGGGTGAAGCAATAGGCTTCTACGGGGAAGGCTACAGCTTTGTTGTGGCAAGCGAGGAAGGAGGTTTCTGGGAAATTAAGCAGAACCAGTACGACGATGACCCCGACGGATGAGATAACTTTTCAAACCGCTAAATCTAACAGCATCATTTGACAGTAAAACTAACTAGCTAACTCGGACCAACCGTTTACACAAGCTAAGCTAGTACCCAATCTAGTTAGCTGATGGTTACGCGGCTAGTAGATGTTTATCGTCTTAATGTTGACGAATTCTTTCAGCCCGTAATGTGAGAGTTCGCGGCCGATTCCTGACTTCTTGACTCCGCCGAACGGCATTCGAGGATCGCTTTTTACGACTCCGTTAATGAAGACTGCTCCAGCCTCAAGCCGCCTGGCTATCTCTATCGCCTTCTTCTCATCTTCACCCCATACGCTGGCGCCGAGCCCAAACTCGGTGTTATTCGCAACCTCAACCGCTTCCTCTTCATTTTTCACAACAATAATCGGGGAAACTGGGCCGAAAACCTCCTCAGTAACCACCTTCATATTCTTGTTCACCTTCGACAGAACTGTGGGTGCAAAGAAGAAACCCTTCTCACCAACACGGTTCCCACCAACCAGTATCTCTGCTCCTTTATCCGCAGCATCCTGCACCTGAGCCTCAAGCTGTTCCACCTGCTGTCGCGTAGCCAAAGGTCCAATCTCAGTCTCAGGGTTAAGCGGATCACCCACCTTCAACACTCGATTCATCTCAACAAGCTTCTCTGTAAACTCGTCGGCAACACTCTGAACTACAATGAACCGCTTCGCAGCTATGCAGCTCTGCCCAGAGTTAATTGTTCTACCCTTCACCGCATTCGCGCACGCCAAGCTGACATCTGCATCACCAAGAACAATGAACGGGTCGCTTCCACCTAGCTCCAGAACCGTCTTTTTCAGGCTCTTACCCGCAACCTCAGCAACCATTGAACCAGCTCCCACGCTCCCTGTAATGGAGACGCCTTGAACATAGTCACTCGCTATTAGCGCTTCAACCGTCTCATGGTCGGTGAGAATTGTTCGGAAAACACCTTCGGGGTAGCCTGCCTCTCTGAAAACCTCTTCAAGAGCTAAGGCGCACATCGGCACAACATTCGAATGCTTCAGCATCGAAACATTCCCAGCAGTCAAAGCGGGGATTGCGAACCGCATCGCTTGCCAAAACGGGAAGTTCCAAGGCATAACCGAGAGAACCGTTCCCAGCGGCTCAAAGGTAATCAGGTTTTGTTTGCCGTCAGCTCGAACCTTCTCCTCCTTAAGCCAGCTCGCAGCGTTCTCAGCGTAGATCTCCGCGGTCCAAGCGCACTTCTCAACCTCTGCGACCGACTGTTTAATCGGCTTCCCCATCTCAATCGTGATTAACCTGCCGTACTCCTCCGCCCGGTTGCTTAACACTTCAGACAGCATCTTCAAGTAGCCTGCCCGCTCGCTGACCCCGAGTCCCCTCCACCCTGTGAACGCCCGCCTAACGTCCTGAGTAATCTTCGTGATCTCCTTCCCAGAATAGGTTTCAAACTCCTTGTTCACCTCCTCCGTCGCAGGATTAATCGACCTAATCTTCGCCATAACTTCTCACATAGCCACCATTAACGTTACACTGGACAGATTATCTGCCCCATCTTCTCGACCAACGCGTAGTTTTCACGATAATCAATGGGGACATCAACGACGCATACATTCTTTGACCTCACAGCCTCCTTCAAAACCGGTTCAATATTCTCGCTCTTCTCAATCCTGTAGCCGACGGCACCGAAACTCTCAGCATACTTCACAAAGTCAGGGTTACCGAACTCCACACCTATCTGACGCTTAAAATGCCTCTGCTTGAACTCAATTGAGCCTAACCTACCGTTATTGAATATCACCACAGTCAAAGCCACCCCCAACCTGTTCGCAGTCTCAATCTCCTGAGAATTCATCATGAAACCGCCATCACCAGTGACCACCACCACCTTTCTATCGGGGCGAAGCAGCTTAGCGGAGATACCGCCTGGGAAACCGAAACCCATAGCTGCAAAACCATTCGAAATCAAAACAGTATTAGGCCTGTATGCTGGAAACATCCTTGCCACCCAGAGCTTATGCATCCCAACATCAGAGACCAAAATATCATCCTTACCCATTGCTCCTCTAATCTCGCTGAGAACTCTCTGAGGCTTAACCGGCACACCGTCGCTACGCATATTCCTCTCCAGCTCTCTAAGAAGCGTCTCCCGCAACAACCCCATATACTCGTCATGTCTTCCGAAGCCAGTGTTTGCTGTCAACTCATCCAATGTAGGTCCGATGTCGCCGATCAGCTCCACCGCCGGCCCATAATGAGCATGAACCTCGCTCCTCTTAGAGTCTACGTGAATGATCTTCTTGTCTCTGCAGGGGTTCCACCTAGACGGACTATACTCAACAATATCGTAGCCGACAGCTAAGACAACATCTGCCTTATCCATCCCGCACATAGCGTAATCCAACATCTGCAACCCAATGGTTAGCAGCGAGAGATCATTATCATGAGGCAACACACCTTTGCTCATGAATGTGTTAACCACAGGTATCCCGTTCGCCTCAGCGAACTTCTGCAGCTCCCCTGAAGCATTCGCCCTGATAACTCCGTTCCCAGCCAAGATAAGTGGGTGCTGCGCACTCCTAATAATCTCCGCAGCCCTCCTAATCTCTAAAGAATCGCAGTGACTGTGCGGCATCTCCCTAATAGCCAGCGGCTTCAGGTCCACATTCTCAGACGCCACATCCTCGGGAAACTCTATGTGCACCGCACCCGGCTTCTCTATCTGCGCTATTCGAAACGCCTTCCGCACGATTTCAGGTATCCCTCCGGAGTCCCTGATGCTCGCATTCCACTTCGTCACCGGGAAGAAAGCCTTCACAAGATCGATGTATTGATGCGTCTCCTTATGCATCCTATCTCTCGCAACCTGCGCTGACACAGCGATAAGCGGTGACCGATCAAGATTCGCGTTGGCAACACCTGTAGCTAGGTTCGTCGCACCTGGGCCAAGCGTGGATAAACATACACCCGCCTTCCCGGTTAACCGACCATGCACATCCGCCATAAACGCAGCCGACTGCTCATGCCGAGTAAGAATGAACCGAATATTCGAGTCGAGAAGCGACTCCATAATAGCGACAGTTTCCTCACCAGGTATCCCAAATACAATGTCCACACCCTCATTCTCTAAGCAGTCAATGAACAGGTCGGTAGCCTTCATACGAATACCTACCCACTTCTCCCCATTTAATCTAACTAGTAGGACAAGGCAAAAAAGATAGCTCTACTCTAATAAACCCTACTTTCCAGCCGCATCTAAAACAGCGTATCTTAACAGTTAATAGACGTCGCCCGCTTCCTCGATCTTCTCATCCTCGTAAGGCGCGAGGGCTCGTCTATAGAACTCCTGCTTCGTAGTCTCCAAGACCCCTATCGCCCGATTATAGTTGAAGTACTTCGGCTCATAGAGACCTTTTAACAGACTTGTAATTACGTAATCAAGCTCGCCATCAACCTCCTGCAACGGCCGACCCTTCAAAATCTTCAGAAGCTCCTGTATACACTTCTCATACTTACCCCTCTCAGACTGCTCAATATACGGCAAACACCATCCACCTACTATGTGCGCCTAGAGCATCTTTGTAGCAGAAAAACCTAACGCACACATCATCGTCCGAGCAGATTCACCTCTGAAGCAAAGAAAAAAATGAAAAACACGAATAGTAAAAAGAAGAGATTGGGGAACGCCGGAACTCTACTGTTCGCTTACATCATTCCGGGCATTCCGCCCATACCGCCCATGCCACCCATTCCGCCTGGCGGTGCAGCTGGCTCCTTCATCTTGGATGAGGCAATGACGTCATCTATCCTGATTATCATGCAGGCTGCTTCAGTAGCAGACTTGATTATCTGCTCCTTAACAGCGACAGGCTCGATAACATCCTGCGTGTACATGTCTCCAACTTTGCCGGCCAACACGTCGACTCCAGACCAAGTCTTTCCTTCACCTTGTGCGGCTCTGAGCTCAACAAGTGTGTCGATGGTGTCCATTCCAGCGTTCTCTGCGAGTGCCAGTGGAATTGCTTCTAGGGCGTCTGCGAACTTTTGCGCTGCAAGCTGGCGTCTTCCGCTCAGTGTTGCGGCCCACCTCCGGATCTCTTGAGCCATGTGCGCTTCAGGCGCTCCGCCACCAGCAACGATAGCCGGTTTCTCCACTACGTCTTTGACCACCATTAATGCGTCGTGGATTGATCTTTCAGCCTCGTCGACGATGCGCTGTGAACCGCCTCGGACTAGGATGCTGACTGCCTTCGGGTTCTTGCAGCCCTCTACGAAGACCCATTTGTCCTCTTCGAGCTTGCGTTCCTCGACTAGTGCTGCATTTCCTAGATCGTCAGCGGATAGTTCTTCGAGGTTGCTTAATACGCGACCGCCTGTAGCCTTCGCCAGCTTTGTCATGTCGCTCTGCTTGGCTCGTCTAACCGCTAGGATGCCTTGCTTTGCTAGGTAGTGTTGCGCAATATCGTCGATGCCTTTCTGGCAGATAATGACGTTTGCGCCGGATTGCGCTACTTTTTCCGCCATACCTTTGAGCATACGGTTCTCCTCATCCATGAAGGACTTCATCTGCTCTGGGCTGTTGATTCTGATTTCGGCGCTTATCTCGGTCTTCTCGATTTCAAGGGCTGAGTCGACAAGCGCGATCTTTGCGTTCTCTACTCGCTTAGGCATTCCTGTGTGGACTACTTCCTTGTCGAGTACGATGCCTCTGATGAGGCTTGTTTCCTTGATTGAGCCTCCAGGCTTCTTCTCAACCTTCACGTTGTCGATGTCTACAGACATTCCTTTGGTCTTCTTCTCTGCGACTGCTAGGATGGCGTCAACAGCTATCTTCGCTAGGCTTTCACTCTCATCCGCTACAAGCTTAGATCTGAGGCTTGTTTTCGCAATCTTGACTAGACTGGCGGTATCGTCAGGCTGGATCTTGATCGAGATTTCTCCAAGAATCTTTAGTGCTTGCGCCTCAGCCTCTTGGTATCCGTCTACTATAACGGTGGGATGAACATCTTTGTCGATGAGCTCCTCAGCCTGCTCAAGGAACGCGCCCGCTAACACTGTCGCGGAGGTTGTTCCGTCACCCACCTCTTGATCGGTGGTCTTGGAGATCTCGATGATCATCTTCGCGGCTGGATGCTGAACATCGATCTCCTTCAGTATAGTCGCTCCATCGTTGGTGATTGTGACGTCTCCCATTGAGTCTACGAGCATCTTATCCATTCCACGTGGACCGAGCGAGGTCTTCACAATATCTGCGATCAGCTTCGCGGCCTGTATGTTATTCCGCTGCGCTGATCTTCCCTTGGTTTCAGACGCTCCTTCCCTTAGAATGAGTATCGGTTGTCCTGTTTGAGTTGCCATATTCCAAATATCCCCTATATTTATCGTAGGGGTAGAAACCATGTTTTTAACTTTTTTGTGTAGTAATTAACGTGATTTCGAACAAAAGGTAGATCTGGAAGTTCTATCCTCCTCTGAGCCTACGCTTCATCGCATCAATATTGGGGGTGCCAATAGGATTCGTGCGCATCAGCACCGCAGCGTAGATAGATGTATAGTCAAGCAGGTAGACTGAACGCATTATTCGGCTCAGGCTGTTTTCACCGCTCTCCCACACCTCGTGGACTTTGAAGCCGGCCACCTCAATCATCTCTTTAACAGCTTCAAACCTAGCCGCATTCTCAGGAAGCTCCTCTTTAGATCGAATGTAAACGGGTAGGCAGACACGGGGAGTTCTCTTAGTCCAACCTTCAACCTCGTTGTGACAGAGCTCCGGTATCACTGCAACATGCGCCTGAATCTTGGCATTCTCATTCAAGGAGGCTCGAAACCTATTGGTTGCACCCTCATTCAACGCGGAGCAGTAGATCATCGGCAGCGTATCCGCCATTTTGGCAGCTAACTCCTTAGCCGGGTTCCCCGTTGAATTATCTGCTCTGACTTTGCTGTAGAGTTGTTTGACGGTGGAGACGGATATCGGGATCTGGTTAGCCACAGTTTTTAGAAGTCCTGTTTCTTTCAAGATGTTTGCTGCGGGGTAGAAGAGGTTGGGCAGCGAGGATCTTGGCACGCGTAGCTTCTTAGTCTTAGTGAAGGGAATGCTGTTTTTTCGGCAGAATTGCTCTAGTCGGCCGCCTGAGGAGACCGCGGCGATTCGGCAGCCTCTCTCATATGCTTGGTTTGCGGCGCTGAGAGTTTCCTCGGTGTCGCCGGAGCAACTGACTGCAATTACAAGAGTGTTTTTACCGGCTGAACTAGGCAGGTTGTAGTCTTTGACGATGGTGAAAGGCAGGTTGATGACTGGTGTAAGCCAGTCTCTGAGAAGGTCGCCGGAGGCGGCTGAGCCACCCATTCCAACGTAAATAATATGGTTAATCTGAGCAATATCCGGTGTCTCTACTGGAAGTTTAGCCGCTTCTTCACAGTGTCTCGGCCACTCCTCGTAGTCCTTATAGAGGCCTGAAACATCTATTGCCTCTACCTCTTCTTGCGATAGCATAGCCTATGTTTAGTGGCTTGACTAATAAGTTTGTCAGACCTTTCTGGGTTTAACTTAATAGTTTCATTGATACTCTATTCATGATAATTTTTGGCTATTGGGGCGACTATGGTTGGAAGCTGGTTTCGGACACCCGTTATTCTTAGGTTGCTGGCGGATAGTCCCACCGGCGAGATAGACTCTAGGCATCACGAGCAGGTTGAGATGGCGGAGCGCCAAGCTATTCGTGACCAACTGCATCCGCTGGGCGGTGTGCAGGGGTTGAACTGGGTGAGCAACGGTGAGCAGCGTAAAGCCGGTTACACCGCTTATTTGCCTAACCGGTTCAGCGGTTTCTCAAAGTCAGATCGGGTACCGATGCTGTTCACGGAGGAGTTGGTGAGCGATCTGAAAGAGTCTAATCCTGCAGTGCTCGCTTCTTTAGGTGGGGCTGCTGGTCGTGCCTTCTTGCTGCCGAAGCTGGTTGATCGAGTCAAATACATGGGTTCAAGCTCGGCACGTGCTGAAGCCGAGTCGGCTGCTAAGCTTGCAGGGGAGGAGGGTGCGCCACGAATTTTTGTTTCGTCAGCATCGCCTGGTGTAGCCACGATATTCTTCCCCAGAGGTGATGTTTATCCTGATCATGCGAGCTACTTGGCTGATTTAATGTCTGAGATGCGCAAGGAGTACCAGGCCATTCTAGCTGTGGATGGAGTGGATCTGCAAATAGATGCTCCGGATCTCGCGATGGGCTACCATCTAGCGGCAGATTGGGGTGTAGACTTTTTCGATGCGCTCCCGCAGCATGTGGACGCGATAAACCAAGCTATCACCGGATTACCTCGTGAGCGGATTAGGGTTCATTACTGCTACGGTAACTACCTCGCCTCTCACACATCGGATGTTGACTTCGCGAAGATCCTGCCGGAGCTAATGAGGTTGAAAGTAGGAGTGATTGTAGGTGAAACCGCTAACCCGAGGCATGAAGGTGATGTGCAGGTCTTCAAGCGATATATTATGGAGCATGGTTGGCCTAAAGAGTTGAAACTCGCGGCCGGAGTCATTGACGTGAAGACACCGTTTGTCGAATCCGCTAGAACAGTGATGACCCGTCTAGAACAGTACATAGACGCAGGCATCCCGCCTGAAAACCTGTATGCTGGAACTGATTGCGGCTTCGCTACTTTCGCGGCGGTCAACAACGTCACTTATCAGGTCGCGCTGCAAAAACTTAAGGTCGAATCTGAAGCGGCGGCTCTTTTGTCGACCAACCTCGGACTTTAGGCTCTTCTGGGACTAGCATAGTACCTGTGGATTTCAAGTTTACCGCCACAGTCAGGACAAAGTTGTTCCACTTCTTGATCCTTTCCAGTCGCATCAAATTTTTTGTTACACTTTCTGCAGTACGCCTTTTTCACAGTATAGCTATAGCAGACGCCGCCTACGCAGCCCATGAAGCACATTGAACAGTTCGTCCGATTCGACATCAGTAACAGACTAAGCAAAGCAAACCTGTATATTTTATTTGCCCAAAAAGCATCACCCTCTCTAGTTAGTTCAACCGTGTTTTGAGAAGCTTAATGTGGCAGATGCCTGATTTACTACAGTAAATTAGGGCTGTCTGAAGAAACAAAGAATCAGCTGAAGATATTCGGCGTCCTGTTAACGAGCTTCGAAGCCAAGAGCGCAGCCGCAATGAGCGGGCTCGCAGAGGGTTCATCACAGGATCAGGCGTATGAGATTCAGGAGTTGATAGATGCATCTCTCAAGCTCAACAAAGGCTGGCTCGACATCACTACCAGAATGTACAACTTGTAGGACAACACCCTAAGAGAGATATCGAAGATTCTCGGCGAAAAAAAGCAGCGTAAGGAAACGTAGAATACCACGCTGGCTTATCTTTCTATTCGAAGCTTCCGCTTGCAAGTTTCTTCCTCATCTATTCATGATCCTCATCAGTGGGAGGAGGAGATACCAGCCATCCCGTATGATGGCCAGTTGAAAGGCACCACTTACCGGGTCCATCGCTACATGTTTAGGGGAGGAAGGCCATTAAGCGTTTACGACGTGCAGAGGGGGCTGAAACAGAACCCAAATAATTAGGGAAAAGAACTATAAAATCTAAAATTATAGATAATCAAGTCTTAAAAAGCATAAATATTGTAATGGGGTCGCGGGGATTTGAACCCCGGATCGCCAGCGCCCCAGGCTGGTATCCTTGACCATACTGTCCGTCAATAGTCCTAGTTACGACTCTAGACGACGACCCCTCTTCTTCAGCCTTTGCGCTAGGGGTCTGTCGTTTTAACCTTTACCTCGGTGTAGTGAATGTCTCTATGCTGGCATTACTACCTTTTCGAATTCTTCAGCGGACAGCGCTGTCAACGTTTCGGTTCTGGTGCGTCCTTTCGGACCAATGAATGTTGTTTCGAGTTTCAGGAGTGTCTTCTCATCGGGTGCATCAAGGATTGTCACCATGTCGTATCGACCCAGCGTGATGTATGTTGCCTGCACTTTAATGCCTAGTTCCTTTGCCTTCGTAAGAAATTCCTTTCGCACTTTAGGAAAGTCCTTGATTCCTTCAGATCCTTTTTCCGTAAAGGTGATCAGTCGGATATATACAGTCATCCTATCTACTCATCTCTCAATTATAAAATACGACGATGTTCTAGTTAAGGATTCCCACATAAACCCTAAAAGATAAACAAAAAATATATAATTTAGCAGAGCCTAAGTTCTCTAAGCATCTCATCAAACCGTTCCCGAACCGGCTCCTGCTTATATCGTCTCACCGCTTCAATAATCGTCCCCATATCTAATACACCAATCAGTCTGCGCGCCTTCTTAGACTGTGGCCCACCAACCAAGATGTTCTGCAGCGCCGACGTTACATTCGAAGGCCGCCGATCCCTACTCGCCGTTTCAAAATCAAGAATCACTATACGTCTACCGACGAACACATGCTTCTCCAAATTGCTCAGCTCACCATGGTCAAGCCCAGCCTGATCAAGCCTGAAACATTGCTCCAACACAGCCCTCGCACCCTCCCGCATCCGAACGGTCGAACCCACCCCCCACAACTTACTGATCCAAGTGTTGATGCTCTCACCGTTAACCACTTCCATCAGCAGAAAATTGTCCGAAGCCTTGAACAGCTTAGCTCCAACATTAACACTGTTAGCTATCCAATGCAGATCCGCCTCACGCAGCATCGAAGAACGATTGGCATCCATTCTCCTAATCTTCAAAGCGTAGACCTCTCTATTCAGCGTCTCAGCCTTCACGACTAGGCCGACGCAGCCTTTGCCGAGAAGACCAAGGTTCCCAATCTTTGTTCGTCCCTCAAAGATTATTCGCGATACGCCTAGCCCTTTGAGCTCCTGAACTCTACGTTCAGCCTCCTCCACATCATGTGACGGGTAGCAGAGCACCTGTATGTATGGCTCTGAAGCGAGCTCGTTAACCGGAACCGAAACTGTACTCGTCTGTTGAGACAACCTTCCACAACGCCTCCAGAAGCCACCGACGGTCTCCAGCGTACTCCAGTGCTTCACCGCCCAAAAGTATCTTGGAGCTAGCTTCAGCCTCCTTCTTCAATCCAGGAGCCACTCCCGAACCAGACACTTTCCCTGCAAGCAGCGCCTCAAGCAGCTCAGCCGCCCAGTAATACCGTCTCTCACCGGACCCATACACCCGCCAATCCTCCCCGACCCAGAGAAGCTTAACCCGATCCCGGTTACGCTTAAGAAATATCCCTACATCTTCACCCATATCAACCTTAGGGCCAATCTTAACCTGATCCTTAGGCAGCTCCAGCGACTCCAGCAGAAAGACAAAGCCACTCGACCCACCTTCATCACTCGCAGAGGCGCTCCTCAACACGTTAAACCCAGCCTTAGAAAGCTGCCCAGTCAACCTATGTTCACTCCGCTTCAACTGCCCCCACAGAATATCCACCATCCGCGGCTCATGCCGAAAAACCGCTACGAGAGCATTCCCGAGAAGCGGAGACCCCTCAAGCTGACGATGAACATCATCTGCATCTCTACCCTTGAAGAAGACCATCCGCGGATCGTTAAGGAAGGCTCTGGACGCTAGCACTAATGAAGCCGCCTTCTCCAGCGAAATGGCTGCTCCGAGGTTTCTAGCAGGATCAACCGGATCAAGAATTATCAACGGCGTCCGGAATAGCTTCTTAACCTGCTCTTCGCTAACATTTTCAATGCTGACGATATCGCCTTCCCGGAATTTTGATGCTGCTTCAAGGACTCCGCGGAACGAACCGTACTTCAGAATCAACACTTCGCATACGTAGCCGCTGAAGCCTTGAGTTTTGATCTCTGCTCCATACAACCCTGTTCCACGCATAAACCGTTTGAGAAGCCGAACCTCCCTTCTCATCTCGTCGTTGAAGTGGGAAAGTATCAGCTTAGTGTGGTACGGTGACCTGTCAGCCGCACTTTGCCACCTACCCTCAGCAACATTGTAGCAGGCTACAACGTTAACCTTAATCCCATCCATAACTCCTTCAACATAGGGATGCTCAGAGTAGCGGAGAAACCATCTATGCCCCTCTAAAGCTCTCCGCCCAATCTCTATTCCTACCTCTTCAAGCCGCTTCTTAGAAAGGCCCGTAGAGAACTTTACAAAGATGTCAATATCCACAAAACCATTCAGCCAAGTACCCTTAGCGTAAGACCCGCCAAGTTCAACTGAAACAGCACCCTCAGCGTCCTTGGCAGCCTCCTCAACGCGGCGCCGAAGATTATCAGCCACACGTCTAACCTCCTTCTCTTCGCTGAGCGTCGGCTCAACCAGCCTCCCCGCCTCCCCGATAACCTCATCCAACTTATTCATCAATAGACGCCCAGCTCCTGCCAAATACTGGGCGTACAATATCCCTAATAAAGCCGTTCCGCAGGTGCGGAATAATTCAGCCTCTGTTTATCTTCTCTATGTATTCTCAAGTTAGCGTCTTTGAGGATCGGTCGTTGTAAATCGGGCCTCTGGGAGTCAACTGACTCACCTTGAGCTTGACAGACGAAACCGTATCAGTCCCGATCGCTGTGTCTCGATACTTATCTGCGGCTGCGAGTAGCTTATCCTTGTTTCTCCCCGTCTTCACTCTGCAAATAGTGAGGTGCGGAACAAACTTCTTGTCAGGCCGAAAATTATGCGGCCGAAGCCTCTCAAACACCTTCTCAGCAAGACTGACAAACTCCTCCTTCCCCTCGTCAACCCCAACCCAAATCACAGAAATCCGCTGACTACTCGGAAAATACCCAACACCCTTGAAGGAGACCGTGAACGGCGAAGCCACCAAACCCTTCAGTGCCTCTGTAACCATATCTGCCTCAAGCTCACTAATCTCACCCAAAAATTGAAGCGTAAAATGCAGATTCTCAGGCTCAACCGACTTAAGATCAGCCCCCGAACGCTCCAAAACGCGCTGAACCTCCTGAATAGCTCTGCTAACCTCCTCGCTGCCCAAATCAACCGCAACAAACGCCCTCATAGCCGGATCAAGTCATCAAATCAATGTAGCACAGCACATTTAAATTAAATGATCCCTCGATATCTCTACCGCAACTTTACGACACAATACTTCACTAATCTGTTAATCGCAAATTAGCATCTGATACATGTTTTGCGGATTGGCACAGCCGCTCAAGCAATTCCAACATTTTACGTGAAGATAAGCTTGGGGAGTAGTCTTGCAAGGCTGCATCATGCACCCCAGCAAACCTTGCAACCTAAGGTACTCTACTCGATGCAGATCCATTAGGATAACAACTGCTTTTCTACGCATATTTCATCGCTTTATTACCTCTGCCCCTCGGCCTATGGCAGCAGTGGTGCCGGCGCACGAGCATATAGTAACCTAGCTGTGAAGCATTGCAGACATTGCCAAGTACCATTTCGTTTGTTCGAACTAGTGGTTATTGGAGAACTTTTGTGTCTGTAGAGCAGTATGCTGGGAGTCCAGCAATCACGTCGAGACACACGTTAAATAATATTGGATATTATTTTCGATAGGTGTAATTAATACAATAAAGAAGGTTTATTATATTGATAATACGGGGTTTTTATTGACCGAAGCGCTGATATAATGAAGCGACTTGCAGTGGTTGACGTTAACCTATGTGTTGGCTGCCAAGGCTGTCTTTTCGCCTGCGCCCGGAGATTCGGAGACGCCGGCCTGTCCAGATCAGCTATACACGTAAAGTCAGCAGGCGGAATCGAGCGCGGCTTCATAGTAACGGTCTGCAGAGCCTGTCTCGACCCTCCCTGCGCAAAGGTTTGTCCAACAGGAGCCTTGAAACCTAGAGCCGGAGGCGGAGTCATCCTCATTCCACAGAAGTGCATAGGTTGCGGAAACTGCAAATCCGCCTGCACAATAAACGCGATCTTCTGGGACGAAGACATCAACAAACCCGCAATCTGCACCCACTGCGGCTACTGCGTAGACTTTTGCCCATACGGCGTACTGAAACTTGAAGAACGAGAAGGAGGAGGCGGCATCGCAACTTGATAAACGAAGACCCACTTAGAAACGTACTCTACATTGACTTGTCAAAAAGGAGCTTCTGGATAGAGAATCGCAGAGACCTCTTTGAACAATACATAGGCGGCACAGGTGTCGCGATAAAGCTTCTGCAGAAGGAGTGTCGACCAAACGCAAACCCGCTGGGACCAGACAACCCCATTGTGTTCGCAGTAGGCCCATTGACCGGCGTATTCCCTCTAGCATCCAAGACAGTTGCTCTCTTCAAGTCTCCTCTCACCGGCAACCTAGGTGAAAGCCACGCAGGAGGCCGAAGCGCCACCGCAATCAGAATGGCCGGTTACGGCGCCATCGTCATAAAAGGCACGAGCGAAACACCAGTGTATCTAGTAATTAACGGCGATAAGGTGCTTTTCAAAGACGCTTCCGCACTATGGGGTTTGAAGAGCAGCTTCACCGTAGGCAGAATCATACGAGAGCAGGAGGATGGAGCTGGGCTTCGAACCATCATGCGCATCGGCGGAGCAGGTGAGAAGATGGTCTCCTACGCCTGCGTAATCACGGAAACCTACAGGCACTTCGGGCGACTGGGATTAGGTGCAGTCTTCGGCAGCAAGAAACTCAAAGCAGTCTCAGTATCAGGGAGACGAAGCATAAAGGTTGAGACCCCAAAAACCTATCGCGAACTGTACAAAGAGGTCTTCGACAGAACCGTAGAGTCCCCATCTATGAAGAAGTATCACGACCTAGGCACAGCCGTAAACATCAGCCCATTGAACGAACTGAAAGCATTGCCAACAGAGAATCTGAAGCGGAGCCACTTCGAGGAAGCCGGCAGAATATCCGGTGAAGCTATCGCTGAAAAGTATCTGGGTAGACGCGTAGCCTGCTCGCACTGCCCTGTAAGCTGCATCCATCTAGCCACATACCGGGAACCCTACGCCAGCGAACCCTACTTCTACAAGACCACGATGGTAGGCTACGACTACGAGCTCATCTACTCATTCGGCACAATGCTGAAAATATCTTCACCGGAAGGGCTCCTCAAAACCCTCGACGAAGTTGAGAAGTACGGGCTCGACGTAATGAGCACTGGAGTAGCCCTAGCATGGGCAACAGAAGCTCAGGAACGACACCTAATCCCAAACGACGCCAACAACGGAGCAAAAATCCAGCTCAAATGGGGCGACTACAACACATACATCAAAGCAATAGAGTACCTGACAGATCAGCCGAACGACTTCTACAAAGCCTTAGCACGAGGCGTCAGCTACGCCTCATCAAAATACGGCGGCTCAGAGTTCGCTCTCAGCTTCGGCGGCAACGAAATGCCCGGCTACCACACAGGCCCAGCAGCACACATCGGCCACCTAATCGGCTCAAGACACAGCCACCTCGACGGCGCAGGCTACAGCGTCGACCAGCAGAACCTGAAGGACCCAAGCAAATCCACCCCAGAAAACATCGCCAAAGCCCTAATCGACGAAGAGAAGTGGAGACAGATACTCTCAAGCCTCACAATATGCTTCTTCGCCAGAGGAATATACGACACCGACACAGTACTGAAAACACTAAGCGTACTAGGCTACAAACTAACCAAAGACGACCTGACAAGGATCGGCGGCGAAATACTACGCGAGAAATACCAATTCAAGACCAGAGAAGGCTTCAACCCCCGAAACATCACTATACCAAAGAGAATACTCGAAACACCTTCACCGCACGGCATAATCTCAGAAGACACCATCAGAAAAGGCATAGAGTCGGCCACAAACATACTAGAAAAACTCTAGATAGCTCCCCAATAAACAACTATACCAGTTAGAGGAAGTTCGTTAACATCTGGCTGTCAGCGAAATCGCAACTATGTTTGAAGGTTGCTGAGGGGTGTGCTTCTGGACAAAGTGACTTGACCCCGACATAAGTAACTGTCCACTTGCGGGCGCAGTTAACAAACTTATTCTAACCGGTATAACTAACCGCTGTGAACGATTAATCAGGTTTAAAGGACTGCCCGCACATATCATTAACTGTCTCGCCTCGCATGATTAGGTATAAGCTGTCGAGAAACGCGAAGATACTGTTTGTTGGGATAAACCCTCACCCCGGCTCCTACAGCAGAGGTGTACCGTTCTCGGACAACAAGGCCTTCTGGTACCTCATGAACCGAGCCGGTTTGATAAACGAGAAGGCAAGTGATTTGAGAAGCGACGAGCTGCTGAAGCAAATGTATGAGAAACGGTTCAAGCAAACCTACAATCTAAACTTCGTCAACCTTGTTAACAGGCCAACGAGAGAAGTCAAGAACCTCAAGAAAGGCGAGGAGAAAATAGGCGTAGCTAAAGTGCTTGAAGCCATACGAATTTACCGGCCCAACGTCGTATGCTTCATCGGCAAAGTAACCTACTAAGTTCACCGGACAAAGCAAAGTAGACACCGGCTGGCACGAACTGATAAACGGCACAAAAGTATACGTTATGCACTTTCCAATAAGAGGCGCAGCTAGCGCAAGAATAGAGGAGTTCAAAGAAATAAACGATGAAGCATGCCGCCAGCAGGAGAACCCGCTTATCCCTTGCGCAAGGACTCGCCGTCCATACTGCTAAAACGATAATTACCTAATAGCGGCTTCAATATGCGTTTGTCAGAGATACTGAAAGGCTATATTCAAGGTGAGCGACTAGCCAAAGCATCTTCGCTGACACTCGCTGGACTAGGGGTGGTCGAGATAGTTGCTGGCAACTTCACCCGCAGCATCGGTCTCACCGCAGACGGCATTGACTATGTCAGACGCTGTAGTCTCGCTTCTGGTTTGGCTAGGGCTCAAGATATCAAGGAAGGCACCTGACGAACGATTCAACTTCGGCTACTACAAGGTAAAAAGCATGACAGCGTTCGTATCAGCGATAATGCTGATATTAATCGCAGGCGCTATAATCTACCGATCATATCTTTCTCTTCTTGCGCCTAAACCCGTTGAGCTACCTGCCTTAGCGTTAGTTATCCTGCTGCTGGCTGGCGTAATCTCTCTTTACAGAGCATTGCAGATGAGGCGACTGGCTCACAAATACAACCTATCCTCGCTTAGACTCGACGCCAACAACGCCATTAAAGACGGTTCAGCCTCATTCCTCGTATTCTTCACCGTACTCTTATCCTCACTTGGATTTCACTACATGGACGCCATCGGAGGCATCGCGGTAGGAATCTTCATCATAACAGTCTCCTACGTAGTGCTAAAGCAAACATCTCTAGCGCTTCTTAACGCATATCAAAACCCTGAGCTCGCAGAGGACATCCAAAAAATAGTTGAGGCGAATGGGGTCACAGTTAACCACATTCTTCTAAGAGCCGCGGGACCCTATGTACACACCGAGATCCACCTATGGGTAGACAGCTCCACTACCATAGCTCAACTAGACCAAATCAAAGACCGCATAAACTCTTCCCTGAGAAAAAAATCACAGGTATACAAAGAATTATTATCACGGCAAGATCCAGATAGGCATCTAAGCTACTACTTCTACCTGACTACCTGCTTTTTACGTCTAACCGGAACCTTCGTCAATCACCAATGGTGACGCGATTGTTCTCATAGAAGGAGGCCAAGGCCTTAACAATAAGCGCCTTGCTTCGCTTCGTTGTAGATCTATCCTGCAGCTGGTACGCCATAATTCTGCTGGAACTAGATGTCTTAAAGTCCTCTGAACTAGCCGACTTCACCATTTCTAGGATCAGCTCATCAGGATTCTTCTTCGCCCAATTACAAAAAACCCCGAGCGCCCAGAGATAATTCTCCACCGCCATGTGCGACACCCGGGGGGCCAAATGCTCCTTCCACTTCTGCACACTCTCAAAATCTGAAACCGACTTCTCCATCTACTTCACCCACCTAACTAACCTATTATCCCCGATAACAACCGCAATTTAGACGGACACCGATACCCCTCCAGAACTCGCACCCAAAAACCACCTTGCTCACGAAACTGATGCCTAGAATAACCCTCATCGAATATGATTGACATTATGACCCAGATTCTAATGGTATTCTCTGCTATATCTACCTAACTATTTATACCCATAATTGTTACATCAAATGCATCTCTCCAGCAACGATTTCTCAGACGTGACCATCTTTTCAAGCAACATACACTTAGTCACGAAGGCTTTTAGCCTCTCAGAAGGTCTTTGTCTCGCTCAGCATTTAGTAATTTAAGGTGGACGGTTAACAGCAGAGGCGCGGAGCGGTGCATGCCATGCTTCAGGTTTCTGGCAACCCAGATCTTTTCTCTATGGTGCTTCACCCTGCTTTCATAGTCTTCTTAGCTGTGTATGCGCTTATCGTCCTCAGAAATCTGGGGCGGGTCAACCTGCCTGTTTGGACCGTTATGTTCGCAGGTGCGGTCGCTATGCTCTTTCTCAACGGTATTTCTCTCAAGACAGCTTACGCGGCCATCAACCTTGACGTTGTCTTCTTCCTAATCGGGATGTTCTCGATAGTGTCTGGGATGGAGGCTTCAGGGCTTCTTCGCTACATCACTATCCGACTGCTCCGCTTAGCAGGCACTCCTGAGAGGGTTATGCTATTCATTCTCGTAGCTCTCGGAACAATCTCCGCCTTCCTGATGAATGACACCGTGGCTGTAGTTGCTACGCCGATTGTCATCGGAGTCGCGCATGAAATGAGGATTCGCCCTACTCCTCTGCTTATCTCCCTCGCCTTTGCTGTGAGCATTGGGAGCGTTATGACCCCGATGGGGAACCCGCAGAACCTTCTTGTAGCTCTTGACAGCGGGATGAACTCCCCGGTCTTGGAGTTTCTCCGGTTACTGGGACCTCCTACTCTGATTAACTTTGTTTTGACCTACTATCTGCTGAAACTCTACTATAAGCGCGATTTATCAGCGGCTGATCCTCCGCGTGACTTGAAGCTGGACGAAGCTATCACGGATCTACGGCTGGCCAAGACGACTGGCCTCGTAGCTGCTTTGACGATCGCCGGTTTCTTCGCGTTAAGCATAGTCAAGGTCTTCGGGGTCAATACTGATCTGAACTTCGGCTCTATTGCGCTACTCGGATCAGCTGTACTTTACACAGCAAGCCCTAGGCGGAGAGAGATTATCCGTGGAGTAAACTGGAGCATCATACTCTTCTTCATCTCAATGTTCATTGTCATGCAGGCTGTCTGGGACGCAGGGCTGATCAACCTGTTCGCCTCCTACATGCCGCCGCTAAACCACGGCGATTCACCCGCGAATATTATGAACATCGTAGGCGTAAGTGTGCTTATGAGTCAGCTTATGAGCAACGTTCCCTTCGTCGCCGTCTACGTTAATCTGATGAAAAGCCTCGGATTCGGTCTACTCGACACGAAGGCATGGCTGGCTTTAGCAGGCGGTTCAACACTAGCCGGAAACCTCACTATACTAGGTGCAGCTAGCACAATAATCATTCTAGAAGCTGCTGAGGAGAAGGGCCACACCTTCAGCTTCTACGAATACCTCAAGATAGGCTCGATGGTCACACTCGTCAACGTAACCGTCCTAATACTCTGGCTAACCTACGCGTAACTCTACGTTTCGATTAGGCTACGAATCTATCTATTTCTCTCCTTTCACCTGCTTCTGAAAATAACGTTTCACGCGTCTACCGGATTTGCAGACACTTGAATTCAACAGATCAGTCAAAGTTATATTATTAACAAATTATTAATCAAAGTCTTGACGTCACTTCTTCTAGAACGTGAAGCGGAAGGATCGCTCCTCACGCGGAGAGTACCGCAGCGCTTAGGTGAACATATTATTGATGAATATAGATCACAGAGCGCTTCACCGCAGGCGGTATCGACGACTTCCCCTCTGAAAGGATGGATGAACAAGGTATGATATATGGTGCGGTGGAGTAGCCGATGACTTGGGCTATATCCATATACGCGCTTCCCTACGTTGCCGCCCTCCTACTCACAGGCATGTCCATAGCTCACGTCTGGAGAAACAGGCAGATCGCGCCCTCAAAATACGAGCTGCTGTTTATGTCAGCAGGCGCCGAATTAATGCTCAGCGCCTTCTTCAGACTCTCAACCGACGATTTACCCGCCAAGATACTTTTCAGCAAGATACAATATGTGGGCATCGTAGTTATCCCAATCGCAGTCTTCCTCTACATTCTGCAGTACAGCGGCAACACCAAATGGCTGAACACGCGCACTACAATACTAGTCAGCATCGTGCCAGCTCTCACTATGTTCCTAGTGGCGACGAATGATCTCCACCACCTCTTCTGGCGCACTATATCTCTCAACGTCGATGATCCTTTCCTTCCCTTAGACTATGTGTACGGAGCCGGATTCTGGGTATGGTTCTCGTATGTCCTTTGGCTTCTGCTCGCCATCGGTTTTCTGCTCATTGTGCTGCTTATTCGCTCCAATAACCTGTACCGCCGGCAGGTGATAGCTCTACTCGTCCTTACCTTTGTTCCCGGAGTGAGCGGTCTGTTTAGCTCCGTCAAAATTCCTCCCTATCCTTACTTCGATCCGTCATCGCTAGCGCTCTCCTTGACCTTCGTGTTCGTAGCCTTCAGCATCTTCAAAATGCGGCTAGGCGATATCATTCCAGTAGCGCGAGAGGTTGTAGTTGAAAGTATGAGCGACGGTGTAATTGTGCTGGATGGGCAGAACCGCATCGTCGATTTGAACCCTGTAGCTCAATACGTGATCGGTATCTCAACCTCAGATCTAATCGGGCACAGAATCGATAAGGTCTGGACAAGCTGGCCCAGCCAAATAGGGAAACTCTACGATGAAATCGAGATAGGGCGAGAGGTTCTGCTGGACACTTGGTATGGGCGACGCACCTTCGATATGCTTGTATCCCCGATCATCGATTGGCGGGGACATCTGAACAGCCGAGTAGTTGTCCTTCACGACGTCACAGACAGGAAGCTGGTGGAGGATGAGCTGAGGCACCGCTCCGAGCGCTTAGAAGCCTTGGTGGAGGAGAAGACTCGTCAGCTACGGGCTGCTGAACGTATGGCCGGTATCGGTGAAACCGCCAGCATGGTGGGGCACGATCTTCGCAACCCGCTTCAAACGGTCGTCAACCTTCTCTATTTAGCGAACAGCAAGCTCTCAATGAACCTCACAGAATCCGACTATAATGGTTTGAAAAACATTCTGACGCAGCTGGAGAAGCAGGCTGAATACATGGATAAAATCGTCTCAGACCTGCAGGACTACTCTAAACCTATGTCAGTGCAACCTGTTCTAACAAAGATCCGCCCGCTGATAGAGGACACCGTCTCAGCAATCTCGATTCCGGAGAGCGTCAAGGTGGTTATCGAGGTCGCTAAAGGCTCCAACCCTGCCATGCTGGATCCCGCGCTTACAAAACGTGTTCTAACCAACTTGGTCATCAACGCGGTACAAGCGATGCCTAACGGCGGTCTCCTCTCAATCACCGCATCTCGTAAGGACAGCGACTTCCTGCTATCC
This sequence comes from Nitrososphaerota archaeon, assembly GCA_016190055.1. GTDB lineage: Archaea > Thermoproteota > Nitrososphaeria > Nitrososphaerales > JACPRH01 > JACPRH01. The sequence goes on along the minus strand of JACPRH010000057.1, from coordinate 9,852 downwards.
GTAAGCGACACAGGCGTAGGCATACCTGAAGAGAACCTTGAGAAAATATTCCGCCCACTCTTCACCACCAAAGCTAAAGGTCAAGGCTTCGGATTAGCTGTCTGCAAACGAATCGTCGAGGCTCACGGAGGTCACATCTTAGTGGAGAGCACTGTAGGCAAAGGCTCCTCCTTCATCATCAAGATACCTGTGACGAAGGATTCTGCTGATCAGTAACGCAGCTCTCTTCAGATGCAACCGTCTTGGAGCTTGCACGCATCAGCAGCGGAACAACTATCAATATCAGCGCACAGAGCATCAATGCTGCTGAAAGATTCACAACCACCACGTATCCCACCACCGGTTTAATCACCACACCCGTGATGACTGTCACCATTGAAACAACCAACCGCATAGTTGCCCTCTCCGAACTCGACACCAACCTGTTGATGAAAACTATAAGGAATACCAGTATCCAGCAAACCTGTCTATCTATGCGCTTCATCCAGTGGCTCAGCGAGGTAAATAACGGTGAAAAAGATGTCCGTAGCCTCGGATCCAAGGCCGCTACGTTAGCTAAGCTCACCAGAACGGGTCGCAAAATCCCAGAGGCTTTCTGCATCACCACCGAAGCATACGATGTGTTTACTGAAACACACGGGGTTGCCACGGAAATCGAATCTCATCTTAAAACGGTGAGCCCAACAGACCTGAGGGACCTAGAAGCGGCGTCGAATCTAGTCAGACAGCATATCGAGTCGAAACCGTTGCCTGAACTGCTTTCAAAAGAAATTACCGATGCGTATCAACGTCTCGGCGGCTGCGCAGTAGCTGTCAGATCATCCGCGTCTCTAGAGGATCTGTCGACGGCCAGCTTCGCAGGTCAGTACGACAGCTTCATCAACGTCTCGGGTGTTCCAGAAGTGCTTAGCCGGGTAAAGTCAGTCTGGTCTTCACTGTGGACGGCTCGAGCCATTGTTTACCGCCGCCTCAAACATCTGGATCAATGTAAAGTATCGATGGCTGTGCTCGTGCAGAGGCTTGTGGAAGCCGAGGCTGGAGGTATCCTGTTCACTAAGGATCCTTTCTCAGAGACCTCAAATGTTATGGTTATTGAAGGTGCGTGGGGTCTCGGGGACTCTGTGACCTCGGGCTCTGTAGATCCTGATAGATTCTGGGTCAACCGGAAAGATTTGAAAGTGGTTAAACGCACAACAGCTTCGAAGAGCCTGATGCGGGTCTCAGATGGAGCGGCTGGCACAGTAGATATGTCAACTCCAGAGTCGAAGCGAGATAAGCCCTGTCTCACCGATCAAGCTGTAGCGGAGCTCGCTCGGCTAAGTTTAGGTATCGAGTCTCTCTTCGGGGCACCGCAGGATATTGAATGGGCTCTCTCCAAAGGGTCATTTTACATTATTCAGAGCAGACCTTTGCAGTGCGCCACCGTTCGGTAAAAAAAACAACCGCTGTCTCCATTAGTATGTTCATGTTGAGGCTCTATTCCACTGTAAGCACCTGTTTTGCGATGCTGCAGCAGAGCAGTTCTGTTGAGATGAAGAACTTTTAGCTCTACTTTCGTAGCTTCGCTTGAACTGTAACTTAGCAGTACCGCCTGTAGCAGGAATCAATAGTAAGCATTTGTGTTGTTAAAGCTTTTAAATCAGGCTCTTTCTCCCCTCAACGTAGGTGTTATCATTTGTTCCCAGCTGCGGCAGGCTATGACCGAGCTATTACTGTTTTCTCACCTGACGGTCGACTCTATCAGGTTGAATACGCCATCGAGACTGTAAGACGCGGCACGCTAGCAGTCGGTATTAGATCCGGAGAAGGTGTAGTTTTAGCTGTTGAGGAGAAGAGTAGAAAGCTCCAAAACACCGCTATGAGTCAAAAGATCTTTCAGGTTGACGATCATTTAGGCGTGGTCGCCGCTGGATACATTCCTGATGCTCGTGTCCAAGTTGATCAGGCTCGAGTTATGGCTCAGAGCAACCGCCTAGTTTACGACGAGATCGCCAGCGTCGAAACGGTGGCGCGGCGAATCGCTGATCTTGCTCAGCAGTTCACTCAGTATGCTGGAGTTAGGCCATTCGGTGTCTCCTTAATCATCGGAGGGGTTGATAAAACCGGGCCGGAGATCTTCCTAACTGACCCTAGCGGAACCTACATGGCGTATGATGCAGTAGCTATCGGTGCCGGAAGTGAGCAGGTGACTGAGTACCTGGAACATAACTATGAGGAGGATCTCAGCTTAGATGATGCTTGTGTAAAGGCTGTAGAATCCATCTACCTGATCAGTGAAGACAAGTCCGGCTCTCAACATATCAAGATGGCTGTGATTGACACCAAGACCAGGAAGCTACGCAGATTGTCGCAGCAGGAAATTGAGAAATATACTGGAAAGGCGAAGAATCGCCAGCCGGAAGCCGGTGAAGGCAAATCAAGCTAATCTACAAAACGTCATATTACTGTGAAATTGTAGTGTAAAGGTCTCTGCTGACCAACGGCTTTTTATAGATCGGTTAAAAAGGGTTTGAATGGGAAAAATGGAAAAGAGGGTTGTAATTGCAAATGTCTGGCAAATTTACCACAGTCCGCCTTACGGTGGACGGTGAACGTTTCGAGATTTTGGTCAACCCGGACAACGCTCTTAGCTTTAAACTAGGAAGGAACGTCGAGTTGTCTCAGGTTATAGCGATCGATGAGGTTTACTCAGACTCCTCTAAGGGACTTCGTGCAAATGCTGAGAAGCTGAAGAAGAGTCTGGGGACGACTGATCACGCTGAAGCCGCTAAGATTGTGCTTAAACGTGGGGATCTTCAGCTCACTACTGATCAGCGTCGTAAGATAGTTGAGGATAAGCGTAAGCAGATAGTTTCTATTATTGCGCGGAACTTTGTTGATCCGCGGACAGGGTTGCCTCATCCGCCTACAAGGATTGAGCAGGCTATGCAGGAGATCAGGGTGTCTATTGATCCGTTTAAGGATGTGCAGGAGCAGACCAAGGTTGTTGTGGATCTGCTTCGTCCTGTTATACCTTTGAAGTCTGAGAAGATGAAGATCCGGGTCAAGGTTCCTCCTCAGTTTGCGCCGCAGGCTATTGGTGTTCTCAAAGGGTCCGGCGAGATCCTTAAGGAGGAGTGGGGTTCGGATGGCTCGTTGACGGCTTTGGTTGAAATAACTGCCGGTGTGCATGCGTCGCTGCTGGAGCGGCTTGGCTCCGCTACGAGAGGAGCGGCTCAGGCGACTGTTGAAAGGTGATATTGCGATGGTTGACGTAACAAGAAAATATGTTATCCCCGGAGAGCTTGTGAGTGAAGGTAAGTACAAGAACTCCCTAAACGTGTTCCGAGTGGAGGACAAGTATTATTCGACGCGGGTCGGGATGGCTGAGATTACACCTGACTCGGTGCGGGTTATCCCTCTTACGGGACCTTACATTCCGCGGGTGGATGACTTGGTGGTTGGGAAGATTGTCGATTACTCCGCCTTCGCGTGGGAGGTCGATATCAACTCCTGCTTCTACGCCTATCTGCCTGCTCAGAACGTGTTTGGGCGAGACTACTCCCCTGCTCGTAACGAGCTTACACAGAAGTTCGCGGTCGGAGACCTGATAGCTGCGAAGGTTATGGCCTTCGACAGAACCAGAGACCCGCTGCTGTCATTGTCAGGACCCGGGTTAGGCAAAATTAGGCAGGGTGAGGTTGTAAAGATCTCTCCGACGAAGGTGCCTCGCGTAATCGGTAAAAAGGGCTCAATGATCCGAGCGGTCGAGATGGGCACTAACTGCCGGTTGACAGTCGCTCAGAACGGGCTGATTGTAATATCGGGGCCGACTGAAGGGATCATTAAAGCGATCTCCGCGCTGAGACTGATTGAGAAAGAGGCGCACGTCGCCGATCTGACTCAAAAGGTTCAGACGCTCCTATCTGTTAAGGTTGACGAAAAAAGTGAAAGTGAAAGTGATGGTGAGCAAGAAGAATGAGTAAGAGTAGTATTACTAAATTACTCGACGCGAAAGGCGTAAGACATGACGGCCGCAAGTTTAACGAGTTAAGGCCTGTCACCATGAAGGTCGGAGTCTTAGAGAACGCAGATGGCTCCGCTTACATCGAGTTCGGGAAGAACAAAATCATGGCTGCGGTCTACGGGCCCAGAGAGGTTCATCCAAAACACATGTCTGTACCTGATAGATCAGTTCTGAGATGCCGTTACCACATGACGCCATTCTCGACTGACACCCGTAAGAACCCTGCGCCATCGCGGCGAGAGATCGAAATCTCCAAGGTTATCCGTGAAGGATTGGAGCCTGCTCTAATTCTAACGGACTATCCGAGAACCGCTATCGAAGTGTACCTTGAGGTACTTCAGTCAGATGGTGGTTCAAGATGTGCAAGCATTACAGCAGCCTCTCTAGCGTTGGCTGATGCAGGCATCAATATGCGTGACCTTGTAGTCGGCTGCGCCGCCGGTAAGATTGAAGGCAGAGTCGTAGTTGACCTAGATGACGTGGAGGATAAGGAGGGTGAAGGCGACATGCCTATGGCGATACTCCCTAACCTCGGACAGGTCACTCTACTGCAGCTTGATGGAAGGTTCAGCAGAAAAGAGTTCGACGAGGCTTTTAAACTAGCCAAAGATGGGTGCATGAAGGTGTACGACATTCAACGTAAAGCCTTAATGGAAAAGTACTTCGGCGCAGAGGAGACCGGTGAACAGTAAGATGTCTAAGAAATCTCTCGTAGTTGAACATCTGAAACGGGCGCAAATGCTCGACGTCCTCACAAAGGGCGTGAGGCTCGACGGCAGAGGCCTACTTGACTACAGGCCGATAACCATTGAAACTGGAATCATCGAGAAGGCGAACGGTTCAGCAAAGGTAAGGATAGGTAACACAGAGGTCATCGCAGGCGTCAAGGTTCAGACAGGCGCACCCTTCGAGGATACTCCTGATCAAGGACTACTCATTGTTACAGCCGAGGTTCTACCTCTCGCTTCAGCTTACGCTGAGCCAGGTCCACCTAACGAGGATGCGATTGAGCTCGCCCGTGTCGCGGATAGAGGTATCCGTGAATCTGGCGTAGTTGATCTCAAAGAGCTCTGCCTAGTTAAGGGCAAGAATGTGCTAGCGGTCTTCATAGATGTGAGCGTCCTGAACGTTGATGGAAACCTGTTCGACGCAGTTTCATACGCGGCTGTAGCGGCTCTACTGTCCTCTACGATGCCAAAGTATGAAGTAACTGCCGAGGGCGTTAAAGACACCGGTAAAACAATACCTCTCCCAGTGAAACTCACCCCCATCTCAATTACGATGGTGCTGATAGGAAACACTATCATCGTAGATCCTACTCTAGACGAGGAGTCTGTGATGACAGCTAGAATCACTATTGCATCAGCCGATAAGAACACCATATGCGCAGGCCAAAAAGGAAACCCCGGCGGCTTCACTGAAGAACAGGTGATGCTCGCGATAGACACCGCCATAAGCAAGGGTGAAGAAATCCGTAAGATGCTAAAGAAAAGTGTTGGACATGGGAAGAAGCAGAAGTAAACCTTCACTGAAAGGTCTGGCTCAAAAATACGGCGGCTCAGTACGAAAACGATACAGCCGAGTCTACCGTCTCTTGAAGCAGAAACGGCAGTGCCCAGAGTGCGGCTCATTAAAGTTCAAGCGCGAGTCCGCCGGAATCTGGGTCTGCGGCAGATGCAGCTTCAAGGTTGCCGGTGGAGCCTACGACGTCGCCGCTTAAACCAGTAGAAGCCTCCGTCACACTAGAGTTTGACCTGGATACTAGAGTATGCTCTGCAGTAGCTGAGGCTCTGCAGCCTGAGATTAAACGCGGTTCAGAGCGGTTTGTAGAGGCTGAGTTGAAGGTATCTGATGATGGGCATCTCAAACTGCTGTTGAAATCTGAGGATCTAGCTAATCTACGGGCTGGAGCCAACTCTTACTTCAACCTGATACGTGCTTCATCAGAGGCGCTACTATCTCTAAATTAAAGAGCGAACTGTCAGTCCGCCTATTTGTCTGGTTTGTTTGTCTGTAAATGCTTATGTATCCGCTTCGGCAGAGATTGTCGTATAGAGTGTTGATTGAGTTTTGAGTCGAGAAGAAGTTCCTCCGTGGCTTCGTGAACAGCTCGCCCGGTTTGAGCAGAATCAGCAGAGCTTACAGGCGGTTCTGGCTCAGAAGCAGCAGGTTGAGATGGAGTTGACTGAGGTGGAGCGGGCTTTGGCTGAGCTGCGGAAATCACCTGACGATGGGGTGGTTTACAAGTCAGCTGGGTCACTATTGATCAAGGCTAGTAAGGTTGATGTGTTGAAGGATCTTGAGGAGCGGCGTGAGCTCGGCAACACTCGGGTCACTGTTCTGGCCCGGCAGGAGACGCGTCTCCGGGAAACCCTGAAGGAGATTCAGTCCAAGCTTGAAGAAGCTGCACGTAGCCGGGGCCAGCCGCAGGGCAGCTGAGCGGTACCACGAAGCCTTAGCTCACTTCCCTTATGTTCAGCCGGATATCCTTCGACGAGCGGTAATTCTTACCCATAAGCATGCTGACGTTGACGCGTACTCCGCGGCTTACGGGGTCGCTTACCTGTTAAGACGGCTTAGGAAGGGGCTTCGAGTATCAGTTGTCACTCCTGAAGGGCTAAGTATACCTGCTAAGCGAGTGGCATCAGAGTACCCTATTCGTTCATCTGAGGATACGGGTTTTGAAGACGTGGATCTGGTCGTGGTCGTGGACACCGGTAACCCGCAGCTGCTTGCGGATCTACAGGAACCCCTTGCAAAAGCAAGGTGCCTAAAGATCTTTCTGGATCATCACCCGCTGAGCGGCTCTGTGAAAACGGTCGCTGACTATTTGCTGCTGGATGAATCGGCGACCTCTACCTGCGAAATAATTTATGATCTGCTGGTGGCTCAGAATGTTCCGGTGACTAAGGCTGTTGCGCAGGTTTTGTTGATCGGTATCTTGGCGGATTCGAGGCATCTTAAGCTCTCAACAGCTCATACCGTTCAGGCTGCAGCTGATTTATGCGGGAAAGGTGCTTCAATCGGGTCGGCCGTCGAGACGCTTGGCGCTATCAGGGACCCGTCTGAACGTATTGCGCGGTTGAAGGGTACGCAGCGGGTTTCGCTGTATCGGCTCGGTGACTGGGTGGTTGCGTTAACGGAGGTTGGTTCCTATCAGGCCTCTGTGGCGCGGGGGTTGGTTGATTTGGGCGCCGATTTTGCTGCGGCGGTAGGTGAGGATAAGGAGGAGGCTCGGTGCTGTCTCAGGGCTTCTCAACAGTTTTACGAGGCGTTGGGTGTTCATCTTGGGCGTGACATCGCTGAAGGTGTTGCTGGTCATTTCGGTGGAGTTGGTGGAGGTCATCCTACAGCAGCCTCGTTTACTGTAAATGCTGATGTTGAGTCGGTGTCGAAAGAGATACTGGAGAGAGTTGCTGCAGCAACGGGCCTTGGGGTTAAGCGGCTGAAATAGGGTTCTTTTCTGCTCAATTCTGCTGTGTTGGGTTCGGCTTTTTTGTTTCTGTTGGCCTCTGTCTGGTTACGCTTTTTTTGGTAGGTGCTAACTAAAAACTTATTTAATCTTGAAGTTAGAGAAGCAGTGTGAGCCGCTTGTCGGAACCCGCTCTTCCCCCTACACCGTCCACATCAGTTGCAGGAATTGGTCAGCTGCCCAGAAGCCGCGTAATTACTGCCATAGCTATCTTCGCTGCGCTTGCGATTGCGCTGCACGTATCTCCGCTGAAGATGCCTGCACCGTACGCGCCTTTTCTAATCTATGAACTGTGGGAGATCCCGGTTGTTGCCGCCTTCATGCTATATGGAACACGTCTAGGTTTCTCCGTTGCTGTAATCAACTTCATGAGCCTGATGGTTATCTTCCCAGGCTCGCTTCAAGCAGGGCCTATCTACAACCTGATAGCTATCATCGCGATGCTTCTTGGTATGCTGGTAGCGTTTAAGCTGGCGAGGTTAAGCTCTAAGCTGAGATCCGGGTTACGCGTCTTCTGGCTGGCGTTGGTACTAGGTGTCACCGTAAGGGTGGTGGTTATGGCTGTTGTCAACTTGGCGTTGCTGGGGTTGTCTCCTCCGTTAGGTTTCAACATGCCGTTTGGAGGGGTGGTTGCGATGCTTCCGTTACTCGCCCTCTTCAACGCTTCAGTAGCCATCTATACAATTGTCATCGGCCGCATGGTTACAACGACTGTTAGTTCTGCTACACGCACTCCTGCTCACTACGGACGGTGAACCTCTCTTAGGATTTGATGATGCTGGAGTCTCAACGGTTGAGGGCGCGCAGTCTAGTAAAAGTGAAGCGGGAATAGCGTTTGAAAACTACTCCTTCACCTATATTGATTCAGCTGAGCCTGTGCTAAGAAACATTAGCTTAACGATACATCCAGGGGAGCTAGTTATCATAGCCGGCTCAAGCGGCTGCGGTAAATCCACGCTTCTCAGATCGATTAACGGTCTCATTCCCCACATGTATCACGGAGCTTTAAGCGGCTCTGTCAGGATAGATGGAGCTAACGTCGCTGAAACCTCGATAGTTGAGCTCGCGAAGAAGGTTGGCTTCGTCTTCCAGAACCCTGAGAACCAGATCTTCATGTTCACCGTTGAGCGGGACATTGCCTTTGGGCTAGAAAACCTAGGTGTGCCGCGGAACGAAATCAAGGATCGGGTGACGTGGGCTCTTCAGCTTCTAGGCATAGAACACTTGGCAGCCAGAGCTCCACATGAGCTGTCGGATGGGCAGAAGCAGCGTGTAGCTTTGGCCGGCGTGCTCGCGATGAAGCCGAGTATCCTAATACTTGATGAGCCTACCTCTCTCCTGGATCCCTCAACTGCTCTTGAGCTGATAGAGATAGTTAAGATGCTTAACCGGGATCTCGGGGTCACTATCCTCATAGTGGAGCACAGGCTGGATCTTTTGGCGCAGATCGCCTCCAGAATAGTGTGTATGGATCAGGGTCGAGTAATATTTGACGGCCCACCTCGCAGCATCTTAGCTACGCGAGATCTAACGCTAATCGGGATAGGTGTTCCCACCTCAACTCGTCTCTACAATCTTTTGAAGGACGGTGTAGATTTGGGTGAGCCTCCGCTCACGACTGAGGAGCTGGCGGCGCAGCTGGGTGAGGAGCTGAGAAAAAAGAGTGATTGAGTTCTCATCTGTTGAGTTTCAGCATCCGAACGGTGTCTTGGCGCTGAAAGGCATCGATCTGCAGATTCGAACCGGCGAGGTTACCGCGATAGTCGGGGAGAACGGGGCGGGCAAAACAACGCTGATCAAACATACCAACGGTTTGCTGAAGCCTAGCCGCGGCACCGTGAAGATATTCGGTGTAGATACTCGGGAGGAAAGTGTCGCTCACCTGTCTAGGCGCGTCGGGATTGTCTTTCAGAACCCGAACCATCAGCTCTTCTCTGAGAGTGTTGAGAAGGAGATTACTTTCGCGCTGAGAAACTTCGGCTTCTCAGAAGACGTTGTAGAGAAGCGGTTGAACTGGGCCCTCAACTCCTTCGGGCTTGAAAAGTACCGCTCCACCTCACCGATGATGCTCAGCGGAGGAGAGAAGAAGCGGCTCTGCATCGCCTTTGTCCTAGCTTGGGATCCTGACGTCCTGATTCTTGATGAGCCGACTGTTGGTCAAGACTATGTTCAGAAGGAGCGGCTGTTGCACACAGTTCAGATGCTTATCAGCCAAGGAAAAACTGTTGTAATGGTATCGCACGATATTGAGTTCATCTGGCCTCTTCAGCCGCGAACGGTCGTGATGGCCGGCGGGCGAATCTTGGCTGACGGGCCTGCTAAAGAGATCTTTCGTGACGACGCTGTTCTGGAGAAGGCTAGGTTGTTGAAGCCG
>JACPRH010000056.1 GCA_016190055.1 Nitrososphaerota archaeon | reverse complement strand
GTTTTACAGTTTTACTGGAACTTCATTTCACAAATTAAGCGAGGCGTAACGCCTGCGATGATGGAAGATTGCTCGACACACGTGTGGACATGGCATGAGTTTTACTACTGGAAATTAAACCATCTAAATTAGGACAGTGCCGAAATGCGATTAGACTGTTCAATCGCTAACGACAAGTTCGAGAGTCTCCTGAACAAGGTCTTAGAGGAGGACAAAGTTTTTGTGCGCGATCGGTCGTATGGGCACGTCAAAATTCTAAGTAATTTTTTTCTCGTGTGGTATTTCAAGTCGTTTATTCTAGGGTGAATTCCAGAGTTTTGCCGTTGACGTTAATTTTAGGTTCGATGTTGAGCGTGGTACTTATCATTCCTGTTACGTATCCTTTGAGAAAATGTGTCCATTTCTCATCCATCTTATGCGTGATGATGAGTCTATGAGTCTTCTTATCATAGCCGACTGTCTGTTTGATCTTTAACCATTTGAAGACATTATCGAAATTCAAGCTGAATTTGTCAATTATGTCGTACCATTGGGCTTTGGTGCATGGTGTGAGGAGTGGCGCTGAGGCGTCGTTGTCGAAGTTTCTGCCGGTTTCCATGAGATTGTGGTGGTCTTCATCGTTTATTGTTTCGATTAGGATGCGAATGATGTCTCTAGTAAGAAGCATTATCTGCGCTTGCAGCACTGATGCCTTTGCTTCGGGGCTCATGCCTATTATGAGTAATTCGTTTACGAGATCATTCTCATCTATCCCTCGCTCCTTTGCCATTTGACTTATCTCCTCAGCCAACCTCTCATCTACCAAAAATTCTTCAGGATCAGAGTGCGTCATACTAACTAAACTTAAAGAGATGCTTGATCCATATAACTGTCAGTTCATACTAATTGAGACATACAATGATTCGCTTTGCCGCATATGTTTTTGCATGATATTTGTAGATTCCTAACAGTTGACATATTTTTCTGCGAGCTGTCCTTCACTGAGGTACTCGATCCAGCCGTAGGAGTCTATGAGATTCAAATGCGGTCAGTCTTATCTCTAAGGTTCTTTGTATCCATATCTTTAGCAAAGCCTCTTTACCTGTCTTATTGGCTTGACCGAAATTACGTGAACAACACCGTCTTTCTCCAGCATAAGGGGGTTTTACCGGTTTTTGAGTGACGGATTTCTGTGCTTCTCTTCTTATTCGGTTTTGGGGTTGTGTTTTTGTCCGGAGTCGATTTGACAGCATCACATTATGTAAGTATAAATTTGTGTTATACAAACGTCTAACTCGACGTGATACTGGCTTGATTGAAGAGGAGATGAAGGTGGGGCCTAAGGGTCAGGTCGTGATTCCCAGAGCACTTAGAAAGGCGCTTAAGATCCACCCAGGCTCTAAGGTCATTTTCGTACTCGAAGGTGATAAGATAGTTCTGAAGAAGCCTAAAGTTGACTCAGTATCACTTATGGAGAGCATAGCGAAAAAAGGGCCGTCCGTTAAACGGATACCGCCTCACCTATACAAGAAAGAGCTTTCTGAAAGGACCTGACAGCCGGATGCGGTTTTACCTTGACTCCAACGTCTTTATCTACGCAGATCTGAATCAAGAGGATATTGGGGACAGGGCTCGTTCGCTTCTCAGAGAGGTGCAGGACGGGAAGCAACCGGCCTCTACATCTGCATTAACGTTTGATTAACTGGTCTGGACGGTGAAAAAACAGAGACCTTGAACAAGCCATCATAGCTGGAGAGGCATTTCTAGGCCTATCAGGCTTGGACATAGTGCAGGTAAGTGGAGATTTACTGTCTTTAGCTTTGGAGCTAATCAGACGATACCAGCTAGACCCACGGGATTCGATTCACGCGGCATCTGCACTGCTTGAGAGGGCTGAAGTGATAGTTTCGACAGACAAACATTTTGACAAAGTAAAGGAATTAAAAAGAAGAGCACTCTAGGTTTAACCTAACAACAGTCACTGACGCATATATTATATGATTTCAAATTATTATTCAATCTCGCTTCTAACCTCTCACCTCAGTTGTAAGCGGTTCTGTGATGCCTAGTTAAGGTTGGAGAGTAGGCTTTGTGATTAGTTTGGCAGTTTTTTGGATGATGGATTTTTGTGTTTTCACTCGGTTTTGTAGGCGTGTTCTTAGTTTCTTGGCGTCTGCGCGCCTGATGATTTCTGTCTGGATAGGGTTGTTGGGGGTTTGTTGTTGATGGGGGATGTGGTTGATTTTTTGCTGGATTACTGGGAGTAGTTCTTGGTCGATTTCGTAGCCTATGCTGTTTCGTTGGAGTTGTTGGGCTGTTTTGATTGTGGTTCCTGAGCCTAGGAAGGGGTCTAGTACTGTTTCGCCGGTGAAGCTGAAGAGTTGGATGAGGCGGCGGGGGATTTCCTCCGGGAAGGCTGCAATGCCCTTCTCCAACCTAGCTGCTTTAGGGAGGACGTTTGTGATGTCCCAGACGGCGAGGTTCCACTTCTCAGACAAATATCTGGTGGTATTGATTTTGGAGGCTTCTCTTATCTTTGGGGAGAGTTGTTTAACGTAGTCGTAGTCGAAGCGGCCCTTCTGGAAGATTAGGATGCTTTCCTGAATGTTATCCGGGTAGAAGTACATCGGATACGGGTTGCGTAGCACTACCCCGCTTCTGCGGCTGATGCGGATGTAACCTTCTGGTTTCCTCCAGATTATGCGGTCACGGTATCTGAAGCCTGCGTCCCGCATTATACGGGTAATGTCTGCGACAACGGGATACTTTTCGCCGTCAACCAGCATGTCGTCGGTTACGAAGGCGGCGATTCTGCCATCAGCTAAGACTCGGTGAAGTTCTTTGGCTAGGCTCTTCAGTAGTTTGAGGAATTCTTCGTAGTTTTTGAAGAGCCCGGGATAATCGAAGGGGGCGTTGTAGTAGGGCGGCGAGGCGACCATCAGATGGATTGAGCCGTCTGGAACCTCGTGCATGTCCCGGCAGTCCCCAATCACCACTGTGTGCCGCGTCAAAGATGTGTGCCCCTTCCTTTCCTCTATCGTTAATTATAGTGAGCCTAACCCTATAAGGCTTGTAGATTTTAGATACAGTTTACGATACGGGTCGGTAGATTATTCCGAGCTGATCTGCGTAGTGATAGGTTTGGCTTATCTCTTCATCGGTGGGGCATCGGTTGATGTCTTTGTAGTTTGGATTGGCTGGTACTTGGTAGTCTGGGCGGTATTGTCCCATTATGTTGACGAGTGCGCGGGGGCAGTTAGCTGCTATCCATTGTAGGATTGGTTTGCTGCAGCATTCTATGTGTCCGGGCATGATGAGGTGCCTGATTATCATGTCGCCGTCTCTCTGCGCTAAAAGATGGTTTCTAGTGATGACTTCCCAGTATCGTGGGATTTTGGATAGGCGGAGAGCACAGCGGTCGTTGCCCCATTTGAAGTCTGGAAGCCAGATGTCAATCACATCGGTGAGTATGTTCATTGCTTCGGGGGTGAGGTAGAGGTTGCTGTTCCACAGGAGAGGTACGTTGGTGTTGGCGAGGTGGCGTGTTGCGTCTAGGATGGTGTGGAGGTTGGGGGTTGGGTCACCTCCGACTAAGTTAATGTTGGCTACACCTTCCTCTCGGAGGCTCTTCATTATGAGTGCAAGCTTCAGGCCATCAACTATGACTCCGTTGGAAGGGTTTTGAGAAATGTCCCAGTTCTGGCAGAAAACGCAGCGGAAGGTGCAGCCGGCGAAGAAGATTGTACCTGAGCCTTGGCCAGTGGTAAGCGGCGGCTCTTCACCGTAATGGTGGAACCAAGTTGAAACCCGGGTCTCCGCACCCACCCTGCAGGCACCATTCTTGTCCCCCCTGACGCGATCAACCCTGCAACGCCACTCGCAGAACTCGCATCGCCCCAACATACGGTTCAGAAGCTCTGTCTTCACATCCAAGAGGTTAGTATCAGGCTCCGGAAGATCCTTGAGGGTTAAGCTGCCTGTCTGCACTGTCTTTAAGATCTGTTTGAAGCGTTGTGAGAGTCTGCGATGCTCGGTCCATAGTGCTTCTGTTGATGTTGACTTCAGGTCTCCTTCGTAAGGTATGTGCTTTGCTATAAGAAACTTGGCCGGCTTAGTGTCCTGCATCACTTGGTAATACCAGTCGAGCCGCGCTCTAACTGCTTCATTCTGCCAGACCGAAATTCCATCTAACCGAATAGTCCTTCAAAAGATTCGAGTCTCCTCTCGCTTAAATTCCTTGACCAGAGGTTTGGAGTGACATATATCGTGCTCAGGGCGCGGGGTTTCGAAACGGGAAGAGGAGAACTGCATCTACATATTCTTGCAATCCTCTACCATCTACTAGAAGTAGGGTCTAAATATAGCAAGGAGCACCGCAGGTAGGCTGGGTGGAAACAACCGGGGGCGTAGCTCAGCATGGACAGAGCGCCGGCCCTCTAAGCCGGAAGCCGAGGGTTCGAATCCCTCCGTCCCCGCCTAAAAATAATCAGTCTAACGGAAAGGCACTGTTTCATCTTCGGCTGACGTAGGCTAGTCCGTCCTGCGGACTGTTAGATGACAAAACAGAACCGCTTCGGGACATCTTAATCAGGTAGCCACAAAGGACTTGATGGAAAAAATATCTCAGGCCGGTTAGATAAACCGGCCAAAGGGTGAAAATGGCTGTTTATTTTGTCAAGTCGCTTGTCCATGTGCCTGTTTCTTCGCTGCTCCAGTAGAACCAGCCGACCATGTTTTTGGCTTTGAACAAATCTACGCTGTTTCTTATCCATTGTTGGTTGATGTCGCCCGGGTTGTTTTCGTATATGTTGCCGAATTCTCCTACTTCGAACAGTTGGTTTGGGTATTTTTGCTGCGCCTGCTCGACCCAGAGGGCTACATCTGAGCATTTGGTTCCGGAGTGTTCTATGTTGCCCCAGTAGTGTTGGAGGCTCTGTGGATCCGACAGGCATGCTTGGTATGATCCTGCTTTTGTCTTGTATGCTGCTCTGTACCAGTGTATTGAGGAGACGATCTTGCTGTCGTTCCATCCTACGAAGTTCTGGTAATACTCGAAGAAGGGTGCTTCCTCTGCGAATATGATGCGGTTGTCCCCGTCGCTTCTCAGCACCTGCACAATCTCGTTTATGCGTTGATGCCACTCTTTCTGTATGCTTACGTTAACATTACGGGAGCAGGTGGTGGGCTCGTTCATGATGTCTAAGCCGATTACTCGAGAGTTGTTTCGTGTCATCTGAGATATTTTGAGCCAAAGCTTCAACAGGTGAGAGTGTCCAGATGCGTCATCAGTCAGATATGAGGTGTTGTAGAAGATCCGAGTGAAATCGCTACTGTATGGACTTGTTGCACAGTACTGAGAGCCTAGGAACTGTTTCAGATGCTGCCCATTGATGCGAGTATCAGAATCTGCGTGAATCTTCACCACCACATTGA
The DNA here is from genome assembly GCA_016190055.1 of Nitrososphaerota archaeon. Taxonomy (GTDB): domain Archaea; phylum Thermoproteota; class Nitrososphaeria; order Nitrososphaerales; family JACPRH01; genus JACPRH01. The sequence continues at coordinate 61,913 of JACPRH010000056.1, read as the reverse complement.
CACCTTGCTGAGTGAGATTACCTATTTGGTTCATCATCTCTGTAAACTCATCGTTGTTATAGGTGAACACTGATGGGCTACTGCTGTTCTCCAAGGCACCCCACTCCTTCACTAATTTGACTGTGTTGAAGCCTGCGTTCTTTATGTTCTGAGCATCAGTAGCGTAGCTGCCTGACTTGAAGTTCTCTGGAATATCGCCGTAGTTGAAACCTATCATCGTAAACTTGTTGCCCGCCGAGTCAACAAGCTGCCCATCGACAATATCCACTGCATAGACAATCTTGCTCCGCTGTATCGCCATAGCGTTTGCAATAATGGTGGTGGCTGCTGTTGTCACCATTGCTGCAGTGCTTTCAGCCGCGGTAGTTGAGGTGGAGGATGCGGTTCCAGTAGCAGGTGTAGATTCGACGCTGCTTAAACCAAGTCCCACCACAGTGCCGCTTGAAGAGTCGTACTGGTTCTGCCCAATCTTCCAGAAGCCTCCTTGCTCACTTGCTACAACAAAGCTGTAGTTTCTCGGTAGGAAGCCTATTGCTTCACCCTGCTGGTCTGGAAAGTGTAGACGCCACTGCTTGGTTGGTGAAGTGAAGAAGTCAGCGACGCTGATGGAGGTTGCGCTGCGCTCTATGATCCAGTGGTAGTCGTTTATGTCGTTGATCAGCGCTAATCTATGTCCATCTGCAGAGATGTCTGCGCCTGTAATGTAGGTGCCTGCAGTAAATGTGCCTACGTAGTTTAGGGTGACTGTTTGTGCAGGGTTCAGTGCGGGAAACGCGTATACTTCAGTTGTCAAGGATCGTTTCTGCACTATGTAGGGTATCCCCTGCCAGACGAAGAAGGCCTCAGAATCTCTGGGGCCGTTTGGATAGGTGAAATGATAAACTGTTGCTGAGATACTTGTTACGTTGTTGCTGTAAGGGTTAGGTTCACTTACCCGGTATAGAACGTATCTGCTGCGGGACTGATTGTTATCACCTATATCGGCGATCCAGATGGAGCCATCTGCATCAATGGCGATGTCCTCCCAATCTATGTTGGTTGCACCGGTGATTGAGAAGACTTTCTTCGTCGCTCCTGCACTGTCTGTAGCGTATAGGTTCACTGGGCCTCCTGAGTCGGAGATCATCCAGTAGATGCCTGGATATGCCCGGGAGGCTACTATGCCTGATTCTTCAGGCACATGATGAGTGCCGAGGCTTTGCGGAGTAATAGAGATCTGTGTCTCTGTAGCCGCAGCCGCGGTTGATACAAACCCAGTTTGAATGCTCCCTATCGGGAGTATTAGACATATCATTAGCATTGATATTATTCGTTTGGCTGTAGTACGCTGTTCAGTCATAGACCAACTCGGATGACGCCCTAGACGAATTTTCTATAACACCCTGTGTGTAACATTTGTTACAAACATCTGGTTAAACCACTTGAAACGCTGAGCCGAAGGTCTACCTTACCCGAGCATCCCTGCGCGCTGTAAATTCTAAATCACTCTAAGGGACGCCGCATCTATTCATAAAACATCAACAGATAATCTGAATTATAAATGTCATATCTACACAATTAATAATAGAACTGTTAAGTAACCTAGTCCCGCACATGTCAATTAAAATTACACTTAGCCGCTGCCTTAACGTCCCAACGCCACCAGACCTGCACAATGACTCAACTATTGTATATGTTGACATTTATTCCGTTTCGCAACTAGGTTGTAACACCTAACAAATTAACGGCTGCAAAAAACGAGACAGTGCATGTAATTTAGTGCAAATATCGGCTTCAACTTATCCCTGCTGAAGAAGTTAATCTGCTTGATCTTTTAACGCAGGCATTACTTTGTCAGCGAACAGCCGTAACGGGTCAAGGTCCTTTATGCCTATAAAGAAGATTGTGAAGGAAGAGAGATTCGCCTCCCTAAACTCTGAGAACGCTTCGATACAACGGCTGGGCCGCCCTACAACCGCATCCTCCAACGGATCATATCCGGAGCCCCGGGGTGCGCCGCGTTTCAACCGTTGCTTCTCGACCATCTCCTCTGCTTCCCGATCGCTATCCGCAATTGCTACAGTAACCTCCAAACCCTTACCAATACTATTGAAGTCTCTGCCAACATCTTGACATCTTTTTTTGAAGATATCGGTTTTCCTCCCGTAATCTTCCAATCCCCCGGATGTTTCCCAGATGTCCGCCTGCTCAGCTGCCAGATGAAGCATTCTGCGACCATCAGCACACACCGTAATCTTGGGATTAGGCGTCTGAAGAGGCTTAGGCCAACACTGAGCATCTTCAACGGCGAAGAATCTCCCCTTGAAGGAAACCGCGGGCTTACGCCACAGAGACCGAATCAGCCGGAGTCCTTCATCAAGCATCTTTACTCGCGTATTAGGGTCAGGCTGAGGGATGCCGCTGTGCACCTGATCGATTTTGGCACTCGCACCTCCCGCACCTAGCCTTAAATCGAGTCGCCCACCGCTTAAGACGTCTAAGGTTGCTGAAATCTTAGCCAGTAGAGCAGGGTGGCGATAGGTGACAAAGGTCGCAGCGGGCCCAAGTCTAATGGTAGAGGTGGAAACAGATAGGCTGGCGAGCGTAGTCCAACACTCAAAGTCCGTCCACTGAACGCCATCTGGAAGATAAAACGCATAGTAGCCGAGCCGCTCAGCCTCCAGAGCTATCGTCTTCACCGTCTCATAGTCTGGTACTGTTCCTCTAGGCCCAAGCTCCACTGAGAAGCGGAGCGGGGTTCGGGAGCGACGGCTTCTCAAATTCAAAAGGCTCAGATTAAACAGGCTAGCAGTTTAGGAATTTGAACTTTCCCCAGAAGGCGTTGTTGTTGAGCCTTATGTCTCTGGTTGGCTGATGAGTTTTACGTTAGATGAGCGAAGTGTTGTGATCAGTGCTGAACCTATTAACGCGGATACAACTGTAATTATGAGGCGTTCAAACGGGTAGACGTAGAAGACGGTTGTCCACACCCCGGGCCAAGCGTTAACCTTGATTGTGTTCAGCATTGATCCGAGTACTGACTCGAACAGTAAGCCCCCAGTTACATGTTGCATCATCGTGCCGATGAAGCAGAGAACCGCCAATCCAAGCGGAAGTCGCTTAGGCGAAGCTGCTGTGACCCAGTTAACAGCTAGCCTACTCAAAGGCGAAACCAGAACCACCAAGGCTACGACGTGAAGCCAGTTAAATGGTATAGGCACCCCGTTCGGAAGAGTAACGAAGCGTAGAGTAAATGGATGCAGAAGATACAGCCCTAACAACACGATAAACATGGCTACGACTGGGCGGAACCTGCGTTGAACCAAAAAACCAAGAGATATTGCGGCGACTGCGGCGGGTAAGAAGTCGAGTCCGAGAAAGACCGCGGGTTTACCGAATGCGATTGCGAGGAAGGTTCCGATGATGATGCTTCCTCCGCCTATGTAGGGGCCGAGAAGAATACCGTAAATCGGAGCCAGAGTGTCCGACGCTGAGAAGGTTCCTAGAACCCCGACCATAGGGAAGGTCGGCACAAGCCGCAGAACAGTGTAGAGAACAGCGAAGAGCGATATCAAAGCCAGCTTCGTAGTCCTCGGGCCGAATTGAGCTATACGCAGCACCAGTCTCCAAATCTCCGTAGCAAAAGAGGTGCTTCCCCAGTACCATTTATGTTATTGCTACCATCCATACCTGAAACTAAGCCTAGAAAAACTGGATGTATGAAGCGTGGTTTTCGTAGCGATACGCTACTGGCTGGCTGGCTGGCTATCTATCTATCTAGCTGCTAGATAGATGGTTGTTTTGCTGTTATGTTTCTAGTTTGACGACCTTCATGTGGTCCATCCATGTGAACCAGAACTCTAGGACGGCGTCTAGGGTCTCTTCGAAGGTCTGTAAGCCCATCTCGCTTCGAGCCTCGACCAGTCGGTCGTAGTTCTTCCGTGAAATCTTGATTTGGCTTGCACGGGTAGCCATTGTTCTCACTTTCTATAAGCACAGGATTAGTCTTTAAGATCTGTTTGTCACAAATGGGTGATCAAACTGCTTGCACGTCCTCGAAAAAATTAATTAGGATAGGTTAAGGCGTCGAACCTGAGTGAGTGGGCGGGTAAAATAATGAGTAAGCAGGTGGGTGAGCAAGTGTCCTTGAGCTGTTCGCTGATTCTCTACTATAAGGAGGCAGCCACCTACGCTGGAGAGATGGTTACTCGTCGAGAGATGCTTGACACAGTATCATCTCAATGGGGAATACGTTACGAGGCAATCGAATCCTCCAAGCTTACTGATGATGAGGGTGAGCGGTTGATGAACGCGTTCCGCAGCATTCAGCCGCAGATCCGAGGCCGGATAGTCACATCTAAAGGGAAGATGTTGCCCATCTCAAAGAGCAAGCGGCTGAACCTTGACAACACACCCATCCTAGAAGTAATCCGCGACGGCAGAGCTATAGATGTTTACCCGCATATTCTTGGAACGCGTTACTTCAGCATTAACGAGTTTCTAGAGCATGCGTTGAAATTTGGGTTAGAGAACTACTTCCAAGCCAGAGGATTGTTGGAGGAACCGGTCGTCAAGATTCTCTCGGAGAACCCGGAGATACTGGGCGCAGGTGTGCAGTTCCTAGGCTCTGAAGTCGATGTTGGAACAGGCGTAGCTGATATACTGTTCAGAGACGCTGAAGGGCGAAGCATTGTAGTCGAAGTCGAGACTATAGCGAATGATTTTGCGGTAGGTCAGGTGAGCAGAATAGCAGCAGGCTACACGTCGAAACACAACCTGGACCCTAAAATGGTAAGAAAGGTAATTATCTGCCAAACATCCACAAAGAACCTGAAAGAAGCAGCTAAAGGCGCAGGAATAGAACTCTACTATGTTGGGCTGAACCGAATTGCCTGAACCATTCAGCTAAATATTGCGAGTAGGCTGCTAAACTACGTCTCTGTATATCGTTATTTTCTTCGCTTCCAGTCTCCGCGTATCAGTGCTTTTCCTCTTTTTTGCTGGAGATAGTTGTAGGCTGAGAGTGCGGCTACGCATCCCTGTCCTGCGGAAACCACGATTTGCTTGAACGGTATGTCTGTAACATCGCCGGCTGCGAATATTCCAGGGTGAGATGTACGGCCCTCCTTATCGCTGATTATTTCTCGCCGCTCGTTCAGTGCCACTAGGCCTTGAGCGAGATCCGTCTTCGCTATGTACCCTTGCTCCACGAAGACGCCGTCAACCGGATACACAGTTTCGGTTTTGCTGCTTTCATCTCGCACTTTGATTGTTTCAACCGTTAAGCCTCCTTGCACTGCAGTCACCTTTGAATTCGGGATCTGGGTGATGTTGCTTCGGCTCTGGAGATCCGCGAGTGTTGCTTCATCGACCGCCATCTTGCTGCGGTTGAAGATCAGGTAGACCTTCCCCGCTAAATCGCTGAGCAGCAAAGCCGCGTCAGCAGCGTATTCCGCAGTTCCGACTACAGCTACTGTTCTGCCGCGGTAGAGCGGGCCATCACAGGTAGCGCAGAACGATAGTCCCTTCCCTTTGTACTCATCTTCGCCGGTGACGCCTAGGTCGCGCGGGGTCTTCCCGAAGGCAAGGATTAAGGTGTGAGACGTGAACTCTCGGGTAGGGGTCTTAACAGTGAAGATGCCGTCCTCATCTTTGAGCTCTTTAGCCTCCTCAAGGTGAATCTCGGCGCCGAAGCCTTTAGCCTGCTCCGCAAACTTTGAGACAAGGCTGAACCCATCCACAGTATCGTAACCCGGATAGTTCTGAATGTGATTAGTGAGCAGAGCCTGACCCCCAAGATCCTTACTCACCACTAGAGTCTTCATCCCTTGACGAGCTGCATACAGAGCCGCGGTTAAGCCGGCGGCTGCTGCTCCAACAATGATAACGTCGTAAACGGCGTCTTTAGACATACATACATGGAAGAATCGGGATGGTCAATAACCCTTTCGCCCCTTGATAATCACATTTTCATCCTTAATTCACTAAGTCGGGAGGAAGGCGCATATATTATCCGATGTTGTCTCGAATATATTTAGTTCCACGTTCCACATAACTTGAACAGTGGTCAAGCTTGTTTTTAAGCCACGAAGTTGTTGTTTTTAATTAGGCCATGCATATGGTAACTAGAAATACGTATATAATCGCAGTGATAGTTGCGATTATAGTAATAGTGGCAATATCGGCCTTCGTTTTAAACGGCACTCCAGCGACACCTCCGAACTATACAACTACAACAACAACGACCACCGGACCAACCTCATCAACCACAACACCCACCAGTAGTAACACTACATCCACATCTACAACTACAACTACAGCTACAACAACTACAACTTCGCAGGGAGTAGTAGCAACGACAGTAACGCTTGTTGCTCAGAACTTCAGGTTCAACACTACCAACCCGACAATTACAGTCAAGGCAGGACAACAAGTAACATTTACTGTTATGAATAAGGATGGTGCGAATCACACCTTTGATATTCAAGGCGTGTCCGGCGGTTCAACAGGACAAATTGGTGCGGGAGAGACCAAGACCTTAACTGTAACTTTGAGCGCTGGAACTTACAAGTATCTTTGCGCAGATCATCCGGGACAGATGAATGGACAGATAGTAGCACAGTAGTAGCGTAATAGATGATAAGCAAATACTGGTGCACACCGTGAATGAGGCTATTGACGAAGACCACCCCTCGTTATTTTTGGTTTACCATTCTAGTCACATCTATGTCTCGCTGAACAACAGGCTAGAAACTAACTAAAACCCAAGTCTACAGAGCTAACAGAACCTCTCTGAAAGGTAATGATCTAATAGATGGCAATGTCTATAGCCGGGGATGTTTAAAAGGAGAACCTGAGGTAGGTTAACGAGGCTGGTTTAGAATGGTGGAGGATGCTTCTGACGCGGATAGGTCTGCGGATATTGAGGCTTCACTTAAAGGCAAATCTATGCACGTTTACATGTATCTTTTGAAGACCGGTAGCCCAGTTGGTGTACGCGAGATTCAACGTGATTTGAAAATGTCTAGTCCGAGCGTCGCTTCTCACCATCTTGAGAAGCTGAAGGATCTTGGATTGGTCGATAAGGATGCGTACGGCCGTTATTACTTGACTAAGAAGGTGCAGGTTGGTGTCCTCAAAGTCTTCACTCAGGTAGGCAGGTTTATGCTTCCACGCTACTCCTTCTACGCAGCCTTCTTCACAACCCTTCTCATATTCTACTTGGCAGTAGCCCACAGCTCGCTAGACGTTTTCGCACTAAGCTTCGTCACAGCAGCCTCAGCCATCTTCTGGTATGAGACAGTCAGGATCTGGAGGAGACGGCCAATATGAGAACAAAAAGCGAACAGACTGTTCTAATCCCTAGAATTATATCATCTACCAATCCTCTCCATAACGGAGCATCGGTGAAAGAAGGGAGGTAGTGAAAAATGTCTATGAATGGCGGCAAACGAGTTGTGCTGAGCACCATCCTAGGCGTAGTTCTAGCCGCAGCAATGATAATCAGCCTATCCACCTTCACCACCGTCGAGCAGCCCCCAAGAACTGTGCAAGCAAATGTGGCGCCGTCTGATAATCAGTCCATGATGAAGGGGCTTGCTGAGAGCAAGCCGGCTGAACAAGCAGCTTCTCAAGATCAATGGACATTGGAACTAGGGAAGACATCCGTAACAGCAGATCCTACAACGGTCGGAGCGCCTTTCGCATTGGCTCTGTTGGCCGGCGTAGGCGTGTTCTTAGTCGTGAAAAGACGCGTTAAGTAGCCGGCGAAGCAGCGCGAACCCACTTTTTCTTTGGGCAGGACGCGTCAAACCCTGTCAGCGTGGTATAACCTTAATAAGCCCGGCTATCGGATTCAATAACGGCGTTATATATAGAGATGGTAGCCGAGATTAAACCCGACTATACCCTAGACACAAAGGGGATGCTCTGCCCACAACCGGTTCTGAAGACAAAAATCGAGATTGATAAGCTAAAGTCTGGGCAAATACTGGAGATACTCTCCACAGATCCTGCGGCAGACCCTGATCTCAGAGCTTGGGCTAAGCGGACAGGCAACATCCACCTCGGCACCGAATTTGAAGGAGAAGTGACTAAAGTCTATGTCAAAAAGAAGTAAGAAAGACCCAGAGAAACCGGTTGCAAAAGCAGAAGCACCGGTAGCTCCAGTAGAGGAGCAGCCGAAGAGGAAGCGGCTTCTCATCATTATTTCCAAGGGAACCCTCGACATGCTGTACCCGCCGCTGATACTTGCGAACACAGCGGCTGCCATGGATATGGATGTGGATCTCTACTTCACGTTTTGGGGACTGGATCTGCTCAACAAGAAGAAGGATTATTCAGCGAAGCTGCCACCCGTAGGAAACCCGGCGCTAGGCATGCCTAACATCTTGGGAGTCATTCCGGGAATGACCGACATGGCTACATCAATGATGAAGAAACGTATCAAGAAGTACTGGCCAACCATCAAAGAAATGATGAAGCAGGCTAAGGAAGCAGGAGTAAAGATACACGCCTGCAGCCCCACAATGGGTCTAATGAACATGAAGAAAGAAGACCTCATCCCAGAAGTAGACGACATAATCGGAGCCTCCACCTACCTAGACATAGCTCTCGATGCGGACGTAACGCTTTTCATCTAGAGAAGTGTCTATCAGCTAAAGACAAAAATAAATCTCATTTATCTGGACGCCTTAGGCAAGCATATCGGTGTATAGACGTAAGTGAAGACTTTTGAAGATACAAACAGACGATAAGGATACATCTAAAGTGAGAGAAGCTCAGAAAAGTAGAGGCAAGCCGAAGTGGAAGACGCTGAGGCATAACGGTGTTCTCTTCCCTGAGGAGTATCAGCCTCAAGGCTTAACCGTCAAAATCAGGGGGAGAAAGACACTCCTCACTCCGATACAGGAGGAGATGGCGTGGGCTTGGGCTAAGAAGATCGGAACACCCTACGTTGAAGATGAGGTGTTCGCCAAGAACTTCATAACCTGCTTCCAGAAGGTTCTGCCGTACGAGTACCGCAACGTAACCATTAGCGAAATCGACTTCACAGACATCGTTCAGTATCAAGCTAAGGATAAGGAGTGGAGAACCCAGCCTGAGACTAAGAAGAAGCTGGCTGAGGAGAGGAAGGAGCGTCGATTAGCTCTAAAGGAGAAATACGGTTACGCGGAGATTGATGATCATCGCGTCGAGGTCGCCAACTACCTAGTTGAGCCTCCGGGCATCTTCATGGGGCGTGGAAAACACCCGATACGGGGACAGTGGAAGCCTCGTGTCCACCCGGAAGAGGTCACATTGAACCTGGACAAGGGTGCACCGGTTCCGCCAGGTAAGTGGGGCAAAATTGTTCATGATAGTAACTCGATGTGGCTGGCCTGCTGGCTTGACAAGCTGACGAAGAAGGTGAAGTACGTTTGGCTTCACGATAGTTCCACTATTCGGCAGCAGCGGGATCAGATGAAGTACGATAAGGCGAAGAAGCTTCAAACTAAGCTTGACAAAGTTAGGAAACACATCAGTAAAGGCTTGGCATCTAGAGATGAGAAGATCCGGAAGACCGCCTCCGTCTGTTACCTGATTGACAACCTCTGCATGAGGGTCGGTGATGAAAAGGATGAGGATGAAGCGGACACAGTCGGCGCCTCAACCCTACGAGTCGAACATGTCAATATCACACCCGGCGCCATCCAGTTTGATTTCCTCGGCAAAGACAGCATTCCGTGGTCGAAAAGCATCTCAACCAAGGATGAGGGCAGCCAGCTCTTCAGAAACAATCTTGAGAAGTTCATGAAGGGAAAGAAGAGCAGCGAACCAATCTTTGACGGCATCAGATCAACCCATGTGAACCGGTTCCTCGGAAACGCAGCACCAGGGTTAACCGCTAAAGTATTCAGAACGTTCCACGCAACCAATGTAACCCGTGACTATCTCAAACAGCAAACTGTCGAGAAGGACGCGCCTGACCATGTAAAGGTCTACTGCGCTAGGCAAGCCAATCTTCAAACAGCCATTACATGCAACCACAAGCGAACACCTCCTAAGACCTGGGAACAGTCATTGGTGAAGAAGGAGGAGCGGCTGAAGCAGATCCGCGCCAAGATCCCGAAGACTGAAAACGCTAAGCAGCAGCATAAAGAGCACATCAAGAGGGCAGAGTTAGCCGTCAAGCTCTACAGAGAGACGAAGGACTACAACCTCAACACATCGCTACGTAACTACATCGACCCAAGAGTCTACAAAGAATGGTCAGACTCAGTAGACCTCGACTGGCGGCAAATCTATCCAAAGACACTTCAAACCAAGTTCAGCTGGGTCGACGGCAACAACGGATCACAAAAAGACGAAACAGACGGCTCAGAAGATTAGCTAAACAACAGCTTGGTTCGACATTTACCGGACACTATATTAAAGGTCTAGCCATCTAAGACTCTTAGATGCAAGCGTCAAGCAGGAGCCTATTCGTCACCGGTTTCAGCGGCGCAACAGTTCTGCTCATCATCACATTATCTTTTAGAATTGTTCTAAACGGGCCGTTTTTACCTGAAATCGCCGCTGGGAAGATTTTTGCAACGGTGCCAGGTGAAGTTGAGAGCCAAGCGGTAATAATACTTGGAGCATTCGCCAAGTATCTAACAGTACTAGGATCAGCAACAGTCATAGCTGCGCTATACGGTCTATACAGCATTCTCTTCACAAAGATAGGTGAACGCTTACGGTTTACAGGAGCCGTAGGTAAAGGCCTCATCTTCTCATTACCTGTGTGGCTAATCCACTCCAGTGTAGTCTACGGTCTTGACGGAATCTACTTCACAACCCCGCCAGTTGAGACCTTAACACTCCTACTGATTGCGCATCTAGCTTACGGCGCTGTGATGAGCACAGTTTACCCTAAGCCACCGGTTGAGAAGAGAGTGGCGGAAGAGGGGAGAGAGGCGGTTATTGTGCGGCAGGAGCAGAGAGATAGGAGGATGAGGCGAATATTCATCCGGCGCATTGCACCAGCAGCCATAGGCGTCGCGATTCTGATTTACGGCATCGACAGGTTTCTTCTTCCTCTTCTGACTGGGCGATCAGTTGTAGGAGGCAGTCTGCAGGAGCTATATGCAAAGGAGGTGACGCCGGTTGACGAATTCTACCGCACTGACATCGATCTAATTCCTCCAAGTGTTGACTCATCGACCTGGAACCTAACTGTCAACGGCGAAGTAGAGAAGCCCATTACCTTCACCTATGAGGAGTTCAAGAGCCTCCCTCAGGTAAAGGAGTACGCCACGTTGGAGTGTATTAGCAACACGGTAGGTGGCCCATTAATTGGAACAGCCCTCTGGGAAGGAGTACATCTATCCACAGTCCTAGAAAAAGCAGGGATCAGGCCTTTAGCCAGATACGTAATCTTCTACAGCGTAGACGGCTACAGCGTCGCAATCCCGCTTGAAAGAGCGTTGAAGGAAGGAACGATCCTAGCATACACAATGAACGGTGAGTCGCTTAACAGTATCCACGGCTTCCCCCTCCGAGCAATTGTACCCGGCATCTACGGGATGATGAACGCGAAGTGGATCCAGCGTATAGAGCTGGTCGCTAACGAGTATCTTGGTTACTGGCAGAGCCGTGGCTGGTCAAACACAGCGGAGATTGAGACAACCTCCGTCATAAGGGTGCTTCCGCCGAACATAACATTGAAGGAGACTACTCCAATAGCCGGCATCGCCTTCGCTGGAGATCGAGGAATAACAAAGGTCGAGGTCAGCGTTGATGACGGAAAAACTTGGAGCGACGCACTGCGTAAAGACCCGCTCTCAAAATACACTTGGATTCTTTGGGCTAAAGAATGGATACCTAGCGAAGAAGGGCTGCATACTGTGACAGTCAGGGCGACCGACGGGAACGGACAGGTTCAAACAGCTCAGCTTCGAGGTACCTTTCCAGACGGAGCAACAGGATACCATGCTGTAGACGTGTTGGTTAAGCTTGCAGCAGAAAAGCAGGTGAGGTGAGCGGCTCAGGCTGCGGAGGCCAGTTCTGGCCAATTTCGCAGTGTGAGAATATCCGCGATGGTGGTGTAAAAGCCTATCTGCGCTCCAATTGCGTAGATGCCTGCTGTGAGATCTCCTGCGATACCCAGAGCATAGAAGACTAGTAGAAGCACAAGCCACCGTCGCGCCATTGCACCCTGCTTGAACCCTCCTTGAACCAGCATCATCACAACAATGATTAGTGCTGATGATCCTCCCACCAGATCAAGCACGCCGCCCCAGAAGAGAGACTGCTCACCACCATTCCAGAATCGGAAGCTGTCTCCCGGTCTACCTGGGACGACGTCTAGAAGAAAAAGACCGCTGTAAAAGACTAGAAACGCTGCGATTAAGAGAAGAATCCAAGAAAACCTGCGGAACTTTGCGCCTCGGCTCAACTCGATACAGCAAATAATACATTCAGGTAGTTAAGCATTTCCAGTTATGGTGCTGTTAATTATTTATTTTTGATAAGAATTTTATTAAAATTAAATAGCCTGTTCAGAACTAATGGATTGAAAATCTCAAGATTCTGCCAGAGAATTTAAACTCACCCACCCAAAGGAAGGAGTCGTCGAACGCAAGACCCGCAGGCCAGAAAACTTTGTTTTTGCCCAACTCAGGCTTGGTATCTTCCTCGTTTGATTCGCCCAATATTGTATCGTAAGGTCTACCGGCTAAAGCATCTTCGATGTCGCGCCAGACATAAACTATGTTGCCGCCAGTATTGGCGATAAAGAGGCGCCCCCTGAAAACAATTGCATGCTCAGGAAGGTTGGTGGGCACAATACGGCGGTCAAGAACCTGCGGTTTAGCATCATTAGAGAGATCAGCAACAGCATATACTTTGACGTGACCTGCTTCGTTATCAAGCGAAGTAGCGACAACCAAATATTTTCCGTCGCTAGAGAGTCGACGAGGCTCATTGATCGAAAGCGTAAATTTTGGGTTGCTGTTCTGGTCAGGAACACCCTCAAACACATAAATCTTGTCCGCTTGGGTATCGGCTAGGTAAAAATACTTCTCATCAATTGCCACACCGCGTAGGTCTTGGAGCTGTATAGATCCAATCCGGTCGCGAAGTCTAATATCGGGTTCATGCCCGTCAGTCGGCAGGGTTTTCCAAACATCAACCTCTTGACCCATCACCTGCGTAAATGTGTTACCGTAAAGATCGTTATCCCATCCGCCGTACGGGTAGATGATATCTGGGTGAGCACCGCTCTCATCAGGCAAATTCTTCCACACATAGAGCTTGCGATCAAAGTCGGAAGAAACAAACAAACTTTTCCCGTCAGTAGCAGGTACCCCATTTGTGATAAAGTAATTAGTCCTTAACGTGTTAGTATTGATATCCGACGCACCTATCGCGAAGTCAGGCTCTTGATCTGTCCTAGTTGGGAGAGCATTGAAACCAACAATCTTGTTGCCATTGGAGAGAGAAATGTAGAGCTTGCCGCCTGCCACTATCGCACCGGAGCCGTCGCCTGACTGCGATGAGCCGAAATCATATCCCTGCTGGCCAAATCCAGCGCCGATCTTGAGATCGGATGCATCATTCTCGTTTTCTGGAAACGAGTTCCAGACGAGAAGCAGGCTGGTTACGCCGATGAGCTTGCCGTCCGCTGTCATACCGCCCCACAGGAAGCCGCTGCCTGCTCCGAATGGACGATTGACCTCTGCTTGCTCCCCTATCTGTCCGGGTTCACCGACAAAAAAATCATATTTTTCATCGTCTCTGGTCGGGAATGTTTTCCAGAAGTAGCTGCCTCCTCGATTGCTTACTTTGGGATTGTGGTCTCCGATAACTAAATGTTTGCCGTCGCTGGCAATCATTCGAGGCGTGCCAAAGTCTCCGTTGCCGAAAAGAACGATATCGGCAGGCTGATCATTTCTGGTCGGGAAGGTGTTCCAGATTAAAACCAAGGCGCTGGCTGTACTGGTGACCATTACCTTCTCGCCATTCGTCCATACCGCCCATGGCCAGCCGATTCTGCGTTTAGCCGCATCTATATCTCGGGGTCCTGGGCCACTGGGACCCACGCCTTTAATCTCCAGATCAGCCGGCTGTCCGCTGCTGGTCGGAAAGCTATTCCAAATCAAAATGCGATCGTTATAGGTGTCGGCCACCAAAACATGGGTACCGTCGGTGGCAACACCAACCGGCCAGTTTAGATCATCAAGTCCTTTTCCGGGGCTATTGGTTATGAAATTTCTTTGCCCAAGCACCAGATCCGGCTCTGTATTAGCTGTCGGCAACTTGTTCCAAATCAAGATTCGGTTGTTGTTTCGGTCAGCCAAAAGCAATCTTTTGCCGTCTGAAGCGATATTGCCCGGATGGTTAAACAGGAGCGAGCCGCCGGTGTTGTTGAAATCTATGCCAGATAGCATAATGTCTGCATCCTGCCCGGTTGTGAACCAGCCGCTTGTCGGTTTTGTGGAAACGGTTTTGTATTTTGTACCGGCATCTTTTACTGAAGTCTCGTTTGATTGAAGAAGCTGTCCTTGAAAGTGGGACTGAGTTTTAACCTCGGTAATAGTTGTTGATACTGTAATGGTGCTAGAAACTGTGGAGTATGATGTCGCGGTAGCAGTGGTAGTCGCGGTTGTCGTCGTAACTGTGCCAAGCGTAGAAGAAGCACCAATGAAATAGCCTAGTATCGAGGCTGAAACAATTAGCACTAAACTAAGCAGGTAAAGTATCGACTGCTGAACCTTCAAACAGGCTACTGCTCATTGCAAGGCTCAAGATAAGCGTATCTCAACTGCTTTAGATCATGACAAATAACGCAGTAGTATGCAAAATCTGTCGATGGGCAACCTAGGTTTTTGAAATGGTAGTTTTGTCAATAGAGTTTGTAACAGAATCACAGGAACCGAAGAGAACAGTATTGATCTACGCTCTGCTGCCACGTCTCACTGCTCTAGGATCTAAAATGTCCTGCAAGGCATCACCTAGCAGTGTGAAACTTAAGACGGTGATGCTGAGCGCGAGCCCGGGGAATATGGTTAGCCAAGGCGCACGCTCAAGATACAAGCGGCTCTCCTGAAGCATCCCGCCCCAAGAAGGGTATGGAGGTGGCACACCTAGGCCCAGGAAGCTAAGCGCGGATTCAGCAAGCAGCGCTACACCTACGTATCCCGTCGCATATGCAAGGACAGGAGCGATGATGTGTGGAAGAACATGTTTCAGCATGACATGCTGCGGCGGGGCGCCAATAGCCTGCGCAGCCAACACGAAGCCTTCCTCCCGCACCGACAAGGTACATGCTCTGGAGAGACGTGTTGCTTGAGGAATTAACGCCGCAGCTATCGCGACGATCACCGTGTTGGTAGATGCGCCCAGCGCGACGACCATAATCACAGCTAACACCAGAGAGGGAAATCCTAACAGCGTGTCCACGATTCTCTGGAGTATTAGGTCGAGCCAGCCTCCACGGTAGGCCGATATCATGCCGATTAATGTGCCTATGACGGCGCCTGCTAACACCGAGGTTAGCGATATGTACAGTGACGATCGTGAGCCGTAGATAATGCGGCTAAAGATGTCTCGCCCAAAGTTATCTGTCCCTAAGAAGAATTCGCCTCCAGGCGGCTTTAGACGGTTAGGTACGTCTTGGACAATGGGATCGTGAAGTGAGAGAAAATCGGCGAATACCGCTAGGGAAGCGACTGCCACTATTATTGTTCCGCATATGATGATTAACGGGCTTCTACGCGCTAGTCGCCGAAGCCTCACAGCAGATCTTACATTTCTGATGGTCTTCTGCAGCGGACGCCCTTTTCCACGAGGTTCTTCAGAGCTGCTTGTGTAGGATATCCGCATCTTCTCTATTCACGCTCACGGTTGCGAAGGGGCTGATTGTGCGGAGAAGGAGATGCGCGGGTCGACTGCTCTATAGATCAAGTCGATGACTAGGTTGAGTGAAAGCGTTGCTAGCACCAGAAGTGTTGCGATGCTCTGAACCACAGGATAATCCCGTGTTAAAGCCGCTGTAACAAGCTCGCGTCCGAGGCCGGGTAACCCGAATATGGACTCCACGATTAGCGTACCGCCGAGTAGTGTACCGAGCTGCAGCCCCAGAATCGTTATCGTTGGAGCTAATGCGCTCCGCAGCGCATGTCTGAACATGATTCGGTGGTCAGGAAGACCCTTGGCGCGCGCTAAGGTGACGAAGTCCTCATGCAGGACTTGCAAAACGCTGCTACGTGTCACCCTAACAATATGTGAGCTGTACTCCCATGCCAGTAGAAGAACCGGCAGTAAGACAAGTTGGAGATGGTTCCACGGGTCCTCCCACGGATGCGTATAGACTATTGGAGGAGACCATCGAAATATTAGCGCCAGCCCAAGGAGCATTATGAGAGCAACCCAAAAGTTCGGGAGCGCCTGCCCCGGAATAGTCATTAACCGCACAAGATAGTCCTGCCAACGATTCCACCGCATAGCCGCTAAGACCCCTAGAGGAACCGATATGATGATGGTCAAGACCACGGTATAGCCTGTGAGAAGAAGTGTAACCGGAAGCTGTCGGGCTACAAGCATCCCTATGGGATACCGTTGCACCAGAGATCTGCCCCCGAACTCCCCGGTGATCATACTCAACAGCCATCGCCAGTATTGAACATGCAGAGGATCGTTCAACCCGAGCTCTTCTCTTAGTGCTTCACGCACCTCAGGATTAACCGCGACCTCTCCTTTGCCGCTCAATATCACAGTGGCAACATCTCCAGGCAGAATCCGTAGAATACCGAAAACCAGAATGGACGCGAGGAGCGTGCTAAGCAAAAGGATGGTTACGCGCCGAAGCAAGTAGCTACCCAGTAGAGAATGCCTCAAGCATTCATCTCCTTCTTCCTCCAAAAATTAGTAAGCTGCACCACTCAATCAATCAACCTGTACACATTTGCGGTCATCAATTCCCACTTTTGTCCAGCCACACTGTAGCGAAATCGGTGAAGGTGTGGCCATCTTCAGGAGGAACCACGAGACCCTTAATGTAGGTTCGATAGGGCACCACATAGGTTGCTTCTGCGATAGGTATGATGTAGGTCTGTTCCACAAAGAGATACCTCTGAAGATCTCGCCAAACCTGGATGCGGCGGTCCTCGGTGGTAGCGTCCCGTAAAAGCCGATAATACTCGTCAACCTTCACATCTTCATGCTTGCTGTATGAATCCGGGTTTTTGCTGAAGCGCCCATACACCCCTTCTGTTCCCTCGGGAATAGGTAGAACTGAAAGAGCGCCCTCTTGGCTATCGTAATCTAGACTTACACGGGCCCGATTCCACTCCCCTTCATCCACGATCTGTAGCTGCAGATCGATGCCTAGTCCGGCTAGCTGATCTTTGAGGAATTGGCATCCTAGCGGTTGCTGTGCACGGCAGAGATGCCCCATAGTGAAGCCATTAGGATAGCCGGCCTCCGCCATGAGCCGCTTGGCCTCAGCGCGTCTTTCCTCTAACGGCGCTACGTCGAACTTCGGCCAGACGACGAATCTCTTATCCTTGTAGGGATTATTCGGGCTGATTTCCGGTGTTGTCCAGCCAAAGCCGCCCAGCACGGCGGGGATGGCCGCTTCCTTGTCTATCCAGAGCGCAATAGCTCTTCGAACTTGAGAATCTTGCCACGGGCCGGGTTTCAGAACATTGAAGGCCAGCCGGAACGTGCCTCCTTCGATTTCCGAGAAGAGAACATCATCTTCTCCTAAGCCATTAGCATAACCGACTATACGTTCCTCAGTCAGATAGTGACCGAATCCGCGTGCGCCGCCGTCTAGACGTCCCGTCCGGAAAGCTATATCCATAGATAGAGGATCAGGCATAATGATGTAGGAGACGCCGTCAAGGTACGGTAGACGAGTTCCATTAGCGTCATATTCAAAATACTGGTCAAAGCGGGCGAGCTGAATTTTGCTTCCACTATCATATTTTTCAAACTTGAAGGGGCCCAGCCCGATCAGCCCCACGTCAAGAGGTGTAACACTAACATCGCCAGCCTTGATGCGAGGCTCCATCAGGTGCCGAGGATGAGCAATCTTGAGGCGAGGATCGGCAAGGACGTCAGGCAGAAAACGATTCGGAGTCTTGAGTTTAATTCGCACCTGATCCGGAGGAATCACTTCAATCTTCTCAACTGCGCCTAGGTCGCCTTTGAAGTAGGCGGGTGCACGCACTTTGTCCCCAACCTCGACCCCGAACACAGCCAGGTCAAGCCAGAACTTCGCGTCCTCTGCCGTAAACGGAGTACCATCATGCCAGAACACATCGTTACGAAGAATGAAGGTCCATTCGGTAAAATCTGAGTTAGGAAACCAAGTGCGTGCCACATACGGGCACACCATATACATATTTTCGCGGCAACGCATCACCAAATTACCAGGACCAAACAGTGCACCAGCAATGTGGTGAAGTGCAATACTGCTGGTGCGCATTGTATCAAACCCGGATGGCGGATCACCACGGTTAGCTAAAACAAGAACCCCGCTGTTACCCTTTTTGCGGGATGCAACAGGCTCCTCGGACTGACCTACGGATGTTGCATTCGCAGAAGTAGTAGAGGTTACAGTGGGCTTAGCATCTGGAACAGAGACAGGGGACTGGGTGGACGGGGCCTCGTTGCCGGCAAACCATCCTGTAATTAGAAAAGTGAGAAACCCAAAGCTTAGCGCGGATACAGTTAAGACAATTCTCTGCCGTTTAGTCATGTTGGATATAGCACGGCGGATCCACTTTGTTGAGAGGAACCTTCTGCGGCTAGCCCAGACAACTATCATATTCGCATGTAGCACCTAATTAAAAGTCATTACCCGGCTAGACAGGATAACCACTTTAGACTCGCGTGTTGTACTGGACGTTACTTGTTTAAGTTTTGCTTAACCAAGCGCTACAGCCAACTCGAATTTGAAGTGACTGTTCAAACTCAAGAAATCTGCCCATTTGGTGACCCGGTGTTACTCTGGAATCAAATGACGAAACGAGTGATGTGCAGTCATCACTCAGCGGATTGATCGCTGCGTTTCGGTTTGGTTGGCCACCAGTTTAGACGTTGAGCCAATCCCATCAGTGCAGGTACTGCGAACAGGATGACTACGAAGGTGTCGAATAGGACTGCGATTGAGACTGCTAAGCCAACCTCCTGAAGGATAGGTATCCCTGTGAATAGTAGAGAGAGGAAGACACTGGCTAAGATTAATCCTAGTCCTAGTACGGTTACGCCGGTCTTTACTACCGCTGATTTTATCGCTTCGCTGTCCGATTTGCCCCCTAAGACCTCTTCACGGATTCTTGTGACGAGGAAGATGTCGTAATCGATACCTACTCCCAGCATCGTCACCACCACGAACAATGGTACGAAGTTCAGTATTGGAAGGGTGAGCAGATGGTAGAACAGCAGGTAGGTTACGGCTAACGCTACGGTGACACTTACCAGTATAGTGTAGATGAGACGCAGAGGTGTAAAGGCTGACCGGAGCTGAACGAACAGTAGAACATACACCGCGATTACGAGCATTACAATCACCTCTGGGAAAACATCCGCTAGGAACACTTGGCTGTCATGGAGAGACTGAACTGTTCCGCCGTAATACACCTTAACGTTCTGCGGCAGGTTTAACCCGTCTACCGCCGACTGCACATTGAGAAGAGACAGGGTGGACTGGCTATCGAAAGGACCGGTCGAGAAACCAACTCGTATCAACACAGTCTTGTTATCATTACCTATAGTCTGCATAATCTGCTCCAAGTATTGAGAGCGAACCGGTTCAGATAATGTGGAGAGCGAGCTGTAGTTGAAGGGCTCGCCGAACGGCCAAGCCGTGCTTGAGACGCTGGAGACACCTTGAGCGCTGCGAATCGCTACGCTCAGCCGCTCAACCGTTTCCATCAATGTCCTGTTAAACTCGTTCTGTCCGTAGGTAATCGGTGTTGGCAGCGTCACCACTACGTCTGTGGGGGAGATGGCGCCGCTGTCCATGTTCTTCGAGAGCACTGTTATCCCTTGGTTGCTGGAGAAGCTCGGCAGCAACCTCGAAAAGTCCATCCCAGTAGGGGTAGTCTGAGCCACATATAGAGCACCCAGCGCAATGACACCGATACCGATAGCTATGGGCAACTTTCGCCTAAGAGTAAACTCCGAGGTTTTCAGCAGAAGACCGCGACGCTTCGTTCCTTTGCCTCCGTGATCAATCTTTAATCCAGGCCAGAAAAGCCTGTCACCTAAGAGAGTTTCAAGCGCTGGAACTAGCGTGATGGCCGCGATGAGTAGCACCGAGACACCGATAGCTATGGCGCTCCCAATGTCGCTAAAAAGAGGAACCCGCGCGACCGCCATCACAATGTAAGAGATGATCACAGCTAAGCCTGCGGTGATTACTGCTTGGCCGCCCCAAGCGGTCGATATCGCTATGCTCTCACTCTTAGGCTTACCTTCAGATCGCTCTGCTCTCGTCCGTCTGAGCAGAATCACGGAGTAGTCAACCCCGAGGCCCAGCATGAGTAAAGTAACAAGTATAGGGGTGAGAAAAGAGATAGTTTCATGACCGATTACAACTATTATCAGATAAATTGCAGCGTAAGAGACTACGATGGAACCTCCAGCTATCATCAGAGGTAGGATCGCCGCGATAGGTGAGCGGAACAGTATTGCAGCGATGAGAATTGAGACTCCGACACCGGCGATTACAGTCATCATATGAGCTGATTCGAACACCTGTGACATGTCCTCAGAGAAGACAGTACTGCCCGTCACGTAGGTTTCGGCGCTTCGACTCAAGTTAGACTGCTCTACGCCGCTTCGTACGGCATTGATGGTTGAGTTGCTCAGCGATCCTTTGAAGCCCAGTATCACAATCATCGTTTTATTGTCTCTGCTGACAAAGTTCTTCGCGGCCTTCTCTGAAAGAACCAGTGGATAGTCGCCAAAGGGATGATTCGCGACGATGCTTTGCACTAGCCCTTCAGTATCGTTTGCGCTGTTAAGGCTCTGCAGAGTTGAGAGTAGCGAAGACTTGTTAATTGTGAGAAGCGGCGATCCGGCTAAGGAAGCAGCGGTCGCGTTGGTAGTAACGCTAGAAGCCATCTTCAAAGACGCTTCTTCGCTAGGCTTCTCACCTAAATTATAGATAGAAACAATAAAATCGTTTGTAGAGACTCCGAGTCCACCTTCTGATGTCGCAGAGAGAAGCGCCGGATACTGCTCAGCCAGCTGCTTCGTGAAGAGAGTTATCGTCAGGTTTGCAATAGCTTCTTGACTTGGATTCGGGGAAAGATTGTAAAGCCGAAGCAAAATGCTCTTAGACGATGCCTCATTAGTAGGGTTTCCGCTATTAGGCATCTGTGCCTCAATAATATTGAGCGTTAAATCTCTGATAGATTCACCGCGATTCCAAGTGGTGACATTCAAGCCTCTGGCAACCGAGATGATGAGTTCCTTGGTTTGACGGTCCACCGGGGCGCTCTGGGCAAACGATAAGGCCGTTAGGTTAGACGCGAATTGTGCGCGTTCGAGAGGATTCGTAATGGCAGGATTCCTGAAGCTGGCGTTCCACATCTTAGTAAAGGTGGAGTAGTAGCCAAGTGAGAGCTGATCGCCGCCGAATGAGTTAGTCATCTGAAGGACTGTTTGGTTAACCTGCTGATTCGCAAGATAGGGGTTTGTAATGCCTTGAGAGGATATTTTCATCCAAGCGGATGTGTACATCATTGGGATGCCGTAGACCAGTTGGGCAGTCTGGTTGACCCCTTTTTCCAGATTGAATATCGCCGCATGAGTTGAGGTTAGGTTTGCCTGCGTCTCGTATAGCTTGCTGTTAATCATCCTGACAGTATCGTCTAGACCTTTAGTCTGGTTGACTAGGCTTGGCAGTGAGGAGAGGAGCATTCTGCGCTCCGTAGAATATATGCTTGTTATGCCAGTGAATTGTTTAACCGAGGGATCACTGCTGAGCGTCTTATTTAGAGCAAGGATGCTTCCTCGAATATCTGAGGAGTAAACGTTGTTGCTTTGGATTACTAGTATAACTTGGTCTCCGGATTGCTCCGCACTACCTGCGGATTGATTTGTCCTAGAAGAGAACTGTTCATCCAAGATTCGTTGAGCCTGAGTCGCTTTGGAGTCGGCTGGGGACAGCGAATCAGACTCTGAGATATTGTAGGATACTGATCCGAGGAAGAGCGGCATCATCATAAACGATAGGAGAACAATGACTAGCCAAACTATGATTATGGGGATGTAAAGCCGCTGAATTAAGCGGTTTAGAGCGTTGAAACTAGGTAAGCCGGTCAAGTTAAGTCAAACCCTTAGTCCGCCGAGACCGGCTTTTTTAAACGATATGGTGGAAACTATATCGGAACCTATATATTACGCGCGTAACCCGAATTACAATGTTGGAAAGCACGACCAAGCCGACGGGAAAACACGGCAAATGGCTTGAACCTCAAAGCGGGCCAAGAGGGCTCTTGAAATACTACATTCTCAAACGGCTCAGTGAAAATGAGGCTACCGGATACGATCTTCTCAAAGGAATTGAGGAGAAGACCGGGGGAGCTTGGAGGCCCGGAGCTGGGTCAATTTACCCGATTTTAGATCAACTCAAGGAACTAGGATACATCAAGATGGTGGGAGAGATCCCTAGCAGAGGTCAGAAGATATACGGCGTCACCGAAAAAGGCGCTGAGAAAATAGCGGACGTCAAATCCATGTTTGAGAAGGCCGCTGATAAGTGGCAGGCACTGCGACCCCTCATGCTTGATATTGTGGATCCTAAAGCGTTGGGCGAATTAATGGTTCAGTCAACGAAAATGCATTTCCAGGGATGGCAACAGATGATAGATTCAGAAAAAATGAGCAGAGCCGAGAAAACCTCCTTCCTTCGGGAGCTTCAACTGAACCTTCAAAGAGAGCTTCTCTGGGTCGATGAGAAAATTGCGACGCTGGAAAAGAATGACTCCAAACAGAATGGTGAACCTACCTAATGGCAAAAATAATTGAAACTGAAGGTTTGACAAAGAAGTTTGATAATTTAACCGCGGTAGATCACGTGACATTCTCGGTTGAAGAAGGTGAAGTCTTCGGCTTCCTAGGGCCTAACGGCGCAGGCAAAACTACCACAATCAACATGTTGACCACTATGCTGAAGCCCACTGAAGGCCGAGCCACTATCAATGGTCACGATATTGCTAAGGATTCAGCCGAAGTCCGCAGATCAATAGGCGTCGTTCCCCAAGAATACACTGCTGATGAAGATTTAACCGGCTACGAGAACCTCATTCTCTGCGCAGATCTCTACGGAATCAACCGTAGCGTTGCGAAAGAGCGTGCGAAAGAGCTTTTTGCGCTAGTGAAGCTTGAAGACGCTAAGGATAGGAAGGTCAAGACCTATTCTGGCGGAATGAGGAGAAGGCTGGAATTAGCCTGCGGCCTCGTGAACCACCCGAAGCTCCTTTTCCTCGATGAGCCGACCCTAGGTCTAGACATTCAAACTAGGCAGGCGACTTGGGACTATATTCGAACCTTGAAGAAGGAGTATGGGATGTCGCTCTTCCTGACCACTCACTATCTGGAGGAGGCTGACAGTCTCTGCGACCGCATCGCAATCATCGATTTAGGCAAAATTGTTAGAACCGGAACCCCGAAAGAACTGAAAGACAGCCTCGGAGGGGACGTAATTGAGCTTGGAGTCAGCGGCGGATCAAACCTTACTGAAGAGCTGAGACGGATGCCTGAAATCATTGACGTCCGGCTTGAAGGAGGAAACAAGTACCGGATCAAGGCCAAGGAGGGAGAAGAGGTAATCCCTCGCGTTATCGACATTGCTAAACGGTTAGGTGGAAAGGTCACCAAAGTATCGCTCACTAAACCTTCGCTTGACGATGCCTACTTGGAATACACAGGTAAGTCGATGCGGCAGGAGGAGGGCGGCGCAGCCGTCTGGAAGCAGCGCATCACGATGAGGAGGGCGAGAGCATAGTGAAGAAGGAAGAATCTTCTCGCAGCATGTTTCACGGTCTATGGGCGCTCACCAACAGGGAGCTGAAGAAATGGTACAAGGTACCGGTTCTTCTACTCATGTCGATTGTTCAACCGATTCTCTGGATGGCCCTATTCGGCCGTGCTATGAACATAGGTGCCTTATTCTCGAACCCCGGTGTAATCACCGGCAACCTTCCTCCACAGGTCAGCCAGCAGCTTAACCAAACTCTATCTATCCTAGGTAACCAGATTATGGAGAAGACCTTCGGAACATCTGATTACTTCTCGTTCATGGCGGTCGGGATGCTCTCATTCATCGTCCTCTTCACATCAATGACCAGCGGCATGTCAATAGTGTGGGATAGACGCCTAGGCTTCCTCAACAAGGTGCTCACCACCCCTGTCGCACGAGGATCCATCATTATGTCAAAGGTCTTCAGCAGCATCATCCGCTCCCTCATCCAAGCAGCAATCATCCTAGGGGTAGCGCTGCTACTAGGATTACGCCTAGGCCCAGCAGTCAGCCTAATCAACGTGCTAGGAGTCTTCGCAGCCCTATTCTTACTGTCCCTTGGGCTCTCAGCGATCTTCCTCTCCATCGCGCTAAGATCCACAAGCTGGGAAAGCCAAATGGCGGTAATGAACCTCCTAAACCTGCCGCTACTCTTCGCAAGCAACGCGCTATTCCCAATCAACTCAATGCCCGACTGGCTCAAAGCAGTCGCATCCATCAACCCGATAAGCTACGGAACTGATGCAGCACGCCAACTCTTACTGTATCAACCCGATATGTCCCGCCTAATGCTTGACTATGCATTCCTAGGTGGCTTCGCAGCGATATTCGCAACCATAGGAATAATCCTATCATGGAGACTCCTCAGCAGATAAGACTAGTGAAGAGTTCGCTAACGTAAAGCCCGTGAATCACCGTCAAAACCAGTTCTCTCTAAATCTGATAAGCAAGCCGGTATGTAGCCGAACGCAGAATCCAGTCTGTGATGATTGCCGCTGCTGCCGCTATCTGTTACTCTACCTGAACTTTTTCTTTATGTTTCTCGTTTTCGGCTTGGTGTTTTTCCAATGTTTCGATGCGCTGCTTAATCGCGGCGTCCACCGCCTTCAACACTTCGATCCGCGCGTTCTGAAGATGGGTAAGCGATTCTTCGTACTCTGCTGGCCATAGACGTTTCACGATCTCTTTGAATTCACTGGGGGTCATCGGAACCAGCATAGGTATCGGTATCGGGACGAATATCTGCGGCCTTTCTTTCTCTCTGTTTGGCTTCTCCATCCTTCTTCTATTCACCGAACATCACATGGAGGTTTCCGTTAATAAGTTTCGCTCCTTTAAGACTGTATTTGAATGTGATCGCGGGTAGCGGGGTCAGAATCTTGACGTTTCCGCTTTCCGTCTTCAAATGGACAATCAGTTCATCGCCAATTCGCTCCACCTGTAAGCCTTCCTTCTTCGCTAGCTTAGCCGCTACAATCATCTCTAAACCGTTCTCCTTCTGAACCAGCTTCAACGGTTGACCTTGGTGATACACTTTAGTCGGATCCTCGTCTCCGAAGAGATCCTGAGCAGCCCGCTTCAACCCCTCCATGCCTTGAAGCTCCTCAGCATAGAGCGGAACCGTCTTAACCGGAAGCGGAGCCAAATCGGCCTTAACTTGGTTTGTGTAGATTCTCTGGATCTCCTTCCACTTCTTGAAGTACGGGTCTTGAACCTCCTGCGGCATCAGCTTGTTGATGATCGCGAGATCCGTGTTCACCCCGTATAGAGAGGACTGCATGTAGGTTCGCTTCGCATTCGCTATGCTGAAGTTATCCGGGTTCATCACCAGCCGCAGACTTGTGGTCTCGAAGTTAATCAGCATCCCTCTCACCTTATCCATCATCTCAAGCAGCTCAACCTGCTTATCGATTATCTCGCTTGTAGGCGCAGGTATCCCAGTCATCGGCTCAATCATCTTCCCAAGCCTCGCAGCAGGCGAGATGAGCCGCATAATTCGGCGGCTGAAGCGGCTGATTAGAAACGGCATGTAAAGCAACCTGAGCGCCTCACCGGAGGGAACCATGTCCATAACGATGACTTGGAAGGTTCCTTTAGACTGATACTCGAAGGCTTTGAGCAGAGCTGCGGCGCCAGTTGAACCCGGGAAGTTAGCCAGCTCATACGCGATAGTCTCATCTACATCTCGAGCTTTGAAGAGCTCCACCACGTAATCCATCAGGGTGGCGTAATGCTTCATCCCCTCCTCAACCGGGTCAATATGCACAACCCACAGGTTCTCATTCACCCTAGTCTCATCGCCACCCACAGGCACCTCAAAGACGTCAGAGAGAGTATGAGAAGGATCTGAAGACATCACCAAAGTCCTGTATCCAAGCTGAGCAGACCTAAGCCCAGTTACAGAGGAGATAACAGACTTACCCACACCACCTTTACCAGTATAAGCTATAAGCCTCAACTAAAATATCACCAAAGTTAACTGACAATATTCAGAAACACTCAGAATTTAAACCTCCTCCCATCAACAGAACTTCTTACAAACGTAAAGTGACGCACTTATTATCCGGATGAAAGGATCTGAATACGATAATAGACTATGACGACCAACACCTCTAGATACCTCATAGTGCCAATGATGGTACTAAGCTTGACAGTTCTTCTCGCACCAGCAAACGCGCAGATGACCTGTCCCACGACAGACGACATGCTCAGCCACCTACCAACATGCACCACTCACCACTACCATTCAGGAGACATCAACAACAAAGGCGTTTACCAGAGCCTATTAGCTAAAGCGAACAACGCAGTGGACCTTAACGACCAAGGCAATAGCGAAGCAGCAGTCAATCTCCTGAACGCTCTCATAAACGAGCTTGAGGCGCAGAGAGGAAACCACGTAGATGCCAACGCAGCAGACATGCTAATCATGCATGCAGAGATGGCTATCGACGAAATCAGCGGTTAAACTTGTTTAACCGCATTCTTTCATTTTTACGTCTACTGTATATTGGTTGATAGATGAATCTTCAGCTAACTGATTTGTTATGATACATCTATCTGTGCACATCCGTTCAAGCACGTATGCAGCTACAGGCTCGCCAAGTTTTTATAACATGTTATCAACGTTCTAATTAAGCAGAGTATTCATGAAGGCTTCACTCCACCTTTTCTTAGGGTTAGTTTTAGGGTTAGCAGTAGGGAGTTTGCTGTTGTATGGTTGGTATCAGCCTAGGATTAACGGGTATGAAGCGCGAAACGTCGAGCTGGTGAATGAAACTCAGGCAGTTAGGTTACAGTATTCCGAGTTGCAGGCTAAGTATGAGAATCTGTCTAGGATGGGAAATCTTACGAAAGAGCCGGCCACAGCGATTGTTTCGCCGACGAGGAGTAATGTCAAGGTGATTGACATTAACGCTACGCAGTGGGCGTTCAAACCAAACATAATTGAGGTGAATCGAGGAGATATAGTGATGCTTAGAATTTCAAGCAGCACAGACAAAGAGCCGAGTTACAAGGAGCATGGGTTCTCGATCCCCGATTACAATATTGAGACGAGTCTTCCTGCAGGTAGGGTAACAACTGTAGTCTTTGTTGCAGATAAGGCTGGAGAGTTCTACTTCGGATGCTCAGTCGTCTGCGGAACCGGTCATTACGACATGTTCGGAAAACTAATCGTTAGAAGCTAGATTTGAATCCCGTGAAGATCTTGGTAATAGTTTACAGGTCGAAGAGCGGGGTGCTGAGGTATTTGTCACCGTTATCCGGCAGCACAGCCACAACCACTTTTCCTTTACCGATCTCTTTAGCTTTTTGCAGAGCAACATGCATTACTGCTCCTGAACTCATTCCTACGAACAAGCCCTCCTCTTTTGTTACTCTTCTAGCAGCTTCAAGTATGGTCGGTATCTCCTCCTTCGATATTTCGACTATCTCGTCGAAACTTTCCTTCCTGAACAGCTGAGTAGGGTTTAGTTCACCAGGGTTCCGTAGCCCTTGGATGCTGACGCCTAGCTTCGGTAAAACGCCGACAACCTTGATGCTCTTGTTGTACTGCTTCACCCGCATGTTGACACCTACCCCGGTTCCAGCGGTTCCGACGCCGACGACAATTACGTCAACCTTTCCGCATGTTTGATCAAGGATTTCCTTGCCGGTTGTCTGGTAATGCGCCAGAATGTTAGCTGGATCCTTGAACTGATCTAAATCAATGTATTTGTCCGGGTTCTCCTGAAGCATCTTCATCTTCAACTCGACAGCGCCCCCGGTTCCCTGAGCTGCCGGGGAAAGAATCAGCTCCGCACCATAGGCCCTAATGATTTTCCGCCGCTCTATACTGACCGACTCAGGCATGACCAACGCTATCCTATGGCCTTTTGACGCAGCAATCATCGCAAAAGCTATACCGGTGTTACCTGAGGTCGCCTCCAGAATTATCCGCGCCTTATCCAGCTTTCCAGCAGCCTCAGCGTACTCTATGAGGTATTTGGCCATCCTATCCTTAACTGAGCCGCCTATATTGTACCACTCAAGCTTCGCGTACAGTGTAGCATCATCAGATCCTACAAGCTTGTTCAACTTAACCATCGGAGTGTTACCAATTAGCTCAATGATGCTGTTTGCGACCACCATCTAATCCAATCACCCAAGTCAGAGAACAGAAGCGCAATCATCAATCAAATAAATCTATCTTATTCAATTCAACTAACTAACTCGAATACCTGGGTACAGTAGAGACCTAATATTCAAATTCAAACTAAAGGCTCGACTCCGTACCTATTTACCGTTGTGCCCTTTGTTTGTAGCTAAACTTGATCTGAACCGCATTCAGGGCAGAATTTAGCTGAGGATCTTAGCCTGTTACCGCAGTTATGGCAGTACCTTCCCGCCGCGACCTCTTTGCTTGCTTCTGTAACCGGTGAAGTTTGTACCGCTGATGGCTGAGTCTGGGTTGGTTGAGCTTGAGGAGCAGTTGGTGTTGGAGGAGATTCTCCGCGTAGTTCCGGTGTCCTTAGCATCGTTAATCCTGCGATTATTCTCAGCATAGCCGCTATAATTAGCATGTAGGCTCCGAGGCCGAAGCCCCATGTGAGCGTGGTAACACCTACCGTGGGAAAGGTCTGTTGGGCAGTGCCTGAAACGGGGTTGGATGCCACGGTCTGTATTGTCTGCACGGCTTGAGTCGGTATATTCTGGACACCAGTAAGCTGGGATGCCAGAGGCATGAACGATGGCAACGACGCTATGAAGATGTAAATTATGATGAACGGCAGAAGCGAGGTTATCGCGCCTATCAGGAATTTTTTCCCGATGCTTTTGCCGCTTTTCACCCCGATAACGTCGAGTATTAGCAGAACGATTCCTGCGCCTATCAGAATAGCGAAGGGTATCTGAGTTGAGAGTAGACTCCTGTAGCCTGAAGATGATTCACTGTCGCTACCTAGAAACATGTTGATCTGCAGCCCGTTCACCCCATTAATACTCATCAGTTCGACTGGCTGCTGCTTAGCTAAAGGCCCAGTTTCAGAAGAAGCAGTTATACTATACCACGGCATTGAAAGCGCAGCCAAAGTAATCGCAATAGCAGTGATGCCGAGCATAAGCCCGACGCCGCCGCGGCTCTTGAGAAACTTCCCCATCATGAGACTGCCGTTCTTCCGCAGCCTAACTATGGCTACAGCCTTCCAAGCGCCCCTTATCACAGTGTAGGCTACAAAGATGAGGAGAATGTTAGCGGCGACCCAAGCTAAAGTAAAGTAGTTAGCGTCAACAGTTAATGTGCCGCGAAGATAGTTCGTAGGATTTGCCCACCTAATCCCGTCCTGGTTGAAAACTACTCCCAGAGGACCAGCTAAACCCCGTACAACCTCATCGTCAGTTCCCCAGTATCCCCAGCGGCCCGGAAAGTCAAGCCAGCTCTGGTCAACTGGGCGGATGCCTTTTTCTCCGAGAATAAGCATCTTAAGGTCACTGGGCATAATAGTGATTCCGTCGCTTCCCACAACATCGTTTTCGAGGCCAAATTTGCCCTGATAGGGTCTGAAGTAGTTGGCGTGGCTTCCCTGCGCCACATAAACCACGGGATGAGTATCGATCTTTTCCACGTTGCCCCAAGCAGCGTTCTCCCCAGAGCCGTGCTGCGATAGCAGAACCTGCTGAGGATCCCCGGAGCTATCTAAGAACACCTGAATCACCTCAATATCTCCTTGATGATCGTTCATAGGACCATTATTGTAGGCGTAAAAGAGCCAATACTCGATTACAGTCGGTGAGCTGCTCCTCAGAATGTGCACATACGCATAGTATCCTGTGCTCTTCGCTTTGGAGGCGTAATCGGCAGCTATAGCGTCAAGGCTGCCTAACTTGTTGTCCAAGAACAGGTTTGAAGAAGAAGTGTATTGGCCTAGAGTGGATGGAGTAGGTGCTGGATCTATGATGGTTGGCAGTAGCGATCCTTGGTTCCGCTGCTTAACCGCCGAACTTGAGATGATGTAGTCAACAGAGGTTGGGTAGAACTTCTCACCGCTGGTGAAGTGCAGGACAGGAGCAAACCGGGCGGCCAAATCGTTATCCGCCAGAGAAATACCCTGAGCCTCTGCATGAGGAACGCTTGACAAGCTAACGATCAAAAGTGCGGCCGGCAGAAGCATAAGCAGGCAAAGCCCCGCGGAATACAAGACCTTAGGATTCAGCATATATCTTCTATGCAAAGACAAGTTAAGCCTTGGTTAGGCTCAGTTCTGGATATAAGGCCTTTGTTTCTGAAATCCATAACAGCATATCCAAACGGGGTCCTAATCGCCTAGACTGAACTCTGGAAACAGTGCTTGCTTAATACAGTCATCTCGCGTTGAAAAGAACCTGGAAAGACTAATCGTTTTTTAGACTGCAGCGGGATAGAGCATCACATGGCTTGGGATGAGCTCGCTAGCAGTGAAACGGTAGAGAAAACAATCGGAGTTCTTGGAGGCCGTGGAGTCGATGCTGAGATTGTTGACTCTCGACAGGAGGCTCTGGAGCGTTTGAAGCAGATCCTTCCATTTGGAGCTGAGATTATGACCGCTGGCTCAGTTACCCTTAAGGAGATAGGGTTCGTCGATCTGTTGAAATCAGGCAGGCACCCTTGGAGGAATCTCAAGGATGCAATACTAGCGGAAAAAGACCAGGCTAAGCAGAGAGATATTCGAGGAAGGAGCACACTCGCCGACTACTACCTTGGCAGTGTCCATGCGGTGACTCAGACAGGTGAGGTTGTTGTTGCGAGCGCTACCGGTAGCCAGTTAGCCGGTTATGTTTACTCGGCGAAGAGTTTGGTTTGGGTTGTTGGAACGCAGAAGATTGTTTCTAATCTTGAAGAGGGGTTGAGGCGTGTCCGCGAATATTGTCTGCCGCTTGAAGATAAGCGTGTAAGAGACACCGGCGGCCCAGGAAGCACAATAGGCAAAGTGTTGATCTTCGAAAGAGAGACAAACCCTAACCGGAAGATCAAGTTAATCTTCGTGAAGGAGAAGCTAGGAGTCTAACCTAAGCTGAGTTGCTGTTAGTAGCAGTGGTGGTGTTGCTGTTGTCTTGGTTATTGAGCAGCTTCTTTTTCCAGTGTATGTAGTCGTTTCTCGACAATACGATGGGTTTCAGATCTTAATTGCTCGCCTGAAAGTCCCTTCTTCCTGAGCTTGGCGAGCTGCAATGATAATGCGTTATCTCCTAAGGATCGCACCCAGTTCTCGAAATCTCTTCTTGCAAGATGAAACTCAACCGATTTCGGATCTATGCTCTCTAGGAGCTGGGAGAATTGCGCCAGACTTGTTGCGTACTGGCCGGTATACTCGTTAACACCTGAATGAAAGTAGAAGCCCTTGTTAGGAGGAACATCGGACAATATCTTAGCCGCTTTTTCCTTTGTCTCTGACGGTTTAGCTGGTTGCGAATGCTTCACCTAACGTTGACTAATACCGTACCTTCAGATAAATCAAACGGTAAGATCTGGGGCGCAGCTTACTGATTTACATTACACATTCAGAGTTGGGTCAAGTAGGTGGAGGCGGAGGTGGAGATGGAGGCGATGATGGTGGCGGTATCTGTGACTGCGGCGGCTCATCAACAATGGAGAAGAACGCGATGATCAGGAGTATTTGGGCCACGAGGATAAGCACGAACCCGACTAGGATGATAGTTAAAGCGGCGCCTATCAGGAACAGTAGGGCTGCGGTGCTGAACATCTTGATGTTGAGTCTAGCAGCTATCTCTGTGTAGCTTCGTCTCAGAAATATTGCTGATGCTAGGAAGAAGACCCAGACTGCGGCGAGCGCAATTAAGATTGAGGAGACAAAGCCAATTAGGTCGCTTGGAGGTATTGTTGATGGATCGAAGTCAGGGCCTGCGGATCCTGAAAAATAGCCCATCCCCATGAATCTGAAGAAGGTGGCTACTAGCAGTAAGCCCGCGACTATGACTCCAGCGATGGAGAGGACGACCGAAATCAGCATGTTGTTGAAGATTGAACGGTCTCTAACCGCCTCAGAGATGTTTTTTACAGCTAGGAGGGTAAGGATGAATCCAACTATTGCTAGAAGCCAGCCTACACTGGGGACAGGAGATAGCAGAACAAGGATGGATCCGACGCCGCCATAGGTTTTAGCCTGAGATAGTAGAGTCAAAAAATATCCAGCTTACTTTAACGGGCTCGCAACTATTTTCCTTTTCCCCTCTATTCACATGTTCTTTAGATTAAGTATCACTTTTTTACAGTATATCTGCTTTGGGAAGAACGGATAATTGTTCCAAACCGGTTTAGCGGCTCTTGTCTCTTTTATCTTCCTAGAAGAATGCATCTAGGCAAGGCTCTTGAGCTGTCTTGGCTTAGATTAAGATCTGATTCGTTGCTAGGCTATTTTGAGTGGGTGTATATGGCCAGGCCTATGGCGAAGCTCATAGCGAGCACGCCTGTGAAGAGTAGTGACATAGCTGCCGCATGTGGAGCGATTGTGTTAATTGCTGCGTAGAATAGCACAAGTCCGAAAATGTTTCCTATGATGTTGCCTTTTGCGAATCGGGAGTGAGAGAGGCCGATTGTTATGTTTCTTGTTAGGTCGAGACCTAGAAGTACGGCGAAGGTTAACAGTAGTGTTAAAGATGGATTTACGGTGCTGCTGAAAACAACTAGTGTGCCTGCGGATGCAAGTATCGCCACTAACATTTCTATTACTGGAAGGCTTACACCTTGAACTAGCCCTGCGATAAAAACGGGGTATTCCTGACGCCCTATTCCAAGCATGGTGAGATCTCACGTATATTTATTAAACTAGTTTTATAAATTTAGCATTTATAGAATCTATGCATGATCATACCAGTTTAGATAGTTAAAACAGATAATAAAAATTGAAACCATACCTTTGATTATTTCTTAATTAAAATATAATATACTGCAGAGCACCGTAAACTTACGCACAGATTATTGGCTCGCATGCTCTGCTCAAAGGGCTCAGTTTAGTTAAGATACAAAGTCAAGTCACGGCGTCACAATGGTCACCACGGCCCAACCTTTTCCTAGCCTCAGGACATATCTAATAGTAAAAGCGGTTACCGGTAAAACCATCGAACATTACGGAGGATGATTCGCAACTGTAACGCCTGCGTAGAAGGTTGATGTAATAGATTTTGGTCAGTCACCATCAACCTAGTGTTCAGTAAGTCTTGTCATTGGCCCTCAACCAGAGTTTAATGCCTTGGATTTGGCGGAAGAATCGGGTCTTGAACTCTTCATCAGTGATTCTGTTATGCAGGTAGTCTTCGATAATTTGCTTTAGCACCCTTTTTTGAGCTTGTAGCTCGGGGTTTTGAAGGTTGCTGAATAGATCCTCCTCAATTTGTCTCCCCGGTTGTTCTTTACTCTCAGTCAACCCAGCAATACGTTTTACTATGATATTTTGTACACGTTTAGCGTTTTGAAGTTCGTGCCTGATCATTCATACTTTTGGGCGAGAAAAATTACTCGCCGTGCGTAAAACTATGTCTAGGGGCTAGTTCACTTCAGAACGGTAAACATTCACGATATTTTATACTTTACTATAATAGAGTATAGAAATATAGAATTATAGATGTTTAGAATAATGGACTGATGTCGTTAAGCCAAGGTTTTTTACTTTGCCATGCGTATTTTACTGTATAACAGGGTGTGTCATCATTGTCGTCATCCAATGATCCTTGGAAATCTGTACGTATAATGGGGTTAGTTCACACTCTTGAGGTACTCGAATCTATATACGAGAAGCCGAAGAGATTCAAAGATCTGGAGGCAGCTTGCCCAAACCAATCTACGAGGATAGAAAGGCTTAGAGCACTTGAGGAAACCGGGTATTTGGAGACACAGACAGTAAAAATCAAGGGAAGAACTGCAGTACATTACAAGTTGACTGAACAAGGCAAAAAAGCGTTTGAACACTTCCTTTCAGTAAAGAAACTGTTTGGGGAATAAGAAAGGCAACCTCGCCATCATAACGTTTAGAAAGTTTGAACACGACACCTACTCTTGAACACCATATCAAACAATTTGACTCTATTTCATATTAGGATAACGTATGCTCATCCACCCTGTTCAACCACGCGATAACGAAACAAAACTAAAAACAGGATGGGGACGATGGGACTTGAACCCACGGCCTACAGGTTCCTCCTGCGCTCCAAAGCAACATCATCCACCTTTTTTGAAAGTGTCAGCGAACCTATAGCTTATTGTTCGCCTCTGGAGCCTGTCGTCCTACCTTTCCAGGGTTAAGAACCAGGCTGGACTACGTCCCCACCCGGATCAACCAACTCTTTTTAGCCACGTAAAAAGATTGCTTCTTCCGCAGCGCAGCATGAGCATCGCCCCGGAACCTGTTCCCAGAAGATTCTACAATCGAGATACACTTATTGTTGCTCCTGAGCTTCTCGGCAAACTCCTAGTCCGCAGAGAGTCTAGCGGGCTCTTAGTCGGAAAGATTGTTGAGACTGAGGCGTACCGTGGAGTCGACGATCCTGCTAGTCACTCCTATCGTGGAAAAACGCCGAGGAACGCTGTGATGTTCGGGGCACCCGGCATCGCCTATGTCTACTTCACCTATGGGAACCATTACTGCCTCAACGCTGTAACAGAAGAGGAAGGGATTCCGGCTGCGGTGCTGATCCGGGCTGTGGAGCCTCTTGAAGGAGTTGATTTGATGATGCGGAACCGCGGAGTCGAGAAGCTTACAGAGGTGGGAAGCGGCCCGGGAAAACTGACCAAGGCGCTTCAGATAACCCGTGAGCAGAACGGCTGCGACCTCACCGACCCAGCCTCAGACCTCAAAATCTGTGAGCCCAGTGAGGCCGGTAAAGTGTTTGAGACTGTTAGGACTACACGTATCGGTATTCGCTTGGCTCAAGATAAGATGTGGAGATTCTATGTTAAAGGGAACCCGCATGTGTCAAGGAAGTAGCGTCGTGCGGGAAGTAAGTTGTTTCTCTTTCGTTTGCTAGTTAACGGGTTAGATGGCGTCGCTTTGCCGTTGAGTGATGTTGTATTTTTTTGCGACGAGGTCTAGTTCGTGTTTGAGTTCTTTCTCGGCTTCTTCTATGTCTTTGTGGGAGTCTATGGAGCGCCAGACAACGTCGTTGTACTGAGTTGCTTTGATGAGGCCTTTCTCAGCTAGGTCTGGGAAGGCTGTTGTCTCGATGTTTCCCTGCTTCGGTAGAGATTTGAGTATCTTCTGGGAGAGGCAGTATATTCCTGCATTAATCCAGTAGCCGTCGAGACGAGGCTTCTCTCTGAAACCGCTGATGATGCCTGTGTCTTTTATGTCGATTACACCGTAAGGACTGGGCAGCGGGATCACTGCGATGCTCGCCAAAGCGCCTCCCTTCCCTTCGAGGCTTGCGCAGAGCTTCTGCGGATCTAGGTTGGTCAGGATGTCTCCGTTCAACATGAGGAAGGCTTCCTCTTCTTCGCCTCTGCCGTCGTTGGTGAGCAGCTTCTCCGCTGCGTTTCTTAGTGCGCCTCCTGTTCCTAGAGGTGTTTCTTCAATAGCGTACTTCACCTTGACTCCGAACTTGGATCCGTCGCCAATATAGTCGAAGATACGCTCCTTGAGATAACCAGCGCAAATGATTATCTCGTTGACTCCGTGCTTCTTCAGCCAATCTATCTGCCAGAGAAGAATTGGTATACCGGACACGAGGATAAGCGGCTTAGGCTTAACGTTGGTAAGAGGTCTGAGCCTCTTTCCGAAACCGCCTGCAAGTATAACAGCCTTCAACCTCTAAGTCGCTCCTGCAAAACCTGTCGCAGAATACACGCTCGACTGCTTTAAAGATTGTCCACAAAGTTAATCAATAGCCCCGTACCGACCTTGAAGTAGCCGGCCACAGCGGCGGGGTTCCACCCGGTCCCATTCCGAACCCGGAAGTTAAACCCGTCGTCGCTACCGTGCTAGTGAGCTCCGTGAGGTCTCGCGAAGCGGTGGTGCCGGCAACTTTGTGTTTACTCCTTTAAACAGCGTTAGAGATTAGGCTGGAAGCAAATAGGTAAGTAGGTTGCTCCGCTTTGTTGCTTCAGGTTCTTGACACACTGTTTCTTAGTTTGGCTGGCTGAATAACTAACTAGCTGGCAGGCAAGCTAGTATGTTGTTCTCGGGTGGCGGCTTCTGATTAGTGCGAGGACGCTGGCGGCGGCGGTTACTGCTGCGATGACTACTAGTAGGATGAGTAGTGTGCGTAGGTCGCTGGATAGCCGGTTGACTGAGTCTTCTGAGTTTTTCTGTAGAGTAGTCATTTTCTGGGTGATGTCGGTGAGCTTGGAGTTGGTGTCTTTCTGCTGTGAGGCGAGGCTGGAGACCGCTGAGGTGACGTTGCCTAGCTGAGTGTTCACGGTTTTTAGCTGATCGCTCATTGAGCCTACTCCAGATGAGATTGTGTTGAGTTTACCGTCTGAGGAGCTGAGGGTGGAGGAGACGTTGTTGAGGCCGGAGGCCACCCTCTTCATAGAGGAGGAGGTGCTTGCTAGCTGATCACCCATGTCGCCTATCCTTACCCCGATGTCGCTCAGCTTGTTGGCGCTGTCCTTGACGCTTTTGGTGACATCGTCAAGCTTAGAGGTGAGCGCTGGGTCCGCAACAGGTACGGGGGAGAAGCCTTCAAGCTGTACTCGGAAGCCCTGTGAAGCCTGCGCCGGAGGATTAATGGGAACAGGCACTAGGGTCCGGTTCTCCTTCAGCCCGACGCCTTCGATGACTTGGTAGGTTGTTCTCCAAGCGGGAGCTTCGCCGTTCAGGTCAGCGAAGGCGTTAGTGGTTAGGGAGGAGCTGATGTAAGCCGTTACGTCTGTTGGTGCGGTGAACTGGATGGAGAAGACCTGTATTTCGCCGGGAGCGAGTGTTACAGGCATGCTTCGGTTCAGGATGAGCAGTCCCTGAATATTGCCGTCGTAGAAGCCGAACCACGGCATCGCTATTGTGATGTTATGCAGACGAATAGGGTAGGTGGCGTTAGCGTTGGCGACTGAGACGCTGATAGAGTTTGTTCCACCGGGTGAGACTACGCCTTTCACAAGAGCTGAGGCGAACACGAAGCCTGTGTACGAGGTGGCGGTCATGCCGGCGAACCTGTTGATTCGGCCTTCACCCTCCAGCAGAGTCACACCGTAGATATCGTCATACCCTTCTGCGCTAATCGTTACCAAATAGTACCCTCGGTACTTCAGTGGGATAACAGTCAGGCCGTTGGAGTCAGTAATGTTCGAGCCGAGGAGATTGTAGCTGACAGGGTTATACACATTGACTTTAGCGTTAGGGATAGGTTGCGAAGTGTTGGAGTCAAGGGCTGCAACAACAAGTGTCGGAGGCTCAGCTAGTCTGATGCTGATGTCGTATCTGCCTACACCGTAGGTGCTGTCGGTGTGCTTCACCTCTATAAGATAGGCTCCGGTTAAGGTGAAGTTGTAGGTGGCTGAGCGGCCCCCCCACACTAGGATACTCCCACTCTCGTTCCCTGAGTATAGAGTGAAGAAGGGAGCCATCGACACACTCTCATTAGATATCTCGATGACGTACGAGTCGCCTTTGGTGGCGTTGAACGTGTACCAGTTTGATTCTCCAGGCTCAGCGATAGTTCCGGTAACCGGTTTGTTAAGCTTGATCGGAATCGGCTCAGCTTTAGAGCCTTGCTGCGCATATACGGTTAGAGGGATTTGAAACAGAAATAGACTGCAGACAATTAACGCCGTGATTTTTAACGAACGGCCTGTTGTAACCCGAACCATACATAGTTCAGGTGAATACACTAGATATATGGATTTGCTTGA
Source organism: Nitrososphaerota archaeon (assembly GCA_016190055.1). Classification (GTDB taxonomy): domain Archaea; phylum Thermoproteota; class Nitrososphaeria; order Nitrososphaerales; family JACPRH01; genus JACPRH01. Next base: position 23,619 of record JACPRH010000056.1, on the reverse strand, counting down.
AGATCTGCTTAACAATATCTGCGGTGAAAAAACCGCGGCGTTAAACAGCGGCGTAAGAAAGCAAATTTACACAGGTTAGACGGCGTAAAACTGGTAGATATAGCAAGAAGAGCAATATTGTCGTTTTGCAAGCATAAAACCTAAATCATAAGAGTTTCAGCTATGTGGTAGAAGCGAATGTTCATCATACCATTATTCGGCCTACCGGGAGACGGCTCACTAGAAAATCCGATAATGTACATCATATTTTACGCGCCTATCCTGCTATTCTTCTTCTACGGACAGAAGATTCAGTCATGGATGATGCTGAGCGAAGTTTCACGCTCCTTGAATCGTCTCAAGAATATGAAGGAGAAGACAAGGAAAGAGACGTTAGAGTATATCAAGAATGTTCTGAAGCCTGAAGGCGATCCTACTGAGAGAATCGACCAGTTCCTAGAGTACTTCACTATCATGCCGGTTGAGACTGATCCGTCAGGTATCATGGGCAAGATCGAGCACATTATGGTTACGAGAGATGAACGTGTCCGGGAAGAGGTACGGGCAATCGGTCCTAAAGCTGATCCAGTTCAGGTCAGCACGGCTGAGAACCTATTAGAGATCACGACTACCCTGAATCTCATTTACAAAATCGTAAGACACTTCTACCTGATGGGTAAGAGAACCAGCAGCATTTATGTGCTGGCGCAGCTCCAGATGTTGATGCCTCTAATACTTCAAGAGGCTGAGGCTTTGAGCAGTGCTGTTGACGCATTCAAGCGGCAGCAGCCTATCGGCGACGGCATCGGAGCAATGGTCGCAGCCAAATTCATGCTGAACACTGAGAAGAAGACGATTGCACGAGACACAGTTTACAGCCAGACCGATTACAACGGACGCACCCTTTACCTAGTCAAGGCTGAGGGACCCGGTGGAAACGTCGGTCAACCAGGTGTAGCTCTGGAGCGGCTTGTAAACGACTTGGGTGTGAAGGCCAATACGATCATCATGATTGACGCGGCCCTCAAACTCGAAGGTGAGAAGACCGGAGAGATCGCGGAGGGTATCGGCGCCGCAATAGGCGGAATCGGTGTGGACAGGTTCCAGATCGAGGAGGTCGCTACTAAAAACAAGATCCCGCTCTACGCGGTAGTGATCAAGCAGTCAATCGTCGAAGCTATCTCGGTGATGAGGAAAGAAATAGCTGAGACAACCGACCGCGTCGTAAAACGCATCGACCGCATCATAGAAGAGAAGACTAAGAAGGGCGACACCGTAATACTAGTAGGCGTAGGAAACACATTCGGAGTTGGACAGTAGCCGTGACCAACAGCAAACAGCAGCCACAGCAATCCAAGAAGCAGGACTATCAAGTCTACACAGTCGAGGTGTGCCCTGCCTGCAACTTCAAATCCAAGAGACCGTTCGAAATAGGCGACTTTGTGTTCAAAACAAACGGCGAATGCAGCCACTGCAAGAACGCAAAGACGAAAATCGAAATGATCTACGCGGAAAGCACAAAGCAGCAATCTTAGCCTAATAACAAGTCAGTCGGCTCGATCAACCAGTTAATCAGCAGGCTAGCTAGTCATTTGGTTAGTCGTTAGCTAGCCTGTAATTACAACAGCGCCAGTCTCAGTCGGCACGAAGGTATGCTCGAACTGCGCAACAGGTCTACCGGTTCTCTCGACGAGAATCGGGTAGCCGCGTACAACACCGTGTTTAACCAGATCCTTAACCACGTCCTTCATTTCGCCTTTGTCAAAGAGGTGAGAGTACCATCGGGGTGTAAAGGGAAGTGTCCGGCGTGTCCGCCACACCTCCTCGACAAGCTCGTCAAGCTTCTTCTTACCGGTGACTCTTCGGGAGACTAAACCGAAGATCCGCGGTGCGCCGCCTTCTACAACTAGGCCTGAACCGTCGCTGAAGGTTAGGAACGGCTCAACCGCATATATCGTGTTAGCTTTGAGCCGCGGTAGCCCCGGTGTCCAAGTGTTCGGGATAGAGGTGCCGGAGTGAACCTGGTACTGCTCCATGGAGTGGCCTGTCAGGTTTGTGATCGGTCGGAAGCCCCAGTGTTCAGCGGATTCGGAGATGACTCGCCCGATATCTCCTGCAGGGATGCCGACCTTTACGATGCGGAGCGCTGCGTCGAGGGTGTCTTTGGTTGCCTGAATAATTGAGTCATAATCGGGGTTGGCGGAGACTGTTGTCGCTGTATCGGTGAGGTAGCCGTTGATGTGTGCTCCCAGATCGATTGTGACAAGATCACCTTCACTGATAACTGTGTCTTCAGAGCCATCGTAGGGGGCGGTGCAGTGAGCAGCCACCTCGTTTATTGAAACGTTGCAGGGGAAGGAGAGCTCGGCGCCGAGACGCCTAATATTGTTCTCAACAGTGTCGCAGATCTCTGTAAATGTGCGGCCGACGATGTCAGAGCCGGCGATCATCTCTCGGGTTTCAGAGGCGATACGCCCAGCCTTTACCAGATCCGGGTTAATCGACAAGGGCCGTTCACAACAAGCTGTGCCGCTATGTTATATTAACTATTAACGACCTATAGAAGGCCGGAGGGTAAGATCCGGCGGTTGAAGCGAAGGTGTCGAACGGCGACTCTGGGTGGAACATTCGACCGTCTTCACAGAGGTCACCAGGCACTGATCTCCAAAGCCTTCGAGGTGGGAGAGTGTGTCCTGATAGGGGTAACCACCGACGAGTTCGCGGCACGGCTTGGAAAGAACCCGGATCACAGATTCCAGAGCCGAGTTGAGAGCCTTATGGCCTATCTGGACAGGACCTTCCCGGGAAGAGACTACCAGATTGTGCCGCTAAACGACTACTTCGCGCCTGAAACGTATTGCGGTGACGTTGAGACGGTGGTGGTCAGCCCAGAGACCGCTCAGAGAGCGGATGAGTTTAATGAGAAACGTAGAAGATTAGGCATAAAGCCTTTGAAGGTGGTCGTAATCGAAAAGGTGTTGGCTGAAGACGGTAAACCGGTCTCCACGACACGGGTTCGTCTAGGCGAGATTGATGAAGAGGGTCATCTTCTTCACTGATTGATTGAAGAAGCTCTATCTTTATAATGAGTCTTGAGGAGCTGATTGATTCTGTCTGAGATGCCGAATAAGCTGGGCGAGTTCACAGTCACTCCTTGGGAGGTCAAGGGCGAAGTTGACTATGATAAGCTGATCCGGGAGTTCGGAACGACCCCGATTACTGATGAGTTGATTGAGCGAATAGCGAAGTTTACAGGTGATGTTCACCCGTTTCTGAGGAGGAAGATCTTCTTCAGCCACCGTGATCTAAACTGGATCCTTGATCGTTATGAAGCTGGAGAGAAGTTCTTCCTGTACACTGGGCGCGGCCCATCAGGCCACACTCACATGGGCCATTTGGTTCCATGGATTTTCACGCAGTATCTGCAGGAGAAGTTCGGCGCAGAACTCTATTTCCAGATGACTGACGATGAGAAGTTTCTCCACAACTCTGAGCTAAGCCTCGACACCACAGTAGGATTCACCTATGAAAACGCGTTGGACGTAATCGCCTGCGGCTTCGATCCTGAAAAGACCTTCATCTTCTCAGACATCGAGTATGCGAAAACGATCTACGATATAGCGGTCAAGATAGCTAAGCACATCACCTTTTCCACGGCTAAGGCGGTCTTCGGCTTCGAGAACAGCACCAACATCGGGATGATTTTCTTCCCCGCGATTCAGGCGGTTCCCTGTTTCCTGCCGTCAGTCCTGAAAGGGAAGAATGTTCCCTGCTTAATTCCAGCTGCTATTGATCAGGATCCTTATTGGCGTGGAGTGGCGCGTGAAGTTGCACCTAAACTCGGCTTCTACAAGCCGGCTCAGATACATTCGAAGTTCATTCCTGGGCTGGGTCAAGGTGGGAAGATGAGTGCAAGCGAGCCTGAGACCGCGATCTTCACTGTTGATCCGCCTGAGCTGGTTCACAGCAAGATCATGAGGTCTTTCACAGGTGGCCGATCAACTATTCAGGAGCAGCGGGAGAAAGGAGGCATCCCCGAGATCTGCCCGGTCTACCGTTACTATGAGATCCTGTTGAAGGATGACAAAGATGTGAGAGAGGTTTACTGCCGCTGCAGAGAAGGGGAACTCCTCTGCGGTGAAGACAAGCTCCGTCTCTCCGAGGTCGTCCAGACCTTCCTCAAGGAACATCAGCGTAAACGAGAAGAAGCCAAGAAGACACTGGAAAAATTCATGGTCAGAGACTAGTAGTTAGCTGACTGATTAAACGGCTAATCTGGCTTCAGACAGGTTACTGATAGATTAACTCTTAAAAGACGAGCCTATGGGAATAGGCGCAGAACAAACAGGTGGTTGTTGAACCGGATGTCTACAAAGCCGCTGCACAGCTTAGAGCGAAGATTGCTGAAGACTCTACGCGGCAAAAAAGAGGGTAGTAGACTCGAAGCTGTCGCTGAGAAGGCTGGGTTAAGTCTCGACCAGACCCGTAGGGCCGTGGAGTGGCTTAAGGCGAAAGAGCTGCTCGCCGCAGAAGCTGAAAACAGAGAAGTCATCATGCTTGACACCGAGGGGCAGAAGGCTGCGGCTGAAGGGCTACCTGAACGTAGACTGCTAGAGCAGCTAACTAAAACCGGTGGAGAAGCGTCTCTTGAAGATTTGAAGAAGCGGTTCAGCGGCGACGCCCAAGAGTTCTCAGCCGCTCTCGGAAATGCTCGCAAACAAGGCTGGGTCGAGATAACGTCTGTGGACGGGAAGCCGGTTGCGAAGGGTCAAGCAGTTAAGAAGGCTACGCTTGAGGAGATGTTTCTAAGCAAGCTGGCTAGAGAAGGTGGAGTAGCTGAGGCGGATTTGGCTCAGGACGAGAAGATGATCCTGAAGATTCTTGAGAAGCGGCCCGGCTACCTGAAGCGGAAAGAGGAGAAGACGGTTAAGATCAGTTTGACGTCTCAGGGTTCAGAGGTTGCTGCGGGGCTCGGTGAGGAGGAGGAGCTTGACAAGTTGACCCCTGATATTCTTGCTACCGGTAAGTGGAAAGGCCACGTTTTGAGACCTATTGATGTGGAGGCGCCTGCTCCACCGATTTATCCCGGGAAGAAGCACCCGGTTCAGCAGTTTATTGATGAGGTGCGGGAGATCTTTGTCGCACTTGGCTTCGAGGAGATTGAGGGGCCGATTATTCAGCCCTCCTTCTGGAACTTTGATACGCTCTTCATTCCTCAGGATCATCCGGCGCGGGAGATGCAGGACACCTTCTACCTAGCCGACGCTAAAAGCAGCCAGATCGGCGGGGGTGAGAGGGTGGTGCAGAGTATCGCTCAGGTGCATGAGAACGGTGGCAACACCGGGTCAAGAGGCTGGGGTTACAGGTGGAATGTTGAGCGGGCGAAGGAGACTGTGCTTCGCACTCACACCACGGCTGTTACCGTGAAGTATCTTGCTGATCATAGGCCAAGGGATGCGCGGGTCTTCTCTGTAGGCAGGGTTTTCCGTAACGAGAAGACGAACTTCAAGCATCTAGATGAGTTCTACCAGATTGAAGGCATAGCTGTCGGAGAGAAGGTGAGTATGAGAGATTTGATGGGGCTTCTCAGCCGCTTCTACCTGAAGCTAGGTTTGACGAAGGTGAAGTTCTGGCCAACCTTCTTTCCCTACACGGAGCCTTCGCTTCAATCAATGGTTTACTTTGAAAACCTAGGTAAATGGGTTGAGCTGTGCGGCATGGGGATCTTCCGGCCGGAGGTTACTTTGCCTCTTGGAGTGAAGAACCCTGTGTTAGCTTGGGGCGGAGGGTTAGAGCGGCTTGTAATGCTTAGGCACGGCATCACAGATATTCGCGTGTTGTACGACAACAGTCTCAGTTGGCTTAGGGGGTTGCCGCTGTGCCGGTGATAACGCTTCACTATGACCGGTTGCTGGCGCTGCTTCGACGGCCGCTGTCGAAACTGAACCTAGTCGAGACCCTCCCCTACCTTGGCTTGGACATTGAGGAGGAGGCTGAGGAGTATGTGCGAGTGGAGTTCAATCCTAATCGGCCTGATTTCTCAAGCGAGTGGGGAATCGCTCGGGCCCTTAATGGGCTCCTAGGCTTCGAGACGGGTGCACCTCGGTATCAGGTCGGCAGATCAGGGGTTGCTGTGAAGGTTGACGAGTCTGTTCTAGATGTGAGACCTTTCTTCGTAGGCGCGGTGGTGAAGAATGTGGAGCTTGACGATGAGTCGATAAGGCAGCTTATGGCGATGCAGGATGATCTCGACAACGGGTTGGGGCGCCGCCGATCCAAGGTCTCCACCGGCCTGCATAATCTTGACGCGGTTAAGCCGCCGTTCACCTACAAGGCGGTTCCGCCTAGCTTCGAGTTCACTCCGCTTGGACAGGGTCGTAAAATGAGTATGACGGAGGTTCTGAGAGATGTGGAGACAGGTCAAAAGTTCGGCCACATCCTCAAAGACTTCTCCAAATACCCGGTTATCGTGGATCGAGAAGGCACTGTTCTCTCCTTTCCACCAGTGGTTAACGGTGAAGCTACCCGAGTCTCTACTGAGACGCGGAACATGTTCATCGACATCACTGCGACTGACGGCAAAGCGGCTGAAGATGTTTTAGCGGTGCTTCTGGCTGCGCTGGCTGATCAGGGTGCACAGCTGGAAAGCATTGAGGTGAATTACCCTAGCTCTCGCAGTGTGACGCCGAACCTTGCGTCTACAAAGATGAATGTGGAGCAGTCTTACATCAACGGTTTACTCGGCTTAAACCTCAGCCAAGAGGAGTTCACAGAGTGTTTGAAGCGGAGCCGACTCGGCGTCGAGCAGGTTAACGAGACAATCACCGTAGAGGTTCCGAGGTATCGGTCCGATATTCTGCACCCGGTTGATATTGTGGAGGAGGTGGAGATAGGGTATAACGTGGTGAACCTGACCCCGACCTTCCCAGCCTCGACCGATGTAGGGCGGCTGTCCAGCAGGTTATCTGCGTTGGATGCGGCTCGCAAGGTTCTGATTGGGCTAGGGTTGATTGAGGTTATGAACTACAGCCTGATCAGCCGTGAAATGCTGGTGAGCATGAAGGGAGGAGCTGAGCTGAGTCGGGAGCTGCGGGTTGAGAACCCGAAGAGCGGCGAACATGAGTATCTGCGAGGATCCCTCATCGCATCGCTCCTATCGACTCTATCCAAGAATATTCATGAGGAGTATCCGCAGAAGATCTTCGAGATAGGTAAGGTGTTCTACCGCGGTGAAGACGGTGAGCCTAGGGAGGAATACAGGGTGGCGGTTGCATTAGCGCATGCTGAGGCCAACTACACCGAGGCTAAATCATACCTCGCATCATTCCTCAAGCAGCTCCTAGGAGCAGAGTGTGTCACCGTTCCCAGCGACTATCCGGTTTATGCTCTAGGTAGAGCCGCTGAGATACAGGTTGACAGTAAAGACACCGGCGGGATCGGGGAGATTGCACCAGCGGTTCTTGACGGCTACAGCCTCAGAGTTCCGGTGTCAGCCTTTGAGCTGAGAATCGAAGCAATACTGAAGGTTTAAAACAGAGAAAAAAGGATCTCGACATGTCTCCATCGTAATACACGCGTTAAACGGCGGGTGTTTGAATCATTCGATATTTCGAATATCATGTGAACCTCGTTTACCCACACGCGCGACAGATGGAGACAAAAGCCCCGGCAGAAAGACGCGTGAGAATGAGATCAGTAGATCTCGCCATGACCCGCGCCAGTCAGAGACGGGGTACACTATTCACTTCTTTTCTTTAGGTAGGTTATTGGCCAATGCGTGAGTAGGTAAATCGCGGAATAGTGATGTTATTTTGTTACGCCTAGTTTTTGGGCGGTGGCTTTTCTTCTTAGGAGCTGGATGCCGAGGGCTGGGTCGACTCCTTTCGGGCAGGCGTAGCTGCACTCGCCGATTAGGTGGCAGCTCCAGCATCCGTTTTTGGTATCGACGATTTCTAGACGTAGGTGGTCGTCTTGGTCTCGGTTGTCCGCGAGGTATCTGTAGGCTTGTGCGAGGGCTTGTGGCCCGAGGAAGCTTATGTTTGTGCTTGTGATGGGGCAGGCGTGGAAGCATAAGCCGCATTTTATGCAGTGCGCGAACTGAATGTATCTTTCAAGATCCTCGGGGCTCTGTAGATGCTCAGGTTTCGCGGTCTTCCCTTCTTCTTTTTCGTTTTCTTTTTCTTCGCCGCCGTTTTGGGTTACTGTTATTATGTAGGGTTTTACTTGACGGTGTTTGCTGTGGAATTCGTTGAAGCTTGTGACTAGGTCTCGGATTACCGGGAAGTTTTCGAGTGGTCGAAGCTCGATTTCGCGGCCGCCTAGGTTCATTATTTGTGTTTGGCAGGCGAGGATGGGTTTGTTGTTTGCGATGACGGCGCAGCTTCCGCAGTTACCCATTCTGCAGGAGTAGCGGAAGGCGAGTGAGTGGTCAACGTTAGCCTTGATGTACTGCAGCGCGTCTAGGACGGTCATGCCTTTTGTGACAGGGACGGTGTAGGTGGCGACCTTTGGTTTGATGTTCTTGGACGGGGTTGACCTGACAATCTTCAAAGTGATTTCTTCCTTCTTCTCTTCAGTCATCCAGTCTTCTTCTACCTCCATCCCAGTGATACGATTAGGATAGTTCTTGTCCCGTATACTATAACGACGGTGCCGAAGAGTAGGAGCAGTACTGTGACGGCTCGGTTCCAGCTTCTGTCTTGCCTAAACTCTAGGAGGATGTTGCGGACGCCGTTGAAGCCGTGGTAGGCCACTGTTACCAGGATGCCTTCGAGTGTGGCGGCGTAAAGCGGGTTCCAGAAGTGAGATATGACAGTGAAGTACGCTATGCCTCCTGAGTATCCTGCTGGATCCAGGAAGGAGTGAGTTGCTAGATGCACTGCTCCGAAGGCTAGGATTAGAATTGCGGTAACGTAGTGAAGCAGCATAACTGGAGAGAACCGCATCTGTCCGTCAGTCAACCCCTAGAAAGATGAAGAGGTAACCAAGTAAAGCGAAGATGATGCCCATCACCGCACCTAGGATCACGAGTAGTCGCTGAGTCGTGGTGAAGAAACGTGGAAGGTATGGGTAGTCCGGTCGCCTAGGCTTTGGAAGCGTTACCCCGAACTCGCCTAGCATCAAACGTAATCCGTTCATGAAGTGGAAACCTATGCTTGCGAGCACCAGTATCAGGGCGATGCCGCCTAGTGGAGTTTCAGCGACGCTTAGAAAATTGGCCCAGGTCAACGATCCACCGGTTATGTTCCCAACATCGAAGACATGTAGGACGAAGAAGGCTACAAGCCCGATGCCGGTTACACGCTGCATCATGAAGGCTGTGCGGCTGAGATGCCGGTATCCGAACCATCGTTTAACACCGGGTCTAGCGGCGCGCATCTCGGCTTCTGATGAAGGAGGGTGTTGTTGTTTTCTGCGTTGTGTCATCAGTATTTTCTCTCCGCCGGTTTGATGCTGGTGATTACCACCGGCTTGTATTCGAGTCTCGGTTCGCCGTCTTCTTCTTTGCTTTTGTAGGCCAGGGTGTGTTTCAGCCAGTTTTTGTCGTCGCGTTTAGGGTAGTCGGTCCTGAAGTGTGCGCCTCGTGACTCTGTTCTGGCGTAGGCGCCGGTTAGCAGGACTTCGGCTATTTGCAGCATTGCGTCTAGCTCCATTACGTTTGTGAGGTTGGTGTTGTAGACTCGGCTCTTGTCCTCTATGTGTCGGAAGGCTCTTTTCTGTAGATCCTTGACGTTTTTGAGTGCTCGTGTAAGTGATTCTGCTGAGCGGAAGACGTAGGCGTCTCGATCCATTACGTCCTCGAACTCCTTCTTCACCAGATACGGGTTCTCTGAGCCTGCTCCGCCCATTAGTCCATCGAAGATACGGGTCTCCTCCCGCGCAACTCGCGCCTTAGGGAACGGTTTCTCAACTGTTTTTGAAGCGTATTCAGCGGCGTTGCGGCCTGTTATTCCGCCGTACACTAGGCATTCAGCTGTCGAGTTTGTTCCCAAACGGTTCGCTCCGTGCAGGCTGACGCATGATGCTTCACCTGCGGCCCATAGTCCCTTGACGCTGGTTGCTCCTTCTATTGTGGTTGCGATGCCGCCCATCACGAAGTGCGTCACAGGTCTAACCGGGATAGGCTGCTTAATCGGGTCCAGTCCGATGCTGGTGATGACTACTTCCCGGATCTGAGGGAGCCGCTCGTTAATCTTTTCAGCGCCGAGATGAGAAACATCTAGCAGAACATAGTCCAATCCGTCTTCCTGAGTGTAGCCTCGGCCAGCCTCAATCTCTCTGATGATGCACTGCGACAAGATGTCGCGCGGCGCCAGCTCCTTAGCTGTAGGGGCGTAACGGGTCATGAACCGTTCACCGTCGCGGTTGAGCAGGTAGCCGCCTTCGCCTCTAGCCGCTTCGCTGATCAGTATTCCTGATGGAACCAGCCCTGTTGGATGGAACTGGATGAACTCCATGTCCTCCAGCGGCAGCCCCTCGTTGTACGCGAGCGCTAGCCCGTCTGCTGTGGAGGAGTGAGAGTAGGTGGTGAAGCCGTAGAGTCGACCCGCTCCTCCTGTTGCGATGATCCCTGCCTTTCCCTGTATCCCGTAGAGGTCTCCGCTGCTGAGATCCATTGCGACAAAGCCTCTGAACTCGCCGTCCTCGACGCAGAGTGCAGTCGCAAACCATTCTTCAAGAAAATCCACGTTGTCAAACTGCTGAAGAGTATCGTAAAGCGTCTGCATCTCGAAGAAGCCGACCCGATCCTCAGCGAAGGTCGCCCGAGGGTACGAGTGTCCTCCAAACGGTCTCTGCGCTATTTTGCCGTCAGGCCGCCGGTTCCACGGCATCCCCCAGCCATCTAGCGCCAAGATCTCCGAAGGGCTTGTCTTTACGAACCGTTCCACGACGTCTTGATCTGCTAGAAAGTCGCTGCCGACTACTGTGTCTCGGAAGTGTGATTCGTAGCTGTCGCCTTCGTCGATTCTGAGGGCTGCTGCTGTGCCGCCTTCGGCGCAGACTGAGTGTGACCGCATTGCCTGAACTTTGGTGACCACTGCGACTCGGATGCCGGGGCTGGTTAGGCTGGCCTCGATGGCGGCGCGGAGACCAGCTATCCCGGATCCGATGATGACAAGGTCGTAGGAGATGGTTTCAGGCAATGATTAATTAGACTCCGCTGAGGTTATTTTTTGTAAACATATATGCTTCTTTCTATTTGACGGTTGCGTAGTCAAGCTATGCCTACGGTTGATCTCGTAGTTAAGAACGGAAGACTAGTTCTGAAGGATAGAATTGTCGAGGCTGACATAGTTGTCGATCACGGGAAAATTGTGAAGATCGGCAGTAAGGAGCAGAGTGTCAAGTCGGATAGAGTGATTGATGCTAAAGGGAATCTAGTGATCCCGGGCTGTATCGATACACATGTTCACAGTCGGGAGCCGCATGGTGCTAAGACTCCTGCGGGTCAGGAGGATTTCGAGTCTTTGACGCAGGCAGCTGCCGCTGGAGGATACACCACCGTTTTTGATATGCCTGTGACTTGTGATCCGCCTACTACGACTGTTGAGGGTTTCAGGGTTAAGAAGAGGTTGGCTGAGAAGCGGTGTATCGTTGACTATGCGTTTTACGGGGGAGCTGGTTTTGGTAATCTTGATGATTTGACGGGGTTGGCTGCGGCGGGGGTTATTGGGTTCAAGACCTTTACTCGGGAGCTGCCTTCGGAGAACGAGGGGTGGCGTGGAGTTACCTTTGGTGAGGATGGGCCTGAGGTTTTTCTTCGCTTGATGGAGGCTGTTGCTAAGACTGGGCGTTTGTTGAGCGTTCACTGCGAGGATGATCGTTTGATAAAGCACCTGAAGGAGCATTTGCAGGCTGTTGGCGACGTGGGGTTAGATGCGTATTACAGGTCGGCTCCGAATGCTTCTGAGTTTCTTGAGGTGGCTAGGAGCATTTCATTGGCTGAGGAGGTTGCTGGTGCGCGGATCAACATTGCGCATCTAAGCACAGCTGAGGGGGTTTCGATGGTTAAGGAGGCTAAGAACAACGGCGGCGGTAACGGTAGGGTTTCAGCTGAGACCTGTCCGCATTATCTGTTGTTGACGAACAAGGATTTGGTTGAGAAGCTGGGGCCGTATGGGAAGATCTATCCTCCGCTTCGCTCCGACGGAGATAGGGAAGCGTTGTGGAGGGGGTTGAATGAGGGTGTGATTGATTTTCTCGCTACGGATCATGCGCCGCATCTCAGAGAGGCGAAGGAGCCGGGGTGGAAGAACATCTTCGAGGCGGCTTCTGGGGTGCCGGGGTTGGAGACCGCTTTACCGTTGATGTTGACACAGATGAATCAAGGGCGTATCAGTCTCTTCAGGCTGGTGGAGGTGATGTCGAGAAACCCGGCTGAAGCGTTTGGCATCAGTTCACGGAAAGGTGCTCTTGAGGTGGGGCGGGACGCAGACTTTGTTGTTGTTGATCCTAAGCTGGAGATGATTCTCCGTGAGGAGGATATGTATACGCGGAGCTCAGCCAAGGTGTTTGACGGCTGGCAGGTTGCTGGGGCTCCGGTGTTGACCGCGGTTCGCGGCGAGGTTGTGATGGACGAGGCTGGCGTAGTTTCAGGCAAACCGGGCTACGGCGAGTATATCGAGCCTAGCAGACCGAGCTAAGCAAGCAGGTTTGCTGGATGATGGTAAATCTTATTTTGGTCGGTTTTCTCGTTATCTATGAAGAATTATCGTGACGTTGAGGAACAGTCTGGATCGTGAGATATCGGAGTCTCTTGTTCTTTATGTGAGGCGGTTGAATGATGAGAGCAAGAACGGTGCGTTAGTTGTTGTTGAGGGGTTGCGTGATTTGAGGGCGTTGAGGGCAATCGGCTTCGACGGAGACGTGTTGATGTTCTGCCACAATGGTGGTAAGCATCTGCTGATTGATGAGGCCGCTAAGTATAGGAAGACGATTCTGCTGCTAGATCTTGACCATGAGGGGCGCGCGTTGACGAAGAAGGCTGCGCTGCTGCTTGAGGAGAAGAAGAATACGATTGATCTCTTCTTTAGACGTGAGCTGCCCTCTGTGACCCGTGGAAGAGTGCGTCACATAGAGGAGCTGAGCCGCTACAAGGATTATTTGCAGTCGTACAGCAAGATGCTGGAATAATCTCCAGAGGTTTCACGCACGCGTCGTTTTCACTGTGGAAACGCAGTGATAACTAGGTATAACTTGACACGGCTTTGTGCAATAAGTGCCCGGTGTTTAAACAGTCCAGCCTCAAACTGACTTATTGCAAAGCCCCCAAACACGGGATAACTTATATACAGCTTAACTTCCACCAATAAGTGTTAAGCTTTGAACTTAACTAATAGGAATAAGATTGGAGGCAAAATTGATGCCAGAATCCAGTGTACCAAAGTATCAGATAAAGATACGCTTCGAAGTAGAAGGTGTAGTAGAGAGAGCTGATGTAGTAGGGGCAGTCTTCGGACAGACAGAAGGATTATTCGGTCCTGAGATGAATCTCCATGAGCTACAGAAGAACTGGAAAGTCGGCCGTATAGATATACGGTTAGAGTCCAAGAACGGTAGAACTCATGGCGAAGTCATCATCCCGATGTCCACTGATATGTCCACTGCCGCTGTTATAGCAGCTGCGATCGAGAACATCGATAAAGTAGGTCCTTGCGGCGCAAGGTTCCAGCTCGACAAGATCGAGGATGTCCGCGCCCTCAAACGCAAGTATATTGCTGAGCGGGCTAAGGAGATTATGAAGCAGTGGGCTTCAAAGACATCCAGCGAAAGCACGGAGATCTTGAAGGAAGTTACTGAGTCTACGAAGCCGGCGCGCATCACCGCCTTCGGGAAGGAGAAGCTGCCAGCTGGACCCGGTGTCTACACATCCAACGATGTCTACGTTGTCGAGGGACGGGCTGATGTGCTCATGTTCCTCAAAGCAGGCATTGAGAACGTTGTCGCGGTTGAGGGAACTAAGGTTCCTGAGTCGATTAAGCGTCTCTCGAAGGAGAAGAAGATCACCGCGGTACTTGACGGAGACAGAGGCGGCGAACTCATCGAGAAGGAGCTCAGACAGGTCGCCGAGCTTCAGAAGGTTCTCCACGCGCCTGTCGGTAAAGAAGTAGAAGATCTGACAACCGAAGAAATCATACAGCTAGTAAAGCCTGAGGGAAGACGCATAGTGAAACCCGCGATGGCAACACCAACAGCAGCAGCTCAGCCAACTGAAGAGGCGGCGGAGAAGAAGCCTGCTGAAGTAGCAGCAGTGGCGGCACCGCCTGCTCGACCGGCTCCACCTGTGCCTAAGCTACCAGCGCCGCTTGTCACAAAGATCAAGGATGTTTACAAAAGCATTGATGGAACACTTGAGTCGGTCATTCTCGACGCGAAGATGAAGCCTATTGTCCAAATCCCTGTTAACCAGCTAGTTGAGCAGCTAAGCAAGCAGAAGAACGCAAAGACAGTTGTTTTCGACGGCATCATCACTCAGAGGCTTGTAGATGCGAGCGAGAGTGTAGGCGTCAAGACGCTGGTTGGACACCGAGTGGGCGACATCTCAAAGAAGCCAGCGGATATTGCAATCGCAACCTTCGAGCAGCTCGGAATCTAACTAACTAACTATCCGACTAATAGCTAGCTGTCGATGATCATTCACCGGTTAGTCCCGAAGGCGGGGCTGGTCGTCCTCACTCCTGAGGATGCGGAGGATCTCTGGGTTATCCGTAGGATTGTTTCTGCCGGTGATTTGGTTTCAGGGGAGACTAAGCGGGTTGTGAAGGAGGTTGGGGATTACGTTCGGCCTGATAAGGGTGAGCGTATCAGCGTCTCTATTACTCTGCGGGTTGAGCAGATTAGCTTAGATTCTGCGTTGGAGAGGCTGAGGGTTCTAGGGGAGATTGTCTCCACCTCGAATGAGATGGTGTCTAAAGGTGTTTCTCACTCGCTGGCTATTACTCCGATGAAGAAGATCGGGTTGAAGAAGGAGCATCTGGGTCAGCTCGAAATCTCCTTGTTGAAGAAGGATAAGGAAGGAGAAAAGGAGGCTGGTTTCGTTATGGTAGCGATTGATAGGCGTGAAGCAGGCTTAGGGTTGGTGAAGGGGGTGCATCTGCAGATTTTTCCGACGGTGCACTCAGGCTTCTCAGGCAAGTTCTACCGTGAAGCCGCTAAGCCGCTTGAACCTTACTTCAAGAAGGTGGCTGAGACAGCTGAAAGCTTCTTTCAGCCCGGCAGAGCCGTCTACGTGTTCGGCCCCGGCACCACCAGAAACGAGTTCGTCAACTACCTCTCGAAGAGCGGCAGGCCTCTGGCCGCGACAGCTCAGGTTATCGAGGGCATCGACTCTACAGGTGATGACGGTATCTATGTTGCGCTTCACTCTAAGAATCTGAGGGAGAAGATTTCGGAGAGCAGGCTCGGTAAGGCGGCTGAGATGCTTGAGGAGATGCTTAGACGTGTCGCAGTTGGGGATGAGCGGCTAGCCATAGGTTTCAAAGACGTTATGGCCGCGGCTGAGGCTGGCGCGGTTGAGTCGCTGCTGGTTTCGGATCGTATTTTTGAGCTTGGTGTGGAAGAGGAGGATGTGATCAGGCTTTTGAATACTGTGGAGGGTCGCCGTGGCACCGCGTTTCTGATTGATCCTTCTACGGATCTGGGTGTTCAGGTGTCGAAGCTCGGCGGGGTGGTTGCGCTTCTCCGTTACGCGGTTCAGTTCACGTCGAGTGAGGGACGACGGTAGAGGTCTTCAGCCAGTCTAGGTAGCTTTTGCTGATGTCTTGAGGTTCGATTTCGATTATTTCAGGCACCTCGTACGGGTGCTGGTTTCGAATAGCCTCTTTCAGCTTCTCCACCGCCTCCAGACTCGTCTTGAAGATCGCGAGATATTCGTCTGTATCTTCTAGCTTGCCTTTCCAAGTGTAGAGTGACTCTATCTTCACAAGGTTCACGCAGGCGGCTAAACGTGACTCTACGACCTGTCGAGCGAAGTTCTTAGCTGATTCGTGATCAGGGTAGGTGGACAGGATTATGCGTCCTTCGCCGCTGTGGTTCATCGACTCTGATGTTTAGCGGGGCTACGTATTAGCCTACCTATCTGTCTCTTGTTTCGGCTTGTCTGTCTGTCTATCTATTTATCTGATTAGGTAGGGGCCTGCTATTACGGATACGATTAGGGCGACTATTGCTAGGGAGATTACTGTGACTATTCGTTTTGCTGTGTTTTCTTTCCAGCCTTTGCTTGCTCCGTATGAGGTTAGGGCTGCTCTTACTGCTTGTCCGCCGTCGAGTGGGTAGAGTGGTAGGGCGTTGAAGATGGCTAGGTTGAAGTTGACGAACCATAGCCAGAATAGGAGATTTGCGATAATGTAGGTGGATCCTCCGAGAGGTGAGGTGTAGAAGCTGTGCATCATGTCTGAGTATGGTACTTGGTATTGGCCTGAGGCGAAGGTGGGTAGGAAGAAGTAGAGGAGCGGTGACATTAGGGTGGGTGTCCTGTATCGGTCTAACGTGGATTTGATTGTGGCTGAGTCTAATCCTACGAAGCCGATGAATGCGCGGGATGTGTTCTCGTTCTGCGCTAGGGTGACGCTTTTCTCCTCTTGACGTCCGTCGTGGAGGATTGTCAGGGTGACTCTGTCTCCCGGTTTAAGGTGGGAGAGCGTGGTGTTCGCGTCCTCTATGCCTGTGACTTTGGTTCCGTTGATTGCGAGAAGCATGTCTGAGGGTTGGATGCCGGCTTTGTTAGCTGGGGAGTCTTCGTAGATGCCGGTTACGCCTATTCCGTCGCCTATGGGGGTCATGCTGCTTACTACTAGCATTAGGATTGCGAGGGTGGCTACTCCGACGATGAAGTTGCTCATTGGGCCTCCTGCCATTACTCTGCTGGTTTTTCGGGCTGGTGCCTTCTTCAGTTCTCCCTCGTCGATGTCTACGAAGGCGCCTACTAGGACGACGGTGAAGAAGATGAGTCCGCTTGTTTTGACGCGGAATTTGAAGTAGCGGGCGATGACTCCGTGTGAGCCTTCGTGAACTACCATTGCGACGATTAGGGCGATCCAGCCGTAGACGAGCGGTACATATGGGTTGAGCCCGGGGATAAGTAGGTTAACTAGTGGGCCGGAGCTTGTCATGAAGTTTCTTACAGACGCGTTTGATAGTGTGAGTGAGACTGAGATTAGGACTAGCGTGAAGCCGATTGCGCCTACTATTGGGAAGAGATAGAGGGAGATCGAGCCGAAGTGCTTGGTAAAGCGTGATGCTGCCAGCCTATCCATTAGGTTGAGGCCGCGTTTAGTTTTTAGAAGAATGAACGGGAACTGGAATGAAACGGTTTTAGCTTCTTCAGCCGCTTCCTTCTTCTTTTCTTCCTCTTCTTTTTCGGCGTCGGTTACGCTCGGTTCTTTTTTCGCTTCTTCGTCACTCACTGATATCCATATAAGGCCTCGAATAATCAACGTAAAAAGATACTGGTTCCATGACGACGGGTCGGCAGAAATGCGGTTTTTGCGGGGGAGAATCGGTCTATCACCGACTCTACTCCGGGGAGCAGCTGTGTAGAAGCTGCTTTAGAGACTCGCTTGAAGAGAAGACTCGCCGCACAATCTCCCAATACAAGATGCTGAAGCACGGCGACACAGTTGCAGTCGCTGTGTCTGGGGGGAAGGACAGCTTAAGCCTGCTTGACATTCTCAGCAAGCTGACGCAGGCGCATGGGGAGAAGATTGTAGCGGTCACGGTGGATGAGGGTATTGAGGGGTACCGCGGCGAAGCTGTGGAGCTGGCGCGGAGCGAGGCTGCGAAGCGCGATGTGCCTTTTCATGTGGTTTCCTTTGAGTCTCTCTTCGGCTTCACTTTGAACAGGGCGTTGGATGCTTGGCCTGA
The DNA here is from genome assembly GCA_016190055.1 of Nitrososphaerota archaeon. Taxonomy (GTDB): domain Archaea; phylum Thermoproteota; class Nitrososphaeria; order Nitrososphaerales; family JACPRH01; genus JACPRH01. The sequence continues at coordinate 5,775 of JACPRH010000056.1, read as the reverse complement.
CAGGAGTATATCGGCCTGTACGGTGTGTGGGATTCTTAGGCGTAGAGCGATTGATTTGGCGGCTGAGCAGGTTGGTGCCACGGTGGTTGCGACTGCGCATAATCTTGATGATTTTCTGCAGACCTACTTCATCAACTTGACGAGCGGGGATGTGGGTAGGTTGGAGTTTCTGTATCCGGGTTTGGAGCCCAGTATTGGTCTTCCGCGTAGGGTGAAGCCGTTTGTTGAGATTTATGAGGAGGAGATTGCGTTCTACGCTTTTCTCTCTGGTATTCCGTTTCAGACTGAGCCGTGCCCCTATATGGATGAGGGGGTTAGAACCGAGATCAGGGAGTTTCTGAACCGTTTGGAGAGACGGCACCCCGGCGTCAAGCACAGCACCTACAAAACCGCTATGAAGATGCTGTCAGGCAGAGGAGAAGAGAAGTCGTCAGATAGAAGAAGCGTGAGGTGTAATAGGTGTGGGCGACCTGCGTCGGATAAGCTGTGCTCAGTCTGCCGCATCATCGAAACAATACAGAACAACCGCAGCTCCAAACTATAGAATATATGACGTACTTTACAGGATTACCCATATATCCTGCTGTTGAATATTGGATGCTCTGCAATACTTGTATTCCTTCACGGTGTATACTATTACGCTGGCTTGCCTCGGCCTAGGGGGGGAGGTTATAAAGCAATGAAATAGGCATAAGAATCAAGCTATTAACCTAATGGATATGCTTGGATTGAAGCTCTGGGTTTGCAACGCTTGCCAAAAGCGCTTGTTCTGGTTGCAAGATTATCCCCGAAGTTTTTGGCTGAAAAGTTTGTTGGAATTGCTTGTAGTGCTGTTCTGGGTTGCAGAGCTTGTGTAATCAGCTAGATTTCTGCTTGTAGATTGGCTGTAGCGTTTGGAGGTTAGGTTGGCACCAAGCAAATATAGCGGGCGTATCCGTAGCTGCAAACGGTGGCAGGTAGGGCCGGGGGGTTAGCCGTCCCCCATCCTGAAATCGGCTATACGCAGGGGTCAGTAACTGTCGGGTAAAACGTTCCGGTTGGATACTCACCGGTTCCATAGGTGTGAAGCCGCGCCGCGATGGGTGGTCGCAAGAAGCGGGTCTCTCGAAGGGGAGATTTCGACTTTCAACCGCCGAATCGAGCTAGGTCCGGGAGGGAGCAGCTCTAAGGTGGGGCATCCACGCTGCCGCGTCTCCGTGGCCGACTGGGCGGAGCCGGGAATGAGGTCTGGTGGGGACGCGAACGCCGGCGGATCTGTCACCACCCTCCTACTTAATTGGCTAAACAGAGAGGAAGGCTTTAAAGCCTAAGAATCAGGCTCCCCAATCTCCGGCTAGACACAAGGAAGGCCTACGCGCGGGGGTCGCCTAGCCTGGTAGGGCGCAGGCCTGCTAAGTCTGTGACCGAAAGGTCTCGTGGGTTCGAATCCCACCCCCCGCGCCAACTATTATTATCAGAACTCTCTATCTTAGAGGATTGAGCAGAGGAAGAGGTGTTTTCAGGCTCTTCTAACGTCTTTATTGCTCGTTTCAGGTTATGTTCGAGAAACTGACTTAGATTAATGCCGATACTCTTAGCTTTCTCTACCGTATCCTTATCCACTAACCGAGTAACCTTAGCCTTCATACGTGCATCTACGTATAGAGTCGATTATAAGCGTCATGTCTTATGCGCTGGACAGTGGGTAAAAGCTAACGAGAAAGCAAACCTAAAGGCCCTTTACTGCACAAGGTCGCTCTTCAACATGATTAATAATTCAAGATCATCTTGGCGTCGCGCAGCCATATCCAGTGATACCGTGTTAGACTAGTCCTTCACTTTTCCCCGCTTTCTGAGCTTCATGAAGTCAAACTCGAAAAATTCTGTCTCTGCCCACGCATTAAACACGAATTGTGATTGTATTTCTCGGGGTGAAGAGCATAGCGCCGTTGCAACAATTTGCTTGTTCGGGCCAATACCATATACTCGATCGGGTGTGGGACAAAACTCACTGTTTTTCTCTGATTGATTAAGGTAGACTGGAGCCCGCCAATTCCCTGTTGGGGTGAGCGCCAATCATTGTCAGCCTATCACTCATTGGGTTCGCAGTGGCATAGCTGAGTAGTAGCCTGTTTTCTACTGTTATCTCGGAACGTAATGTGATAGCTGGTCGTAGATTGTTACTATGGAGTTAACGACACTATCTAACAGCATCCTAACTCTTGCAGAAATAAAGCGGCCATGTCACTATGGGTGAAGCAGCTGGTGAATGCATTTTCACAATCACTATTAGAACGGAAAAATACGACATCTACCTACCAAAACCGGATCAGCCACAGCATAAGAAGAGAAACCTAAAACGGCTTGACCCGATCAAATCTAAAGAAACAATCACCGAGTTTTGTCCCACACTCCCTACACGGGGTAGACTTAAAAGGATGTACAGGCTACCAGTAAAGAAGCAAGGTAACATGGATGGCGGGTTTAATGAAGGTAGAAGTTCTCATATTTCTCCATTGCGATCATTTAGTCAACTTCCAAGCTAATCTTGAAAGAACAAGCTTATCGCATGCGCATTTCTTGGGACGTAGGAGAAGGTGATTAGCCAATAGCATCCGACGAGGAACTTCGAACCATATCCGTGCCAAGAAAGATGCGTGTAGCGCTAGTAGTAATACTCAGTTTGTTTGTGGCCGTCATTATCGCAGGGCTGCTGATTACCTTTTGGCTTAATCTTACGGAGTTTGGAGATCTCTTTATACGTCCATTCTACTATTCAATTCTTGCAGGGCTAATCCTTTCACCAATAGCTCTTTTCAGAATAGACTTCAAGAACCGCCGTTCACTAACCCTGTGGGTACTACGACTAGTTTCCATCCCTCTGAAACGTCGCGCCCCAGAAGAGGGGATCCCCGTGGAAGACGCGGATTTTTCAGGGGTCAAACTTAGCCCTGTAAAGTTCCTCCTCTGGCAGGTTACAAAAGTTCTCATAGGATTGATTTTCTTCGGCAACGTCCTCTTAGGATTTACCGTCAGCGGGATGTTTGCAGGCTGGGAACCCGGGTTAAACAACGTTTGGAGGATATTCTCTCTGCCTTTTACAACGCCTCCTTCAGACATGTCCTACGCTCAAGGCATCGTGATTCCCATGATCCCATCTTTGACTCTAGTTATTACGCCCATACTGGGCGCGATAGGCCTGAGACTCGTCCTGCTGGTAGGTTTGACCCAGTTGGCCAAACTGGGTAGTTCCTTCTTCGTGAACCAAGTCAGAGGTATTCAAACTAGGTTCCCTTCAGTGGCCCTCCAGAGCCTCATCGCCCTTGGAAGCTTCTGGGTGGCATTCAACCTCTTTTTCTCCTCCTTCATCAACTACAATACCAGGTACGTGCTCGCCGGTCTGTTCGCCTTCGGAGGGGTGATGCTTGTCTTCGCATTACATGACAAGCTTCGCCCTGGGCCTTTTCTCATACCGCCGAAACGAAGCGTCACTCTTCGGGTAATAACCGTCATCTTGATTTTGATGATAGTACCTACCGCAATTGCTGTGAACAACAGCATTGCTGATGCGAGGAAGGTTGAGTGGCTAGGTCCGTATACGGCTCAGCAGATTGGTGTAAACAGGTATCTTGCAGAGCTTGATCAGATCAATGTCGTTCCATATAACTTCACCAGTTCTCCGGTTCCCCCGGCCCGTGTTGAGGAATACGTATCCCAAAACAGGGAACTTCTTGGAAAGATCAGGCTATGGGATTGGGAGGCTGCTTTTGCCAAGCTGAGACCCGAAATTGGGCTTATACCTTATGTTGACTTTCAGGATTCAGATATTCTTAGGTTCGATGGGAACCTTTACTGGAGCGCTTCGATGAAACCTACACTTCCTACCACGGTCAGAGCAGAAGACAGGTGGTATACTTCGCACCTAGTTTACACCCATGTTCCTAGCGGTTTTCTGCTTTTAGATGGTCACGCCGGCACGATAACTGAGACTAGTAGGTTCTTCGAGCAGCGGAAGATCTACTATGGTGAAGGAGGGCTTCTACAAGATACATGGGCCGCATATCCTGCCGAGAGGACAGTAAGTGATGAGCTCCTAGGATACTTCTACAGCGGCACGGGTGGAGTAGATATGCCTCCGCCCTTAAGTTGGATGTTTGAACCCAACTTCCTCCTATCATATCCAACCAGCACGATACATGCCATAAGATATCAGGATGTATATGAGCGGATGCAGCTCCTGTTCCCCTACTTCATCTACGAGTTTCAAGGCAGGAGGGTCGACATGCTTCCTGTGGTTGATGGACCCAACACCTTTTGGCTGATGCCTTTGATAGTCGGATTAGAGGGCCACAATATTCCGTGGAGCGATGGAAACCCCATGATTCGGCTTGTGGGCTACGCCCTTATCGACACATATGATGGGGACATTAGGATAATAGTCACTGGACAGGATTTCTTTAGTGATATCTTCAGGCAGGTATATTCAGACTATGTCACTACTGAAGTCCCTATCTGGCTCCACAGCCAGATGAGGTATCCCGAGGAGCTTCTTAGATGGAGGGTGGAGATGTTCAATTTCTTCCACGTCACTGATCCATCACTCTTCATAAATGCGAATAGATTTATGGAGATTCCACAGGGCTTGGATGTTTATTATGTAATCGCCCAACCTCCTGGCTTTACTGAGCCCGAATACCTGGGGTTGCTTGGGCTTGAGCTCAGGGGAGCAGCAGGAAGAAACCTCGCGGGCTACGTGACTGTGCGGAATGATTACCCAATGCTGGGTGGCATAACCTTTTATCAAGTAGATTTAGAATCGCCGACGAAGCTCTTGGGGCCTTCAGCGGTAGTGGAGGCCTTGGAGCGGAATCCTGACTTCGCGACCCTTAGGACACTGCTTCGAGATCCTCGGCTTGGAGATAACATCCTGTACAGAGTCGGAGATCATGATGTCTACTTCATCCCCGTGTACACAGCGGGCGCTGGAGGAGTCGTAGCTGAGCTTGGTGGAATAGCAGTCGTCGGCGCCGCATTTACGGGAGAGTATCACGTGGGGTTTGGGAATTCGCCTGAAGCGGCGTTCAGGGCATACCTGGCGAAGCTTGGTGGAATAGATATTGCACCTCTTCCGCCTGAAGTGGATCGGGAGAACCGGCTTGAAAAGGTCGAGTCCTTATTCACTGCTCAAGGACTTAATATCGTGAAACCTACATCAATATCACCCATCTTCACCTTCGAGGAAGGTGAGGCTAGATACGTAGATGAGGTGCAGTGGGAAGGTGTCCAAGAATTAGTGGATCAATTCTTGGATAGATTAGTTGAGCCGACGGACATAACTCGAGTCATCAGCTGGACAGAGGGAACGAAGGTGAATTTTGGGGTATTAATACTAGTGGAAGGCGTCCATGAACTTCACTATATCAGCATTGACTTAGGCAAATAAGGCTCTGATTGGATAAAGGGATCTGTAGATATGTAAGTTTCCCTGTTCTAGCTGGCGCTGTAAACTTAAACGGTGTCATCTCCTATGAATCTAGTCAGTTCTTCAAACTTCATGTGTTTTCTCCTTGCGTAGTGCATGTTGAGGAAGAGGTTGAGCCAGTTTCTGACATGGGTGAGATTGCACTCCTTCTTCATGCAGGGATAGTAGTCGTAGAACTCCTCGATCCTGTCCTTCAGGTACTGGTTTGCTCGTTCCATCAGGCTCTTCGAATAATCTGAATGCAGCCTGTGCTCCAATCCCAGTGTCCTGCATGCCTCAGGATACCATGTGCCTCCATCCGAGTAGACCAGATG
>JACPRH010000058.1 GCA_016190055.1 Nitrososphaerota archaeon | reverse complement strand
GGCAATGTATCACAGAAGATTCACCCTACTGATGACCTCAACCCGCAACTTGTATCGCTACCCATGAGTAAAATCCAACCACATATTAGAGCGTGCTCTTTAGAGGCGTACTCGTACCACCCAAAATTGCCAAAGTTTAGTTAGTTAGACATGCTTCGAGCAGCTGAAAACTTTGGCGGAAAGGCTGTCTGCACTAGCGGAAAGATCATCTAAAAAAGTCTTCGAAGCAAAAACTAAACAATAACGTTGAGTCTCATCTCTGGTATCGGCGGGGTTGATTGGTATCGATGAGTGATGCTGCATACGTGTTTGTCGGCAAGGCTGCGAGGGTGTTTGTCTTCGGGCTTGTCAGCGTGATGACCCCGGTTTACTTGGCGGAGCTAGGTTACCCCGCCTTAATTGTCGGGGTTGCGTTAGCCGCTATACTTGCTGGTAACGTCTTCTCCAATATCCTGCTGACTTGGTTCGGTGATTATGTTGGGCGTAAACGATCTCTTCTAATCTTCAGTCTTCTCATGATGGTCTCCGGTGTAATGCTGTATTCAACAACCTATCTTCCGCTGATGCTGCTTGCTTTCTTTCTAGGGAACGTCAGCACTACAGGTACAGAGGCAGGGCCGTTTCAGTCAATAGAGGCAGGAGTGCTACCTAACCTTGTGTCGAAGGAGAGGCGGAACCGGGCGTTCGGAGTTTACAACCTAATAGGGTACAGCGCATCTTCAATCGGGGCTTTCGCCGCATCTGCTCCTTCATACTTTCAAAACAGTCTTCTCGTCTTTCACCTAATGTATCTTCTATATGGATTAGTGGGGCTGCTTCTCTTCATCCTGTATCTCAGATTAGGAAGCATAGAAGCAGTTCGGACGGAGCGTAAAAGAAGAATCGGTCTCGAAGAAACGTCTCCAGACGCTAAACGTGACGTAGCGAAGCTCTCATTCCTCTTCTCAATAGACGCGTTTGGAGGCGGCTTCGTATCTCAGTCCCTCCTGTCCTACTGGTTCTTCTTCGTCTACCACGTATCACTCCAGAATCTAGGAATAATTTTTCTAATAGTGAACATCATAACCGCCATCTCAACACTCGGCGCATCCTTCGTCGCCGATAAACTGGGCAACCTCAGAACAATGGTGTTCACCCACCTGCTCTCCAACATCTTCCTAATCCTCATCCCTCTAGCCGGCTCACTACCAGCCTCGCTTCTATTCCTGTTTCTCAGGCAAAGCGTCTCGCAGATGGATGTACCTACTAGGCAGGCCTTCATGGTAGAGATCTTCAACGATCAGGAAAGAGTCTCAGCGAACGCGATAACCAATACATTCAGAAGCATAAGCAGCGTCTTCGGCTCACCGATCAGCGGTGCTTTGCTCGCCATAAACCTAGTGTCAATACCAATTCTAGCAGGCGGCTCCTCCAAGATGCTGTATGATGCACTAATCTTTTTCGCTTATAGGCGAAGAAGTAGGTAACCTTTCACAGCCAAATATTTGTTAACTGTCGCTCGTTTTGTCGAAGATTGAGCTACAATCGTCGTCTCACTCACTCGTCTTCAAGCAGGGCTTGTCTACTTACTTTGTAGCTAATGCCCTAACTTTTTATGTATTAGGGGTCAAGTGCCCGGCTCGGGGACTAGCATACGCGGGGTGCGCGTGTCTTGGATTCTCCAGTAAGAGGTAGTTAATGTGCGGAGACTTCTAAGGCGCTTCTTTCTTGGCAAGCCGTTACCTACTAAGGCTCTGCGTGAGGAACGTCTTACAAATCAACAGGCGCTGGCGGTGTTTGGATCTGATGCTCTATCATCTACCGCCTATGCTACAGAGGAGATTCTGCTAGTTCTGGTGGGATTGGGGACTCTTGCACTTTCTGCGTCTCTTCCGATTTCACTTGCAATCGCCGGCCTTGTAGTTATTGTTGCTTTGTCATACCGAGAAGTGGTGCATGCCTATCCTCAAGGTGGAGGCGTCTATAATGTGGCAAAGACAAACCTCGGAGAGACTCCTGCGCTCTTGGGTGCGTCAAGCCTAATCATTGACTATATTCTCACCGCCACCGTTTCAATTGCGGCTGGTGTAGCGGCTCTCACATCGGCTTTTCCAGAGCTATTTCCGTACAGAGTTCTCATAGGCATTTTAGGAATCGTCTTGATCATGTGGATGAACCTTCGCGGTGCCCGTTCATCTGGGCAGATATTCTCATACCCCACGTATTTCTTCATCGCAATCATGCTGATTACAATAGGATATGGGTTCTTGAGATTTCTTACCGGTACACTCCCTACTACACCTCCCCCGGTTGAAAGTGCGGAGCCTTTGCAGGCGATTGGGCTATTCATTCTTCTAAGGGCCTTTTCCGCTGGTTGCACAGCTCTTACGGGGCTAGAGGCGATATCTAACGGGGTCAAGGCGTTCAAAAGCCCCGAATCCGTGGGCGCGGCGAAAACTATGGCGCGGCTAGCTGCGCTTCTAATTGCATTTCTACTCGGGATCACTTTTCTCGCATATCAAATGAAGATTGTGCCTGCTCAGGATGAAACGGTCGTGTCTCAGATAGCGAGAACCATATTTGATAACAGCCCTATATATTACGTCTTCCAAATTGGAACTTTTCTGATTCTATTCCTTGCAGCGAATACACCATACGCTGATTTCCCGCGGTTAGCAGCCATGCAGGCGCGTGACGGTTATTGGCCGAAACAGTTCTCTAACTTAGGATCTAAACTGGTCTTTTCTCAAGGAATATTGGCACTATCCGCAGTTTCAATACTTCTCTTAATCGTGTCAGGAGGATACGTACACGCATTGATTCCTCTGTACGCTGTCGGTGTTTTTCTCGGCTTTTCTCTAACGCAGCTCGGGATGATTGTTCACGACAGAAGAATGTTACGTGCCAAGATGGACGATCGGCGTCAGAATGTCAGGCGCCTAATTATCAACAGCATAGGATTCGCTGCGACCACGGTTGTGTTCTTCATAGTGCTTTACTCGAAGTTTTTTGATGGTGCATTTCTTATTTTGCCTATGATTGCGCTTCTTTTCTTCGCAATGAGACGAGTAAGAAGATACTACAACAACGTGGACAAGGAATTATCCATCAGTACAACTCAGTTTCTAAACGTCCCTTCACGAAGCATATTAGCTGTTGTCCTGATCTCAAAGCTAGACCGACGAGCGGTGGAGGGCGCGCGTGTTGCTAGGGGACTTAATCCTGCGAGTGTCTGTGCGTTTCACGTAACCTTCGAAAAAGAAGAAGGCGATCATGTTAAGGACGTATGGGAAGTACTCTTCAACGACATTCCGATAGAGGTTCGTTTAGATGAGTTTCGCGAGATAACCCCCACTATTCTGGACTACTTCAGCTCAGTTGAGCGGCGTTGGCATGGCAAGATAGTGGCTGTTGTACCGATGCTTGTGCCCCAGCAACCCTTCAGAGAATTTCTCCACAACCAGACCGCCAAGAGAATCATAGAAGCAATAAGACGACAATCTGGGAGCAATGTAGAGATCTATGAAGTCCCAGTAAGAGTAGAAACAGGGGAAAAGGTCTAAGCTAAGTCTTTGCAGTAACCAGTTTCAGCCATTAACCTAACTAACCGATTAACGTGGACCTTAGAGCAGCGTCAGGTTGCTGTCTTATGTTCCGTTGAGCCACTGATTGCTTCCGGTCGCGGCTATTGGATTAAGCAATCTGAAGTGATCGAAGGCTGTTACGGTGGTGTTATCACTAAAGGCCACTGTGACCAATGCGTCGTAGTCGCCTGGGGGCAAGCTCGCTAAAGTGTAGTCGTAGAAGTAGTACTTGTCATCTCCGTCGTCGTCGTCGTTCGTTGTCAAGGGCATAGTTGAGAGAACTGTTCGTCCAGCAGAATCCATCAGCATGAGTTTAATGTTCTTCACTGACGGATCGCTTCCATTAACATTGACGTTAACCCTTACTGTGTCGGTGGGGGCGAAGACGCTTTGACCAACGTCTCCACTGACGTTCAAGATTGAGACATCTACGACTTTGGGCTTGGTGGTTGAATGGTCCTTCGTCGTCACATACTTTAAGATCATTGACGTGCTATCTAGGTAGGTCATGTGTGGGTTACCATCACGATCCAGTGCAAAGGAAGGCGCCCACACCTTGTCTGTACCTGTCTCTACATTCTCAATTATCCATTTCTCACCTTGTTTAACCGCATATTTCAGGCCGCCGCTTGATGCATCAGTGTAAAGGATGTGGGGATTACCTGCAGTGTCTAGTATCAGCTGCACCTTAGCACCTATTTTTGCAGATACAGGTTCAACACTCCATGAGCCGTTGGATTTAACTGCGTACCAGAGGGTCTTGCTAGCATAGTCAATAAAGCCGATATGCGGATTGCCGGAGTCTACAGATATGGAGCATCCACCTAGGCTTACAGATCTGTCTACATTTTCATATATCCAGTTCACTCCAGACCTATACGTATAGGCTATGCCTCCTCCGCTGTTACGCGGTTGACCGCAAATGTGAGGCGTACCCGAGGCATCCGCTGCGATGGAGCCTGGTGCGTCAACAAAGGGGACTGATGTAAAGTTCCAGGGTAGAGCATCTGAATAGGGGCTATACATCACGCTTACCCCATCATACGCTAAGGCGGTCACATGTAGTCTATCTACTGGGTCTACTGCGAATCTGAGATTGGAGAATCCGCCTGCTAGAGTGTCTTGCAGTAAAATCTGATTAGTCCAGTTGCCGCCTGACTTTGCAGCAAGCTTTACCCACCAGAAGGTGCAGAATCGATCGGTGCACTGAACCAGCTTAGTCAAATGAGCTATGCGTGGATAACCTGACGAATCCAAGGTGATTTTAGGGGATTCAAAGCTCACCTCAACTCCTGGAGAGTTCTCAATCGGCAACTCGTAGTCTGAGTAATCAGCAGCCGAGTTCACAACTTCTTTGTTCCATGTTTCGCCGGATCTGTAAGCGTACATTATGCCGTCAGGACTAACATACGTTATGTGAGGTGCGCCTGATGCGTCTACAGCTATAGACGGTCTCACCTGATAAGGGTCTGTAGCGACCGTTTTGATACTCCAGTCTACGATGCCGCTGGCTGGAGTCGTTGTTGTCGAGAGAACTGGAATAGAGAAGATTAGCAAAGACAGTATAATAATCTTCTTCAGAAAATCTATCTTTAGATTCACTATCATAAAACATCCAAACCAATAGTTAGGTTAGACTCTCAATTATTTATCTGTCCTGCTTAGAAGTCTCTAATAAAATTACAAATTAATAATTTGTGTTCAAACCTAATAATTTGTAGTCTAAGACACGCATAGCAAGCTGTGAACTGCAGATGAGGCTAAAGAGCTGACACCGTTCAATGTCGAAACTAACGCTGCGCGGCTCGCGCGATCCTGTTGATGCGTACATTTAGATACTGGATTTATCGCGGCCTATCTTGCAAATAGATGCAATTACGGTCTAACCTATGTACACTGATATCTGCTATGAGGAAGGTTTTGTAAAGTGAGGTTTTGCCCTGAGTGTCACGGTCGGTTGAGGTTACGTAACCGAGGCTCACTTCTGTGTGTTAAATGCGGCTATATTGAGCCCTTGACGAAGACAGAGAAGCCTCGTTCCGGGATGGCGAGCTTCTTTCCTTACACCTCTATGAGACCGTTTCAGAAGGAGGCGCTTGAACAAGTAGAGAAAGCGTTAATCTCAACAAAATTCGTTATTCTTGAAGCGCCTGTGGGATTCGGCAAGTCAGCCGTAGCAACATCTGTCTGCCGATACCTAGGCTCAGCCCACATTCTGACCTCTTCTAAGCAGCTTCAAGACCAATACGCGTCAGACTTCAAATTCCAGATAGTTAAAGGCAAGTCCAACTTTCGCTGCCATATACCTAGCTCATCCGGAGTGTTCCTGCCCTGCAGCAAAGGTAGGTGTGAAGCCGACTGGAGCCTAATGGACTGCCCGCACTACATGACCTTAGAGGAGTATCAAACACATAAGAAGAGGCTCTGCGCGAAAACCGCAAGGTGCGAGCGGCTTAAGGGCGGAAAGCTCTGCAGATACTACGAGCAGAAGTGGATAGGCTTCTCCGCCCCCGTAACGATCTACAATTATCCCTTCGTCTTCAGCGAGCTGAAGTACGCAAAGGATGTGCCTCACCGGCGACTGCTCGTCTGTGATGAGGTTCACGATTTGGAGAAGCAGATAGTGGGCTTCGCATCCTTCACTCTCAGAAGAGCTGCGCTGCAAAACTATCATGAAGAGGTTAAGCCTGGCAAGAATCTGGTTATTCCAGACAAAGGCGTCGATGAACCGGCCGCTTGGCTGGATGTGCTTTCCAGCGCGGAAGATACACTCAAGGAGTTCTCCACGTTATACAAGTCTGATAATCAGCAGGAGCGTGTAATCGCCTGCGAAACTATGCTTGAAGACTTGGAGAGCTTCATGAAGAGCTTGACGTCGGATCCATCTAACTGGGTTGTTAACAGCGTAAAACGGATAGGGGACGGCTCAGTAGATGAGGTAGTGTTCCAACCTATCTCCATCAGCGGCTACACGTTACCGCTGTTCAACACTGCTGATAAAGTTCTCCTTATGTCTGCAACTGTCTCCTCGAAAGAAAGACTGTGCGGAGTCCTCGGAATAAACGTGGAGGACGCGACTTTCATCCGTATCTCCGAATCCACATTCCCAGTCGAAAACCGACCTATACACGCCTTGAACGTTGCGAAGCTAAACCGGGAGAGCATGGACTCGGCTCTGCCAAATATAGCGCGGACAGTAGATGACATAATGAACCGACACCGCGCGGAGAGAGGCGTAATCCACACCACATCATATATGCAGTCAAACTACATTATGCAGCACATCTCGGAACCGAACAGGCGGCGCCTAGTCACCACAGAAGGCAGCTTCGATAGATCAACCCTTGTACAAATACATAGCGAGAACGATGCGTCGGTTCTAATTTCGCCGAGCCTGTATCAGGGAGTGGATCTGAAAGACGATTTATCACGGTTCCAGATAATCGTAAAGGTTCCATACCCCGACCTATCACACAGACGAATAGCGGTGAAGCTTCAGCGAGACCGTGAATGGTACTATTGGCAGACCGCCCTACGGCTTGTGCAAACCTATGGGCGAAGCGTAAGAAGCGAGCAGGATCACGCTGTAACCTATGTACTTGACTCCAACTTCACAAGCTTCATCAACATGCACAGCAACTTATTCCCGAAGTTCTTCCTAGACGCCCTCAAGAACGAGATACCGGTTCCACCGCAAGACCAAAAGAAACCTTAGAACCACTGAACCCCTGCTTACTTATTGATACTTACCGTTTCTTTCCCTCGTCCCTGAGCAATTTGTACAGCCGGAAGTTGGCTGCTTGCCCGGGTGAGAGTCTGTTTCCACAGAACCCGCAGAAGATAGTCCCATCGCCGGACTCTTTGAGAGTGTGTCGACGGCATTTTGGGCACCGCATTTCTGAATCTGAACTATTAGGGACTATTCGAAATCACTTCTCTTCTGCTGTAAATCTGCTATACCGTTGCCTAGGCATCAAACCTGTAACAAGCGCTAGATAAAAATGAGGAGTACGCAGCTTGAGAAACTCGGGGAAAGAGCGCGACGACGACAGGAAGAGTTCAAGTTGTTGACGATTAAACTGCAAACTAGTATTTGAGATACTGTAGGTGGTGGGGTCGGAGGGAACCACACGGTAAACCGCGCAAATCTGTCTTCAATTCTCAGCATAGTTTCAGGCTAGAATCTGTCTTATCATCAGACCCTCACATTGCTAGTATCTGTTGAGAGCGCGATTTTAGGCTGATAAATCAGGTCAAGTAAAAGGTGTAAATCAAGTTGAATCATTGCAGGTTTGGGCGACCAGAACTTAGGACGTTTTCGCTGCTAGGAATGGACTTGTTAGAGCAACACACAAATTAAATTATCGATTATGCAAATAATTTCCAAACGCTTTTTATATGTCCATATTTCGTCGTCATTCTATGAACGCTTGTGCAAAGGCACATGTAGCGAGACACTTACGGAAGATGTGAAGCGGTATGCCGCGTCTACTTGCGTTTATCGACATCTTCGTGGAATCCGCATACATGGATAACGTATTGCAGGAGCTATCTAAGCTTGAAAACCTAGAGGAGCTTTACGAGGTAACCGGCGAATTTGACATCGTCACGCTAGTTTCAGCCGCGGACATTGAAGAGTTTAGAGACATTCTAAAGAACAAGATAATGAAGATACAGGGCATAAAAAGCACGGTAAGCTCGATAGTGCTGATGGCTCACAAAGGGCCAAGATGCATACACGAACTTCAGCAAGATAAACCAACTTCGACTGGATAGGCTTTCAAGTTAGACCGAATATTAGGTATTCTATAAACCGGAGGTTCTGAAGTGAGAAATGATCGATGCAAGCCAAATACTTTCACTCATATTGATCCTAGCCGTAACCCTGATCCTGGCTCGTCTCCTAGCGCCATATATTACGCGAGTCTTTAATCGCGCACCAACTCGTTTAGATAGAGTCCTGAACCCTGTTGAGAACGGGATTTACAGAATCATAGGTGTAGATCCAAACCGTTCGATGGGTTGGAAAGAGTATTTCCTTGCTGCCCTTCTGCTCAATGTTGTACAGATAATTATAGCGTTTCTGATACTCTTGTTTCAAGATAAGCTTCCACTTAATCCCCAAGGGTTTCCAGGCTTAACCTGGGACTTGGCGTTCCACACCGCCATTTCGTTCGCAACTAACACGAATCTGCAGCATTACAACGGGGAGACCACACTTTCCTACTTCAGTCAAATGGCCGCTATTCAGTTCCTACAATTTACCTCCGCTGCGACTGGGCTTTGCGTCGCAATAGCGTTAGTAAGAGGGTTCACAGCCAGATCTAAGGCACTGGGTAACTTCTACGTTGATTTTGTTAGGAGCCTGACGAGACTCTTCCTACCTCTGTGTTTGGTTGCTTCATTAGCATTTGTCGGGCTTGGTGTGCCGCAGACCCTCAGCGGCTACACATTGGTGAAGACGGTTGAAGGAGCGACGCAGACCATTTTTGTTGGGCCTGTCGCCTCGCTTGTATCGATAATGCAGATAGGTACTAACGGCGGAGGATATTACGGAGCTAACTCGGCGTACCCGTTTCAGAACCCGAGTCCAGCCTCAGATATTCTTGAGATACTCCTGATGCTACTGATACCCACCGCGCTGACCTTCGTGTATGGGGAGATGCTTGGAAAGAGAAAGGAGAGCAGACCTATACTTTTCGGCGCATACGCACTTTTCACTGTTAACCTCTTCATAGCGTTCATTCCAACAACCACTATTGGCCAAGGTATCGAAGTTAGGATTGGAGGTTTCTTCTCCGCGTTCTGGACTGTTGTAACTACAGCGGTCACAACCGGTTCAGTTAACGCTTCTCTTTTTGCTATGCATCCGCTGGTCATCCTTTCCGCGTTTCTAGGAATGTTGATTCAGGCCACTCCAGGAGGTAAGGGAGTTGGCTTGATGTACATGGTCATGTATGTTGTGATCACGGTTTTCATCGTAGGGCTCATGTCAGGGAGGACTCCTGAATATCTTGGGATAAAAATCACGGCTAGAGATGTGAAGCTTGTAATGATCACGTTCCTAGTCCACCCAATAATCATTCTTGTCCCAACCGTGCTGGCATATGCAACCGGAGCAGCTAAAGCGATAGGAATAGGCAGCGGCTCACTTGGCTTCACCCAGATCCTGTATGAATTTACAACAGCAGCTGCGAACAACGGCTCGGACTTCCTCGGCGCCTCAGCTAACACCATGTTCTTCAACATCTCCACGGCCTTAGTAATTCTCTTGGGCCGATTCATACCAATTGCACTACTTCTCGCTCTAGCCGGCTCAATGATTGGAAGAAAGAGAAGCATGGAAGTAGGGCTAAGAACAGACAGCGCATCCTTCTCATTTGTATTAGTTGCGAGCATACTGCTCTTAGTTGTGTTGACATTCTTCCCGTTCCTAGCACTTGGCCCGATTCTTGCATACTTCCAAGGACACGTGAACATTTTTGCCTAGTGAGAGACCAATAGAAGACGCGCCAGTCAAGGAAACTGCGTCTAACCGACGCGGCTCCTTCATCTCTGGAAAGATACTTCTCGACTCAATTGTTAGGCTGAACCCACGATCACTTGTTGCAAACCCGGTTATGCTGGTAGTTGAGATTACGTTTTTCATCGTGGCTGCGATGGCGATCTATCCACCGGGCTTCTACCCCGTCGCTAGTCTAAGCGAAAAAACATTCTACATTGAAGTATCAATGATACTGCTGATTACCGTATGGTTTAGCACACTCTCGGATGCTCTTGCAGAGCAGCAGGCGAAGAACACTGCCAGCAGTCTCCGTAAGCTTGAGCGCGAAGTTCAGTGCAAGAAGATAGTAACTGAAGAATGGTCGAGAAAAGTTGTGCCGGTCTCATCAACTAGTCTGCGCAAAGACGATCTAATCAGTCTAGAGAAAAACGATGTCGTCCCGACTGATGCTGAGGTGCTTGAAGGGATTGCAATGGTTGATGAGTCGCTTCTCACCGGGGAATCTACGCCTGTCCGGAAGGCGCCGGGAGACACTCTGATAGGCGGTTCAAGAGTCATCAGCAATACGTTAACTGCAAAAGTCACCGTGAACCCGGAGGAGAGTTACATCAACAAGATGATAAAGATGGTAGAGTCATCCAAGCGACCGAAAACACCAAACGAGCAGGCAGTAACCATGGTTCTGTTTGGTCTCACAGCCATCTTCACCATCATTATTCTCGCGCTTTTCGGCCTCTCGATAACACTCAATCTGGGCGGAGATCTTTCAGTGCTCATAGCACTCTATGTGTGTCTCCTTCCGACAACCATAGGAGCACTTCTGCCAGCCATAGGGCTTTCCGGTATATCTAGGCTTTACCAAAGAAAAATAGTTGCAAAATCCGGCAGAGCGATAGAGACAGCTGGAGATGCTAACGTGATTCTCCTCGACAAGACGGGGACGATCACCTTCGGGAATAGACAGGCGATACAATTCATACCGTGCGAAGGATACACTGAAAGAGCGGTGGGGGAGGCAGCATTCCTCTCCTCATGGTACGATGATACACCTGAAGGAAGGAGTATACTCAGATTCGCCTACGAGAAGGGATTCATCCCAAAGAACCTGAACGCGCTTGGACCGGCGGAAGTATACGAATTCTCTGCAAGCACTCGTAGCAGCGGTGTGAAGCTGACTCGCAGCGCCGAAATCACACTTCAAAAGGCTGGCAGAGCAATCTTCCAAAGAGGACGGGTCAGACGGAAATACCTAGCCGCGATTGAAGAGATGAATAGGTATGAATCAAAGGCCGAGGAGATTGAGCTTATCAAGGGAGCACCTGACTCAATCAAGAGAATAGTGCGTTCTTGCCCCGCGAATTTTGACGATATCGTGGATAATATCTCTAAAGCAGGAGAAACACCGATAGCGATTTCGAGGAACGGTGAGATGGTTGGGATAATTCGGCTGAAGGATGTTCTAAAGCCCGGCATCAAGGAAAAGATCCAGTCTGTCAAGACTATGGGGATACGACCGGTAATGATAACTGGGGATCAGCCGCTCACAGCTAGAACCATAGCGAACGAGGTGGGAATAGATGAGTTTGTGCCGCAGGCGAAGCCTGAAAACAAGTACAGTATTGTTAAGAAGGAGCAGTCTCAGACTAGAATTGTAGCTATGATTGGTGATGGAACCAATGATGCGCCAGCATTGTCGATTGCAGATGTTGGGCTCGCTATGAACTCCGGCACTGAGGCAGCTAAGGAGGCCGCCAACATGGTTGATCTTGAATCGAACCCTGCGAAGATAATTGATGTAGTTATGCTTGGGAAGCAGCTTCTGATGACGCGCGGAGCCGTGACGGCGTTCAGCATAGCGAATGATGTAGCAAAGTACTTTGCAATTGTCCCGGTTCTGTTCGCTATGTCTGTGCCACAGCTTCAGACACTTAATGTGCTTGGACTCGGTTTGCACAGCGCGGTTCTCTCAGCGCTGATATTCAACGCCATCATTATTCCCCTGCTTATTCCGCTGGCAATGAGGGGAATATCTTTCAAACCATCAGACACTATGACGCTCTTCCTCAAGAACATGACGATATACGGAGTTGGAGGAGTCATATTACCGTTCGTCGGAATCAAGCTGATCGACATCCTGCTGTCCCTACTTCATGTGTAGGATGATGATGGAGGAAACATAAGTTGGCTAAGTTGAAGACAGAAAAGAAGAAGGAAAGACACAGCGACAATTACAGGCCAGTGATAGGGTTAGCAGGAGCATCGCTACTGATATGCGGATTACTTTTTCCACTTCTAGTTACAGGGTTAGCGCAGGTTTTAATGCCGTATCAAGCAAACGGTGAATTAGTCCAGTTTAACGGTCGTTATGTTGGCTCTACCCTTATCGCGCAGAACTTTACTTCGCCTTTCTTCTTCCATCCAAGAAACGACTCAGCATCAGGTGTGGATCCGCATATTACCCTCTCAGACGCGTACTCCCAAATCTCAAGAATTCAGAGTGCTACTGGTATATCATCTGCTGATCTGGAGACGATTGTAAACCAAAACGTAGAGGGAACATTCTGGATATTCGGTAGCCCATACGTAAATGTTCTGCAGCTTGATCTACTACTAATCAAAACATATCCCTCAATATACAGTAATTTCAGATAGAAGTCAAGTTAAGGCGCCATTGCCTTTCACGCCGCGATTGCCGTAGCACTTACTGCCCAGGCATAGGTCGAGTTCTCTGACCTTTTCAGTACACATAAATAAATGATAATACCTGCATTATGTTGCAAATAAATGAATCATCTGACCTAACAGAATACAAATATTGGAATGGGGTCGGAGGGATTTGAACCCTCGATCACATGGGTTCTTGAGGCTGAGGAGCCTCCCAAGCCATGTATCCTAGACCATACTGTCCGCACATTCCTGCAGTCCCAGAAGTATGCTCTAGACGACGACCCCGCGCCGTTCGGTCGAATTAACATGGTCGATAAAAGGGTTTTCGCAGAAACCTGACTCCGTCTAACCGCAGTTAAGCAACCCAGACGATATAGACTATACTACCCAGTAAACCGTGAACTACAGCGCAGCGGCAACGCATTAAAACTAGATGAGGCTTGCTTTACCTGTCTTTCTACCTAAAGGCCAGCCGAATGATCGCGTATCCTGCACCCAAAAGCACTATTCCAATAACGATGAACGCAGCCCATCCGGGAATTACTACCTCAACAAGCTTAACAACTCCTAATGTAGTATAAACGAAGCCGATTAGGAGACACACTAGACCTACTATCGATATGCCGACTGCCAAGATGATCTTGCGGAAGAAGCGGTAGATCTGTTCTCTGGACCTCCTCACCGCTTCTTCTACAACTAACGCTATTGCTAGTTCAGACAGGCGGTCTATTACGGACTGCTTCTTCTGCGACAATTACCATCGGGCTTTTTGAGCTTGTTTACTCTTTCCCTCTGGTGAGGGCCAGCAG
This sequence comes from Nitrososphaerota archaeon, assembly GCA_016190055.1. GTDB lineage: Archaea > Thermoproteota > Nitrososphaeria > Nitrososphaerales > JACPRH01 > JACPRH01. The sequence goes on along the minus strand of JACPRH010000058.1, from coordinate 1,085 downwards.
TGCGACTATTCCCCCGACGGCTAGACCAGCTATGAAAGTTACTGCCAAAGCTGTTCCTGGGGACTCTCTAGTCATGGACTGTAGCCTTTCGATCTGAGCGTTTGTGGTGTCAATAAGATCTTTAACTCGGTCTTTAGCTACTTCGGTCATATCTTCTGCAGTCTCCCTTGTTGACTCGGCTAAATCCCTCGCCCTCCTTCTAGTTCTTTCCGCGGCTGCCTCAACATCATGTCTCTCTTCTACCGACATTTCTCACACCAAGTTATAGAGAGTGAAACAGACAATATAAGCGCTCTGATTGCAAAATAATACTTTGCAAACTGATCAAATCTTTAATTAAGAAGTATAAATAGAGCTGGTAAATAATAGAATTTCTAGAGGAGAGATACTGTAAAAATAGAAGCTTGTAAGAGCCTAAAGTGACCTATCTATAGCTCGCTTTTGTTTACTGTAATACTGTGCTAAACTTAACCACAGTGCTGATGGAGTATGTCATATCATGAATAAATTGGCCCTATGCTTTGAGGGCCTTTTCATGCATTTTGACGCGGTCTTTTACCATTTTGCGAAGCTCATCAATTCTGTCTCTGGCTTCATCTAGGACCGAGTCGATTTCTTTCGCCATTGTGTCGATATGTCTCTTCTTGTCTTCTCTGGTCTCTTCATCCATCGGCACCTCGGTTTCAGTCCCCATTACTCTCTCGGTTGCTTCTCTACCCTTTTCCTCCACCTCAGCCGCGGCCTCGCTCACCTTCTCTCTCAATCCCCTCCGTGGCTCTACAGTCTCCTCCTGTAGATTAGTTCTAGTTGATGAAGGTCCTATGTCTCTCACTCTTCTAATTTGACGCTCTATTGTTGCTCTTAGCTCCTCAACCTTTTCCCTGATCTCGCGTACCTCTTCCTCAGCCATTTTAAATCACAAATTATATAAAGCTAACCTTTGATATAAATTCTCTAACCACAGATCAAGCTATCTACGTATAATGTTATCAATGTGATTTTACTAACATACAAAGATTCATGTTTACCGTAACTGAGGTACAATGGATAAATACGTCTCACTCTGCTAGTTGAAAGAGCGGAAG
>JACPRH010000055.1 GCA_016190055.1 Nitrososphaerota archaeon | reverse complement strand
GTCCTGCACCTGAGCAGTGCAACACTGTTCTTCCCATACCTTCGCTCCAACCTGATGTTACCCTTCCCCCCGACACCATAATCTTTACACTCCCCGTTCAGACAGGCATACCCTGACCAATCATCCTTGTCACCCATAACAATACAAGACGCCGAACTACTTCATCTACCACAAACACAAAAAAACTTGACAACTAACTAAACGGGGACACTACCCCAAAAGAAAGAAACGTGTTTTTAGTTATCGCTTCCAACGAATTCTTGGATCTGGTAGATGTAGTCGGCGAGCCGAATTCCTTTCTTGACGGGGATCCTTTGTCCGAACTGTAGGTTGAGTTCTTCGATGATGCCTGTTTCGAGGACATCGGCGCCGATGCCGAATATGCGCTCCAACTCCTCTGAAAACTGGCCTGCATTCTCAGCTGAAAGATCCATACCTATGTGGTAGTAGATTGCTTTAGCGCAGCTCTCTCCAAGTATCTCGCCGAACACCTGAGCCGCGCAGTTCGAAAGCACCCGATCTAAATCCAACCAGAGTCACCACCTCAAACTACAACAATCGACCTGGGCTCCTAACACCAATGGTTAGAGAACCTTCTCTAACCACAACCCTACTACAAAAAACACTGAACAACCCACTAACCGGCATCTAACCCTGCTCAATTCAAGAAATTTTTCTCATCAACCCATACACTCAGCTAGAACGCCCACTGCACAGAACCATATTGAACCAAACAGAACTGCGGAGTATTAATATATTCTTCAACTCCAGCCCATACTAAACCCCTTGACCCCCCAAACCACCAAGAAAACAACGACTCAGACAAAGAAGGAAAGAATAGCTGTAATCGGTCTAGGCAAAGCCGGACTACCATTAGCATCAGTCATAGCCGACTCAGGCTTCAAAGTAACCGGAATAGACATTGACGCAGAAAGATGCCGCCGCATCAATAAAGGCGAAAACCCGCTCGGCGAGGAACCCGGTCTCGACGAGCTAATCCAGAAGCACGGCGGCAAAAACCTCACCACCTCAACAAACTATCACGATGCGTCACACTGCACCCTATTCATCGTAATCGTCCCCCTGTTCCTAGACAAAGACAACACACCAGACTTCTCAGCAATATCAGCGGCCTTCAAAGGCGTAGCCAAAGTCCTGAAGCAAAACGATACAGTGGTGCTGGAAACAACAGTTCCCCCGACAACCACCGAAACACTGGTTCGAAACTGGCTGGAGGAGGGAAGCCATCTGAAGCTAGGCGACTTCCACCTAGCCTTCTCACCTGAACGAATCATGACTGGCTTCAGCATATCTAGGCTACGAGAGTTCCCGAAGGTTATCGGCGGAGTCGACGAGAAGAGCGGCAGACAGGCCTTCCGAATTTACCGGCAGTTCATCCCAAACCTAAAACAGGTCTCCTCAGCCCGAGCAGCGGAGTTCATCAAGGTCATCGAAGGCTGCTACCGAGATGTAAACGTAGCATTAGCAAACGAGCTCTTCCAGATCGCTGACAGCCTCACCATCGACTTCTACGAAGCCCGTGAAGCCGCCAACCATAAGTACTGCGACATCCACCTACCCTCAACCGGTGTAGGCGGTCACTGCATCCCCGTCTACCCCTGGTTCCTAGTCAAAGAAATGGAGAGACGAGAAAAATTCAGCTATGCCCAACTGCTCAGAACCGCCCGCGTAACCAACGACGAAATGATCAACTTCTGGGCAGGCAAAATCATCCGAGAATGCTTGAATCTAAACAAACCTCTCTCAAAAGTAAAAATCTGTATCAAAGGCTTAACCTACAGAAAAGGGGTCAAAGAAACCTACCACAGCCGAAACTTTGCCCTAGCCCAACTCCTAGCAAAGAAAGGCCTAGACACCTACGCATACGATGAACTACTAACCCCGAAAGAGATAGAAAAATTCGGCTTGAAACCGCTTCAACCCAGCAAAGCTGACATCGTATTCGACTCATTCAACCTAATAATCAACACCCAAACACACCATCAGTAAGTAAGCAAATGAATGAACAGAACCTTCCTTACTCGGTTAGTCTTACACACCCTTTCCGGACGGTTAGCGTCTTAAGATTCCCTCAATACGTTTAGCATCTTCTATATAATTGGTAAACAGTTGCTCTGATGTCGTCGCAGTTAGTCGGTTAGTTAGTTAACTAGGTGTTAGCGGAAGATGCCTCCTATTCGAATGAGATATGCTGGGCTGCTCGGATTCATTGTCCGTATAGTGAGCATCTTCACAGGTTTTCTCTTCATAATAATCGTAACTCGTCGTCTCCCTGAAGCAGATTTCGGAACCTGGGTTTGGATCGCGAGGCTAATCGGCTACGCCGTATTTCCAACAGTTGCTATCAGTTTCTGGGCTACGCGGTACGTAGCTAGAGACTTCAAAGCCGCGAAAACAAGTATCCTGATGGCTCTTCTAGTATCCGCAGCGGCCACTCTGATATATCTTGCAATCTCTCCTTTAGCAGCAAGCGCATCTAACGCACCCCTCATCTTCTTTTTATTGGCCGCCATCCAAATACCATTTGCATACATTATAGAGAACCTTAGTGCTATAGCCAACGGAACTAGGCCTGAAATCACCAGCTACGGCACACTAGCCTATGAGGCGGTAAAGGTGGTTTTGGCCTTCCTCATCATGGCTATACTGGGCCGAACCCTGACAAGCGCAATCATCGCCGTCGCCGCTTCACAGTTCATCAGCATCCTTGTACTCCTCTGGTTCCTGAAAGGCCACCTACTGGGAGGCTTTGACAAGCAGCTGGCTTGGCGTTGGCTGAGAGTAGCTTGGATTCCTCTATACAGCGGCTTCTCATCAATCTTCATACCCACCTTGGACGCCTCGATAATTATTGGTCTCACAGGCTCAAGTCTGATACTGGCGAACTACGGTGCAGCATACGTGATGTTCTCCATCGTTACCTCCTCAGCAGCCTTAGCCTCAGCCCTGTACCCGAGGCTACTGCAGGGCGGCGACCATAAGGATGTAACCAGCATCATAAACCTAACCACCCTCTTCGCAATCCCCGTAGCCGCAGGAATGTTCATCATCGCTCGTCCAGCACTATACCTGCTAAACCCAATCTACGCCGACGCTATCTCAGTAGCCCGCATCATCATCCTATACGCCTTCATAGCCGTCCTAAACATGATACTCGACTTCTGCATCTTAGGCACCGAAAAGGTCGAGCTAAACGATGACTCAAACCTCAAAGACTTTGTCAAAAGCAAGCTCTTCCTGCTTCCAACCATCAACCTCATATGCGGCATCATCTATCTAGTCGCACTAACCATCGTAATGCGTATCACTCTATCTATGAATCTCTCCCCGGTAGACAACGCGTATTACTGGGCGCTAACCCAGCTCATTGCTCTACTCCCACTCTTCACACTAAAAGCGATATTAGCTAAAAAAGCAGTCAACTTCAAAGTGCCTTGGCGCCCCATCGCACTATACCTAACCGCGTCAGCAGTCATGGTCGTAGTCCTCCAGCTCCTCAAATTCGACATCCCCTACACACCAAACATCTACATATTCGCCTACCAAGCCTTGAAGCTAGCAACAACAGGCATCATCATCTACTTCACAATCCTCTACACCTTCGACCACTACTTCAGAGACCTCGTCAAAACAATCTGGAGCAACTTCAGACCCTAAGAAAAAAAGGAAGAACCACCGAACAACAAAGAAAGACACACCCAAACACCACACCCCCTACCCTGCTCTCACCTAGCTAGAAAATTACAGGCGCCCTGGCCGGGAAATTCTGACAGCCGGCTAACCCGACAGTCTTTCGAACCCGGGTCGCAGGAGTGACAGTCCCGCATACTGGGCCGAACTATACTACCAGGGCACCGTCCCAATCGACGAAGAGGTCTCTAAATAAAGTTTGCCGGCAACCACCTAAACAGTAGTTCACCTTCCTCTTAGCTGAATACTGGCTAAAAACACCCCGATCCGCTAAACAAGTCAAGTTCAACCAAAATGCGGCTAGAAAAAGTAGGTGTGGGAACGGGTTTACTTACTTGCTTACTACCCGTTCCATGTGTGGTTCTTACGACGTATTGTATCGTATCGATGCTGAGTCTAGTTAGTCTTTCTTCGCATATTCTCGTGTGGACAGGTTAACGGTTACATCGCCGTGATGTACGCTTTCTCCTCCATCCCACGGTTGAGGAGTGTCTTTCATGATTGGGCTGTTCGTTGTGGAGCCGGTTTTGTGCGCGCTTACAGCAGCTAAGCTGTTCAAGGTGAAGAGACTACTTGTGCCTGTCCAAGGTAATGAGGCTTGTATGTCTGAGATCCAGGTTCCTGTTGTGTGCGATGCCCAGTAGAAGTATCCGGTGACATGCATATTCTTGAAGAGCTGTATCGAGTTCCTAATCCAGGTTTGATCCACATCGCCTTCGCTGTTTGTGTAGATGTTGCCGAACTCTCCGATGTCGAACGGTACGTTAGGGTTAGCGTCCTGCGCCTGCTTAAGCCAAACCCCCTCTTGTTTGCAGTTGGCATTCACGTTTAAATTGACATTTCCCCAGAGGTCAGTTAGTCTCTCGATCGAAGATAATTCGGCGCAAGCATGCTTGCTGCCCTCACTCTCGGTTCCCTCATACCAGTGCCATGAGTAGACCACGTTGTTGTCGCTCTGCTTGGTGAAGGTTAATCCCTGGTACGCATCACCGTAACGCCACCACATCGGCGACGGCTCGTAGAACACAATCTTGTTATCGCCCTTGCTGCGAAGATCCGCAATCAGCTCACCGACCCGGGCCACCCATCCCGCTCGGATAGGCACAGCCTGACTCGCAGTCTTTGTAACGCAGGTCCAAGGCTCGTTCAGAAGATCATAGCCTACTACTCGACTGTTGTTTCTTGTGGCCACCGAGATTTTCTCCCACATCTTGGTGAAGTGAGCGAACGATCCTGTGGGATTAGCTGCGCTGGACTCGTAGTAGAAGCTGTCACCTAGCTTAGAATTATACGAGTTACCTACATCTGGATCCTCATTGCAGTACTGGTCGCCAAGGAAACTCTTCAGGTTGCTGTACTGGTATCTAGGCTCGCCATCCATGTGAAGCTTGATAATCACGTAGAGACCTTGGTCAGTTAGGCTGTTCACCATCTTAAGAAAATCAGTGAAATTCGCCTCATTATAGGTGAAAGCTGAGGCGCCAGAGCTCGTCTCAAGGGCACCCCACTGCAACACCAGCCTCACAGCGTTGAAACCATCATTCTTGATGTTGATTGCTTCCTGCTTATAGTTTCGCGGACTCAGCCAGTAAGCATCCGGGAACTGTCCATAGTTGAACCCCACCAACTTAACTTCAACACCATCCCCATTGACAATCTTGCTCCCACTAACATGAAGCGCTGAACCAAGCGGAGAGGTCTGAGTATAGGTTCCTGTAACCGATGTCGTCGCTCCTGCAGTAACTGAGACAATGACATTAGCAGGCGAAGTGTACCCTAACACCAAACCGAATGACACTGTATGAGAGCCTGCAGCTACAGATCTACTTACAGGAGCCATACCCCACGATACACTGTCAACGAACACCTCTCCGGTAACGGGCGTGGTACTGACGGAGAGTGTTCCGTTAAGCGGAGCAGCAGTGTATGTTCCTGTAACTGAGGTTGTTAATCCAGAAGTGACTGAGACAGTTGTACTAGAAGGCGTAATGTACCCTGACACTGCACCGAACGATACTGTATGGGAGCCTG
>JACPRH010000054.1 GCA_016190055.1 Nitrososphaerota archaeon | reverse complement strand
TTGTAATTGTCTCTGATATGCTTCACTGTGCTTCTGATGCCTTCAACTGCGTCGCCGTGTTTCTCAATCTCTTCTAGGAGCATTTGGAAAAGGCGTCGGCTGTCACTCACCTCTTCAGAGCCGAGGCCGTAGATTGTCCCGTTGTGCGAGAATATCCATCCCCTGTCGATGAATGGGGCGGTGTTCTCCAGCACCTTACTGCCTGATGAAGCCTTCCTCAGATGCGCCAAAAGGATGCCTTTCAACTGCTCCTCTCTCACGCTGTCACACACTTTGTCGTAATCCGTAGATACTGCTGCATTTGCTTCAGAACCGTCATCGTAGAGCGCTTTGTGACCCAGGTACACAGGCTGCTCATCGAAGTGCACGACACCCCACCCATCCTTGTGACCAAGGCTCTTAGCGCTCTTGACGACTTTACCCTCGTCAGCCAGCAACCGAAAATCCTGCAGAAAACGCAATGAAAACGGGCTTTTACTAACTATAGCAAGCATTCTACACATCGGAGCTAATCGCCACTTGCCTAATCAAACCCTTTAGACCGATAAAGAGCTTTCGAGAAGCGGAGGGCGTCTAGCTCTACCAACTTATATTTGGTTAGATATTTAGATGTTGGAAACCGGACTCTTGCATTATCTTTCCTTGGCAATAGTAGCTGCTTATCTGGGATTTGCGCGGATTTGATCTTGCTTACTGTTAATTTATCCTAGCTGCAAGTTCTGGACAAGTATTGGATGCGGTCGCCGGGATTTGAACCCGAGTTACAAGCTTGGGAAGCTCGTGTCCTGGACCAGGCTGGACGACGACCGCACAGCATCATCTTTCACAGAAAAGACAGTTAAAAAACTCACTGCTATCATCTCTGTCGTTCGGGTTTCAGGTTTGTTTAGATGAGTGATTCTACTACTATGAAGAATGCTGCGCCTAGTAGTGTAGCTATGACTACTTTGTAGCTTAAGCGGCGGTGTGCTTCGTGGAGGAGGTCTCCTGCTCCTATGTAGATGAAGTCACCTGCGATGAATGCGATGATTGCGATGTAGATGTTTTGCGGTATGAATTGGGAGATATATGCTCCGACGGGATAGGTGAGGCCGGCTATTGCTATTACTGTGAATGTTTTCTTTACGCTGTATCCTGCGTGCCGCATGAGAGAGGTTGAAGCCATTCCTTGAGGGACCTCGTGTACTACGACTGCTATAGTTACTGCGAGACCGAGAGCTGGGTTGGTTAGGTATGCTATGGCAATCCCCACACCATCCACTATGTTGTCGGATGCCATGCCGACTACTGCGGCTAGACTCATTGTGTGTGATTCGCACTCCTCTTCGTCGCAGGCGTGCAGCATCATTGCCTTCTCAATCACGTAGAATGTGAAGAAGCCTAGAGCGACGTATATCGCGTTGCTTTCGATGTTGCTTTCCGGTAGAAGTTCAAGGAAGGCTGCAGAAATAACGATTCCTGATGCTACTGCTATAACGTATCGATGATTCAACGCTGCGAGGCGAGGATGCAGCGCGACTACGCCGCTGACTACAACAGCTGCTGTCGCCAAAAAGGCGTAGAGGAGGTAAAGCAAATCTTCAACACCTCCACTACTACCTACTTAAGAACTTGATTACCTCCTCTTCTTCACAGATAAGGTGGAGAGCCTCAAAGTGGACGCCTCGACATTTCTTACGAGGACTTCGCAATGAAAAGTGAAGAAAGTTAGGGAACGAAATTCCTTTTAAGACAGTAAATGTTAGATGATTAGTGCAGGTGAAGTCCTTTGGCAGAGTGGCATAGCTGGGTAGGTCAGGTTCTCGACGTCGATTTAACTACAGAGAAGATTACGAAGAAGCCTTCTGACCGTTATTTTCCAAATTTCCTCGGCGGACGAGGACTTGAAGCGAAGGTTCTCTGGGACGAGGTTCCTCCTGAAGTCAAGGCTTTTGATCCTGAGAACCGCATCATCTTCGCCCCCAGCACTTTAACCGGCACCAACTCTCCTCTCAACGGACGATGGAACATCGGCTCCATCTCGCCTCAGCACCCGCGGGAGTGGCCTACTTCGTCAGCAATCGGTGGACACTGGGGAGCAGAGCTGAAGTTCGCCGGGTACGATGGAGTAATTGTGCACGGCAGAGCCAAGCAGCCCGTCTTCATCCTGATCAGAGATCATCTGGTTGAGATTCGGAATGCGAGCCATCTTTGGGGGATGGATTCATTTGAGGCTCAGAAGCGGCTCCAACAGGATATTGCGAAGGAGGGACCCGTTCCTGATATGCAGGAGAAACCTTCGGGTGGACGATACCTGCCAATTCACATCCGATCAGTAATTATTGGGCGTGCGGGGGAGAATCAAAGCCGAATCGCCTGTATTCTCCACGACTCCGGTGATGCTGCTGGTCAAGGCGGCTTCGGTGGAGTAATGGGTTCAAAGAACCTCAAGGCCATAACTGTGAGAGGAACAGGAGGCGTTAAGGTCAAGGACAACATTCGAATGGTTGAAACCGCGTTTAAAATCCGGAAGATGCTTAGAGCGAAGGCACTCGCGGTCGTACCTCCATACGGAGGCCCCGGCGGTCTGTACGGTGGGAACCCGAAGATTATAACCGGATATATGAAGCGTACAGACGCCTGCTTCGGCTGCCAAGTGGCTTGTCGCGGCTTCTTCGATGTTCCCGGCTCGCCGCCCGGTCAAGCTCAGTGTGTTCAGATCCAGATGTACTACAACTGGGAGGGAATCGGACCTGTGGCTCCGCTGCACCCTGACTTTGCGAATAGGCCGCAGGATGAGACCACTTGGCACGGAGTTAAGCTGGCTGACTACTATACAATTAACGCGTATGAGTTAACCGGGATCCTCTCGTGGCTGTGGGCCTGTTACAAGGAGGGTATTCTTAACGAGGAGAACACAGGTATTCCCTTCAAAGATTTCGGGAGCAAGGAGTTCGCCGAGAAGCTCTTCGGAATGATAGCTAGACGTGAAGGGTTCGGAGATCTCTTAGCTGACGGGTTGCACCGCACTGCTGAAAAGCTGAAGGAGAAGTATGGGAACCGTGTGTGGGAGCTGTATGAGGAGAGGTATGTTGCTCACGGCATGCGGCAGCACTGGTTCTACATAGGAAGCGCTAAAGGCCCCGCAGATCCTACGGGTTACCCGAACCCGGTGGGTCAGTTGATGTGGGCTATGGGTTCAAGAGACCCGTATTCCAACTGTAGCTTCAGCAGAGAGCCGTACGGTGCTCCTGAAGAGGCGCAGATGATCTATGGCACAAAGGACGCTGCTAACCCCTTCAACTACAATGGTAAGGCGCAGGCAGCAGCAATAGCTTATACTCGCGGTTGCATGAACGATTCAATCGGCTTCTGCGACTGGTTCTTCCCTATCTTAGCGAGACAGCCGTTCTTCGCGCAGGAGGTGCCGGGTGAATCAACTGCTAAACAAGGTGATATTACGCTAGAGGCTCAGATGTTCTCAGCAGCCACCGGAATCGAGAAGACGATTGACGATCTTATGCAGGATACCTTCAGAATCGTGAATATTGAGCGGGCGAGCATGGTTAGAAGAGGTCGTCGACGTGAAGATGACACCTTCAACGAATACTACTTCAACCACCCTGACAGAATGGGCAAACCAATCGATCGACCAGCTTGGGAGAAAGCTAAGGACGACTTCTACAACTATATGGGCTGGGATCCTAAAACTGGAATACCGACACGGGAGCGATTGGAGAAACTCGGGCTGAAAGATGTGGCTGACACCTTAGGCGTCTAACCTAGAAAATCAAGTCTAGTCTAGTTATCGTGGTTAGTTAGTTAGTCTTCTCGAACTCTGATGGTGGGTTTGGGGCGACTTTCAATTAGCGGTAGGACGTGCCTTAGGTCTTTTACTTTGATTTTGTGGGTGGCGCGTTCTTCGATGATTTGGGAGGCGTTGAATGCGATGCTGATTCCTGCTATTCCTAGGAGTTTCAGATCGTTGGCGCCGTCTATTACTGTGACGATGTGCTCCTTTTTCAACCCCATTTCTTGGACGAGGCTTTTGACTGGTGCGGATTTGTCGGCGTCTACGTAGACGTCCATTGTTTCCAGCCTGTCCTCCTTGAAGATCAGGTCATTAGCGTATACGTGGTCGACATTTAGTTCTTTGGCGACTCTGTTGGATAAGAGTGTTGGGCCGCCTGAGACTGCGACGATCGTCCATCCCTGCTGCTTAAGGTGTCTGCATATCTCTTTAGCTCCCGGTGTGTAGGGTAGGCTGTCGCAGACTTTGAGGCAGGTTTCGTAGGGTGTGCCCTTCACCTTTTCGATTCTCTGCATCAAACCCTGCTTCCAGTCGATCTCGCCGCGGATGCCTTTCAACGTGATTTCAATTACCTCTTCCTCTACGCCTAGAAGCTTAGCGAGCTCGGGGAAGAACTCTCCATTAATGAGAACTCCTTCAATATCGAAGATGATCATCGGGCGGTTCTCACCGGATGCTCGAGACGAGGATCCGGGAAGTGGAGAATTTCCGCCGTCAATAAAGGCGTTCGGCATCTCTTCCCAGATTAGAAGGGCGGTACAACCCCACATTTATGGGTTTACTTAGAAGGCTATATAGCGGTAGCATAACGTACTGTAGGATAGGTAAGCGAGGAGAGGGGAGGGAGCCCGGTGGAGCTTAAGCAGAAGAAGCACCTAGTCAAGGATGTTCACGAAGAGTACTCTCAGGTTAATGTCTTCGGCGGCGTCGGCGGGTTGACTCATATCCATAAAGGAAAGGACTGGATGCTCCCAATCGAATACACGATTTTGGTTCCGACGCAGAATAACCGTGGAGTTCATATGAGCAGGCTGGTTGCGGCTGCTCAGAAGCACAGCGAAGGCGAGCAGATTGAGCACTCTATGAGAGAGATCTGTAAAGAGGTGAATAAGACTCAGCCGGGCTGCCGAGTAATCTGCGATGTCCAGTATCCGTATAAAGATCAGTTCATGCCGATAACAATCAAGATGAGCGAACGCGGAAAGATCCGGTATACTTTCCAGCGGACTGGAATTACCGCCTGTCCCTGCAGTAAGCAGCTCGTCGGCATAGGTCATATGCAGCGAACCGTGTTGAAGCTGAGGATGGATAGTGATGATATTCAGGACTTTAGCGAGGTGGCTGAGAAGATGGGTGAATGCTTCTCAACTATTCCAGCTGAGCATTTGAAGCGGGAGGATGAAGGTGAAAAGATACTTGAAGCTCAGGAGCATCCACGTTTTGCTGAAGATGTCGTGCGTGAATGCCTGAAAAGATTTCCAAACGCCACCTCTATCGAAGCTAGATCGCTAGAATCGATACATCTACACGACGCTATCGCATACTGGAGCCGCAAAAGCAACAGCAGCGGTGGCGGTAGCAACGACAACAGCAGTAACGGCAAGTAAGCAACGAATAAGCGATAACTCAGCAGCGGCTACCGGTTTTTCCCGGTAATATTGATACGGCTCTTGCTTCTTCTGCTCGTCTGCGCCTGATTCTGTATACTGCTAGGGCTGTGGCTGCTAGGAGGACTGCTATTATGACGAGGCTTACTGTTGCTATTAGTGTGTATGGTGTTTCGACGAAGACGCGTCTCGCTACTTCGAAGCGGGTTCCCTGCACCGGGTCGACTAGGATTATTCGTATTACGTGGTCTCCGATTTGGTTTAAGCCGAGTTGAAGCGTGACTTGGTATTCGCCGTTGTTGAGTTCTGGGACGGCTTTGTAGAGAACATCGTCTAGAAACACGTTGAGCTTCGGGTCGGCGGAGCGGTTTAGTAATGTGACTGAGGCTGTGAACGGCTGGAGCGCTGTTACCCGGCTGGGTACGTCGAGTTTCAACTGGTGTTCTGCGCCGAACGTGATTTTGACGTCGTATCCGTGGAAGCTTTTTGCAGCCACGTGTACACGAAGATCGTTTACTTCGTCGAAGAATGAGTCACCTACTCGGTAGTTTGCTACGCGTTTCAGTTGATCACCATTGTTTTCCCGAGACATTATGCGTATCTGCGGATCATGGTTGTTGCCGTCGTCTCCGCTGACGCGGTAGATGAGTACCCCTTCGCTTGGTAGGGCTGAGTCGAAGCCTGTTTGCTCTCGAACTTCGAGCAGGTAGTATGTTCCGTCGGTTAGAGGTATGATTGCAGCCTGCTCGAATCCCTCTATGTGTGTCTCTAAGGGGTAGAGCGTTAGGGTAGTGTCGTTGTGAGGTAGAGTAATGGAGTTCAGCCAGCCCATCCTAATTTTGCTCCATGCTTCTGGCTGAGGTGGGCTGCTTCCTCTGGGGTTGCCTAAAGTGATGCCCATATCCATCGGTGACCAGACGCCAACGTAATGCTCCTTTCCAGTACTGGTGTCCCAGAAATCAGGTAGCTCTGCCAGTTGATGCAGATACTCATGAGACCAGACGCCGAGAGAGCTTTTCTCAGAGACGATTGAGACACGGTTCACAACTATACCGTCGTTGGTTGGGACAGTAATGTCCCAGTATGAGTAAGACCAGACTAGGTCGCTTAAAACGTCGGGGTCTATTTCAGCCTGATCTTCTCCGGCATGCACCAGTATCAGCTGACTGTACTGTGAGAAGTTGACGTTACTATCTACCTGTTTTACAGCATCGTAGACCATCTGTAAGCTTCCCTGCTTGTTTCCTCCGTGGTCGTCCCCAGGCCGCTCAGCATCCTTTCCATAGTGCGAAATTTGGTTCGGGAGCTTCACCCAGCTCTGGTACACGTCGGCTTTAACTGACACCTTTCCGTACGAGGATTCCTGGAAGTAGTTGTTCATTCTAGAAGTAATATTCTCAAATGTTTTCACCTGAGTGGTTGCGGCTTCATCCGGAAACTCAACTGAGATCACAAGCACCCTTTGGACGCCTGTGGGTCTCGGGCCTTGATGCTCTGACAGAACGGTCGTCGTGTTCTGCAGTGAGAACAGGGTAGATGCTACCAGCAGAACTATAAGAAGGACTGCTGATCGATGCTTTAACATAATTTTCGAGCGACCAGACTGCCTGAGCATCTCAGTTATAGAATGTTAAACTACGTAATATACCGCTCTATTACCTTCGCGATCGAAGAGCGCCACATTCGCCTCGCTCTCATAGGGAGGTCCGACGATGATCATTAGGCGACCAAAGTAGTTGTTCAGATCTTCAAGCGAGGGTCTGAGTACACCGTTAGGGTGTGAATGAGCGATTCCAAGTATCGAGGTGTCCAGCGGCAACATATGGGCGGGGAAGGAGGAGTAGGTCTCGCTGTGAACCGGCAGCGGAGGTATCATTAACGCGTTCACCTCAATCTCATCCTTTTTCGTCTTTCCACGCAGAAGCAGTATTCCTTCTCGGGGATGAAAGTCATGGCAGTAGCTCAGCAACCCATCTATAACATCCCGCTTGATGACAACGCGTCTAGGCGCCAAGACCTGATCAGAATAATTCGGTAGAAACCCACTAAATAAGACTAACTGTTTTTTACTTACCTTCGCTAGGCGGCTAGTTCAACGTGTGGAAGAAGTTCTCTAGGATCTTCAGGCCATCTCTGTCTGTGTCAGTGTAGTTCTCTGGGTGAAATTGGACTCCGAAAACAGATTTCTCTAGGTGTCTGAAGGATTCAACTTCATATTCGCTGCTTCTCGCTAGAAGCTTGAACCCCGACATCAATCTAGCTACAACTCGAACGTTGGATTTGTAGACTCGGATTCGTTTCGGCAGCCCTGTGAAGAGTTCATCTTGCTCTACCACCTCAACGTCGTAGAAGCCTTCGAAACGTTCTCCCAGCCTAGCTATTCTTCCCTCGTAGGCTAAACCTAGGAGCTGATGGCCTAGGCAGATGCCTAGTATCGGTCTCTGGATGCGGCTGAGCCAATCGGTTGCCTCCTTGTAGTCCGCGACGACTTCAGGCTGGTTTAGAGGGGCATCTCCTCCGCTGAGGATGACTGCGTCAAACTCGTCGCTGTTTACTTGGGGCGCTTCGGTGATGCGGACTAATTGGGGTTCCCTACCTGTTATCCTGGTGATCTCTTGGTTCAGCCTGTTGATCCTTGTTGAGTTTCGCAGATAGTTGTTGACTAGCAGTGTCTTTTTCAGCATTCAAAGCTATCTAGAATGTTGTCAAATTATTTATGCATGGTCGAAGACGCAACTGTACACTTATACGATATGTTAGAGTAACGTCTCAAAAAGGAAGGAAAACAGGACGGAGATGGGTAAATGTGCGATTTTACCATTATTAACGGTTAAAGCAATCACTTGAGAGGCATCTTGCTTCTGCCACTAGCTGCAAAGAAGTTGTATCTAAGCGACAAGGCGTGCAGGTGTGTTTACTTGGTTTATCGTAATTAGATATATTCGACTGAAGCGCTCTGTTATTTAGATGGTTGATGCGTTTGGGTTTCTGGCAGCGTTCATCTCAGTGGTGGGATGGGGCTCCTACTTAGTTCCGATGAAGAAGCTGCAGAATTACGATACCTTCTATTTTCAGGCGTTGATGGCAACTGGGATACTGCTCTCAAGCCTAGTTATTGTTCTGATTGTTGGAGAGTTCCGGTTGAGCCTGCTCGGATTACTGTGCGGTTTTCTCTGGAAGACCGGTAACGCCATATCGCTTGTAGCCGTTAAGAAGGACGGTATTTCGATGGCGGTTCCAGTTTGGACCAGCACCAGCATAGTTACCTCCTTTCTCTGGGGACTGTTTTTCTTCAAAGAGAACTTTTCTAGTCTGCTGTTAGGTGTCTTCGGCATATCTCTACTGGTAGTCGGCACTAATGTTGTATCGCTTACAGGCTCGAACAGAGAGAAGAGTAAGACCGGGGTTCTGCTGGCTCTTCCGGCCGGCGTCTTCTTCGGCAGCTATCTGGTGCCTATGAAGATATCTGGGTTAGAGCCTAACCAGTTCCTATTCTCAATGGCGCTGAGCATCTTTGTCACTGGTTGGAGTTTCTTTCTAGCTAAAGGCGCCAAGTTGAGCCGGAGTGCTCTGCTGAATGGTTTGGGCTCGGGTGTCGTTTGGAATGTCTCTAACTTTAGCAGTTTGTATGCGATTGCGCTGCTAGGATTGTCGATTGGGCTTCCGTTGACGCAGGACTCGTTGCTGGTAGCTGTGTTGTGGGGGCTTTTCTACTTCAAGGAGGTGAAGCGGAACCGGGGAAAAGCTCAGGTGCTGGTAGGCGCCTTGGTGATGATAGTCGGCACCTTTCTGCTTGGCTTCTCCAAGTGAGGTGGCAATGGAGAGATCTTATGACGATGATGAAGCATCTGAAGTTCGCAGTTATCTTCGCGCCTTGGTGCAGGCGGAACAAAGCTTGGAGGTAAGTAGATGGGTATGAGGCCACCTATCGCTACGTATCGGTTGCAGTTTTACGCTTCATTCAGGTTTGTAGATGCTGAAAGGTTGGCTGGGTATCTTGCTGAGCTTGGTGTTTCCCATGTCTATGCTTCTCCTGTGTTTAAGGCTCGTCGCGGAAGCATGCATGGCTACGATGTTACCGATACGAATCTGTTGAATCCTGAGCTGGGGTCTGGTGCTGAGTTTGACCGGATGATGGAGGCGTTTAGGCGGCGTGGAGTCGGCTGGATGCAGGATGTTGTTCCTAACCATATGGCTTACCATGTGGATAACGGTATGCTTAGAGATGTTTTGGAGCTCAAGGAGAACTCTAGGTACTTCGGCTTCTTCGACATAGATTGGCATCATCATTCTAGAGATCTGCGAGGAAAGGTGTTGGCCCCATTCCTAGGCAAGGAGTACGTTGACTGCTTAGAGGCCGGTGAGTTGAAGCTAGTCTTCTTCGACGGTGAGTTCCGGTTAAGGTATTTCGATGCGGAGCTTCCCATTAGGATTGAGTCGTACGCAGAGATTCTTGAAACAGGTCTCAACCGGGTTCAAGGTGATGAGCAGGCGTCTAAGCAGCTTCAGGCGGCGATAAGTGATGTGAAGCGTCTTCTGCAGGAGCTGATACTCCCCGAAAGGGCGCAGGCGGTGAAGGACAGGGTAAAGAGGCTGCAACGTGGTTCAGGTGCAGTCCATAACCTGTTGAATGAAGTTATGGTTCAGTACAATGGTGATGATAGAGCGCTTCTTGATGGGCTTCTGTCTCGACAGAACTTCAAGCTCTCTCATTGGCGAGCAGCTATGAAGAAGATTGACTACCGTCGCTTCTTCAACATCAGCGACCTGATTTGTCTCCACATGGATAGTGAAGAGATATTTCAGGAGACACATAGGCTGATTCTCCAGCTTACAGGTGAAGGCCGATACTCGGGGTTGAGAGCCGATCACGTAGACGGCCTCCACGATCCGGAGTGGTATCTTCGAACGCTGAGAGAAAGAGCACCTAATGACTACATTATTGTAGAGAAGATATTGATGGCGAACGAGCAGTTACCTAGCTCGTGGCCTATTCAGGGTACAACGGGCTACGATATTCTTGACTGTGTGAACAGGGCATTTGTAGATGAGCGAAGTGAATCGAAGTTTAACTCAATCTACGAAGACTTTACCGGGCACAAAGCACCGTATAGTGACGTTCTTTACTGGTGCAAGAAGAAGGTCATTAAGCAACTTTTCAAGGGTGACATAGATAATCTAGCGTGGCTGTTCAAAAAGGCAATCATCAAAAGAGGTTACTGCGAGAATTTCAGCTTCAATCGGCTTAAACAGGCTTTAACTGAGCTTGTAGCTGTGTTTCCCGTTTACAGAACATATCTATCGAAAAGCAGATGTGATGAGCGGGATATTGAGGTTATCAGATCTTCACTTCGACGCGTAAGGCAGAATAGTCCTGAGCTTGTGTATGAACTGGATTGCCTCGACAAACTTCTTGAAGAGCTACGAGGTGAGGAGAAAGAGAGTGCTGCCGATTACGACGCGTTACGTTGCTTTATGAGGCTGCAGCAATTCAATGGACCCATCACAGCCAAAGGATTAGAGGACACCTCGTTTTACGTGTTCAACCGGTTCATTTCGCTTAACGAGGTGGGAAGTGACCCGAGTGTCTTCGGTCTTTCAGTAGCGAGTTTTCACGAGTTTAACAAGGCTAGATATGATGAGTGGCCTGTTTCACTTAATGCTTCATCTACGCACGATACGAAGAGAGGCGAGGATGCTAGGGCTAGGTTGAACGTGCTTTCCGAGATACCTGCAGAGTGGAGGTCGAAAATAATAAGTTGGTCAATGATGAACTTCGGGAAGAAACGCAGAATCAGGGAGATGCTTGTCCCGACGTTAAACGAGGAGTACTATCTTTACCAGACGTTGATCGGAGCCTTTCCATTCGAGCCAGATGAGCGTTTTGCGGCGCGTGTTAAGGCGCACATGGTGAAGGCGCTTAGGGAGGCTAAAGCAGAGAGCTCGTGGCTAGAGCCTAATCTTGAGCATGAGCGGGCTGTAACTGAGTTTGTTGACAGACTTCTTGACATTTCTAATCCTAACAAGTTTCTGGACGACTTTCTCAAGTTCCAGAGAGAAATATCTTTCTACGGAGTGTTCAACTCGCTCTCTCAAACCTTGCTCAAAATCTCCGTACCGGGGGTACCAGATATCTATCAAGGCAGCGAACTCTGGAATCTAAGCATGGTTGATCCTGATAATCGCCAACCGGTTGACTACCAGAGGCGAATCAGGATGCTGAGTGAACTCACAAAGATGAGGCGTCCAGATCGGGATGAGCTAAACGATCTTCTGAAGAGGTTCGAGGATGGGTTGGTGAAGATGTATACTGTGTGGAAAGCGTTGGGTGCACGAAAGATGCGGAGAGAGCTGTTCGAGGAGGGTGAATACATTCCCTTGGCTGTTGATGGTGAGCATAAGGAGCATGTTATTGCGTTTTGCAGGCGAAGAGGCTTCGAGTGGGCTGTGATTGCTGTTCCACGGTTTCTAACTGGTCTTGTCGAGATGGGTGGTCGTCCTTACGGTGAGTCTGTTTGGGGTGATACCGTTCTCACTGTTCCGGATGATGCACCTAGCTCTTGGGAAGATATTTTTACGGGGAGGCATCTGAGTTTGAGTAGGTCAGGTGTAGGTAGGTCGCTGCGGCTTGGAGAAGTTTTTGACGGTTTCCCTGTAGCGTTTCTAGTTAATCGATAGCCGATGCTGGTCTTAGTTATTGATGAGGCTGGCTGATGGTTGCTTCTCATATTAGTCGGAAAACCATCATTGATCGTCCTTCAATCTTGACTTTTTGTCCGGCTGGTGCTGTTTTTTCTTGGGGTGTGAGCGTGCGTCCGTATGTGTGAAGTACGGGTTCCCAGTGGCTGCCTGAGTTAGGTAGCAGGAATTGGATTGCTTCGTAATGCGAGTTTAGTATGATGAGCAGTGTGTCGTCAGCTATTCGCTCACCTCTGTCATTAACTTCGCCGATCGTGTTGCCGCCTAGGAGCACTCCAATGGCGTTGGTTCTAGGTCGTTGCCAATCCTGATCTTTCATTTCGCTACCGTCAGGCTGTAGCCAGGTGATGTCTTTGTCTTGGGAACCGAAGAGGTTTCGACCTTGGAAGAATTTTCTTCTGCGGAGTGTTGGGTGCTCCTTTCTGAAGGATATCACTTTTCGGGTGAATGCGAGCAGAGACTTCTTCCGATCATCTAGATTCCAGTTATACCAGTTTACCTCGTTGTCTTGGCAGTAAGAGTTGTTGTTGCCCTGCTTCGTTCTCCCGATCTCGTCGCCGCCTAGCAGCATCGGAACGCCTTGCGAGAGGAAAAGTGTTAAGATGAAATTTCTCTTCTGCTTGTCTCTTAGATTAATGATGTGGGGGTCGGAGGTGAATCCCTCGAAACCGCAGTTCCAGCTGAAGTTGTCACCGGTTCCATCCTGATTATCGTTTTTGTTCGCTTCATTATGCTTCACGTTGTAGCTTACAAGGTCTTGCAGCGTGAAGCCGTCGTGCGCGGTTATGAAGTTGATGCTGGCGTGCGGTGCTCTTCCTCCGCTTCGGTAGAGATCGCTGGAGCCGGTTAACCGGTAAGCTAAATCGATGAGCTGGCC
Organism: Nitrososphaerota archaeon; assembly: GCA_016190055.1. Lineage (GTDB taxonomy): Archaea > Thermoproteota > Nitrososphaeria > Nitrososphaerales > JACPRH01 > JACPRH01. Next base: position 60,301 of record JACPRH010000054.1, on the reverse strand, counting down.
CTGCTCGCTTCGCCAGAACCTTCTCACTGTGTCCCTGTATTTTCCGTTCCACTCAGCCCAGAGGGGTGGGAAGTTTCCTATCTGGTAGCCTCCTTGTCCGAGATCCCATGGTTCGGCGATGAGTTTGACTTGGGAGATGACTGGATCCTGCTGGATTACGTCGAAGAAGCTGGAGAGGCGATCCACCTCGAAGAATTCTCGGGCCAGGGTTGAGGCTAAGTCGAAGCGGAAGCCGTCTACATGCATCTCCTGCACCCAGTATCTTAGGCTGTCCATGATTAGCTGCAGCACGTAGGGGTTTGACATGTTTAGGCTGTTGCCGGTGCCTGTGAAATCGTAGTAGTATCGTGGGTTCTCTGGGACTAGGCGGTAGTATGATGTGTTGTCGATGCCGCGGAAGCTGATGGTTGGGCCGAGGTGGTTTCCTTCGCCGGTGTGGTTGTATACGACGTCCAGTATTATCTCTATTCCGGCTTGGTGGAGCGCCTTCACCATGTCTTTGAACTCGACGACCTGTTCACCCATTATGCCTGTGCTGGAGTATCTGCAGTCTGGGGCGAAGAAGTCGATTGTGTTGTATCCCCAGTAGTTGCTTAACCCTTTCTCTATGAGGCTTCTTTCATTCACGAACTCGTGGACAGGCAGTAGCTCTACAGCTGTTACTCCGAGATCCTTCAGGTACTGTATCACCCGCTGCGAGGCGAGGCCCAGATACGTTCCTTTCTTGTTGTCCGGAACCTCTGGGTGCTGCTTGGTGAGTCCTTTCACATGGGCTTCGTAGATTATCGTCTCGTTCCAAGGGATCTTCGGTGGCTTATCATCCTCCCAGTCATACTCAGGATTGATGACGGCGCATTTCGAAATAAAGGGAGCCGAGTCCCTGTCATCTCTTGAAAGGTCGGCGGCCGGATCTCCGACCCTGTAGCCGAAAAGCGCGTCATCATACTGCACAGTTCTTGTTATGGCTTTGGCGTAAGGATCTATCAGCGCCTTGGCTGGGTTGAAGCGGAAACCCTTCTCAGGCTCGTAGGGGCCATTCACACGGTAAGCATATAGCTGGCAGGGGAGGACGTCGGGTAGATAGGTGTGCCAATTGAACCCGGTTTTCTCTTTTATCTGCACTGTTTCTTTGGGTTCTTTAGCGTCTAGGGTGTCGAAGAGCAGGAGCTCTACGCCTGTTGCGTTCTCAGAGTATAGCGCGAAGTTAACGCCTTTCTTCTCTGAATCCCAGTTTGCACCTAATGGATATGATTTGCCAGGCCATACCCTCAAAACGGCTCATAATGTGAAGCTGAGCGTGATATTTAAGTTCCGTTCTCAACACAATTATTAGAATTCGAGCATCCACAGTTTCGCTTCAGCGGTATTTCTTGAGCCTGAGCGAAACGATGAATTACCGCAGGTAAATCTTTGAGATAAATTTCAGCGGCGCAGAAACATTAATAAGGTTAGCGATTAACTGCTTTACATTGTCATCTCAAGAGATTAAATTTCCAATTTCGAAGATAGGCTCTTCCGAGGGCGGTGTCACCACAATTCAGCAGGCCTACATAGGCCCAATCGTTGTAAACCAGATCAAGCTGAACGGCTTCAAAGGGTTGTTCAATTACGGCTCAGGAGTAATGAAAGATACGCAGATGGATATCGTAATCAAGCCTTACATTGACTACTGGTGGGGTATATGTATCGATTTCGGGTTCGATGAATACTGTTATGGAGACAGTGGAAGCGTTGGTCTTGGAACTATCGATACAGGTTGGAGCAGTCTTGGGGATGTTGCTATCAAGGCTGGGGCGTTATCGTTAGATGTCGCTCAAACAACGTTTGGTCCGTTTAAAGTAACGCCTCTACCCATAGGTGGGAAGGAACAGATGCTTACAGTATCTTCTATCAAGGCGACCGGGATCTCTATGAACAATACAAGTATGCCGACAGGTCTTCCAGCCGTTCTCGGAATGGATATTCCTGTTCCAAACCCGATGGGGCCGAAGTCAATCGACATTGAAAGCATGCAGATGAGGCAGTTTACAACTGAGGGGATACGGGTTCCCCCTATGACGTTCAAAGATGTAGAGGCTTCGAATATCAAGATGGACAGCGCCGAGTCAGGCGGCTTCGAAGCTACAGGCTCATTCACAAAATCGACGGGTTGGGCGAACTTCACTTTCGTAGGTTTCAGGTTAAGAGTTGAAGTAACCTCTAAATTGAAAGCCTCAAAGTTAACTATGAAGAATTTGTCAGGAAATGTGGATGTGAATACTGTAGAGAGCTCCGGCTTTACCATGTCGATGAACCTGAGTGGAATAAACGTGGCGGGTCTTCGGATAAATGACTTCGAGATACCCACGATTGAGTTGGAGGTCTAAACTATGGCGTCAAGGAAGCAGGATACATCAAGGAAGCAGGATGATACTCCTTCCGAGTTCAAGCGTATGCAGGTTCATACTCCACCAAAGAATGGTAAAGTCCCAATAGCCGATCTGTTCAACGGAATATACCAAACTGCAGCCTCAGCTGAAGTCAAGAAAGTCGCTCCGGAAGAGCTTGCTAAGCTCAAGGAGCATCTGGATGCAGCTGTGAATATACTGCAAACGATAGCTAACAAGGTTAAATCGTCAAAAGTACAGTAGCAGCACATGTGGAACTGTGGTTCCATATGTTTGCCTAGCTTTTTTGATTTGTAGGTTGCTTTCTAGCGGAGTCTGTATGTTAGAAAGGTGATTCTTGCTGAGGTTCGAGCTAGGCTCATGATTCTCTCCCAGATGCGGTAGCATCTCAGGAGTGTCACTGGGTCTCCGAGTACTTCGAGTTCCTTCGAGTAAAATGCTTGTTCAAGAGTTATTCTGCCTTCGAGAATTTCGAAGAGGCAGTTTCTGGAGAGTGTTATGCGGACGTTGATCTGCGTCTTCGGTGCTTTACCTGATATTTTGATTCTACGCCTATCTATCTGGATGACCGCTCTCTCGTTATCGAGTGTCTGGAGGCAGGTGATTCCCCGCGCGTCTTTAATTATCTCCTGCAGCTGCTGCTGGTAGTCCTCCCTCATTATCTCTAACAGATCGTCCAGAAACTGTTTAAGCTTCAACGGCATAGTGCTTCACGCTTCCTCGCGGTCTCACAGATTCAAACCAGCCTGGAATTGTCTTGTCATAAACGGTATCTCCAACATGTCCACTGATGGTTGCGCTGCAAAACATTTCGTTGAACACTCTTTCAGACTCGCCGCAAACACTCGCGGCGACTATGCTGCAGAGCCCCTTAGGTGTAAAAGTGATGTCAAGCCTGTCTTGATTGTCGCTTGCTGAAAAAACTATTTTTTCAGGAACATCTGGATGATAGTCCGGGTAAAGTAATCGCGTAATTCCGGGTACGACGCTCCATCCACTAGAGAATCTTCCGGTTCTCTCAATGTGGATATTTCCGCTGTCAAAATACTTCTGTTTACCGTTTCTAGGCCCGATGACTATTCCTCCGTGAGATAATTTGTCTGACGGGCCCCATCGGTAGAACCTGAATTCTATTTTTTCAGGCTCTTTTCTAGCTGAGGAGTCGCAGAGAACTACTCCTGTATCCCAGCCCCATGTGCTGCCCCAGTCGAAGCGTCCTCCTTCGTGATCATGGTAGCCTGTGCGGGTGTCTATTGGAACTGTGGTGCCGTTCAATGTGACTTCTCCTGAGACGGGTATTCTTGGAAGTTCTGCCCAATTATCCCACAGCTTAGACATTTCCATAGCGCCTCGGGTCATTCCTAGGTTTATTGTTTGATGCATCTTTACGACGTCGAGAAAGATTTCTTTACTTGAGACTGGGGGCAAAATAACGGGTAACTGAAGGTCGCAGGCTAGTTTGCCGATTTGACTCTTAATTTTGAACAGGTTGTTGCTTTTAGTGTACAGCACTTTAGCATCTTCGCTGATAAAATCTGGGCTGTACGGGGATACCTGCAGGTCTCTTAACGCTATAGTTTTCATTTCAGCGTAGGTTCTTCCTCGTTGATCTATGAAGAACAGTAGAGCTAATCCGTATCCACGCTTGGCATCATAGGGGTTCCCGTATACTCCGAAGTTCAGGAAACTGAACAGATGTTTTCTTCTATCGTAGAACACGAAGTCGTGCCATTCTTTGTAAAGAGGGAGTCTATCTGCGAAGATGGATGGTAGAGCAAATGAGGAGATGTGAGCCGTATCTTCGATAAGGTAGAGCCCCATCAGAATACCGGCTGCCTCATTTTCTCTGTTTACTGCTGCTCTTCTTGAATAGCCTTTTCAAGAATATCTAGTGATCTGCTAGACAGTTTCTGTGTTAGCATGATTAGGTCGGTGTTGAATTGAAGATAAGTGCGCATTAGATCACCGATAGAGTTGTTGACGAGTGAGTTCATGCCTTCTCTGTCCAGCTTGGATGCGTGTGTAGAGAACTGTCTGAACTTCTGGAGAGTTTGTAGTGAGTCTGAGATCGAGGCTTGTGTTAGCTTCGTTAGCTGCTCTTGGTAGGCTGGATCGTTAAGGGTCTCAGTAACACGGTTCATAGCCTGTTCGATGATGCGTGGGTCGAGAAGCATGAGCGGTGGCTTGGATGCGGTGCGGGTGACACGCACCCTATCTGCGACGTTCACGTTTACTTGATCCTTCTTTGCTGCTGCAATCTTCTGTCTCTTGCTCATCTGAATCAATCAGATTTTTGCAGGTTGGTGTATTTATCTTTTACGTGTTATAAGGTAGTCGGTTTGATTTAGGAAGAACTGTTTCCATCTTTTCTCAGTCATCCAATCGCATTCATGGAGAAGTATTTCTTTAGCCTTCAAAGCGAGCCTCTCCGCTGTCCTACGAGCATATTCAAGGCAGGAGTACTTTTCCATAAGTTCCCTCACATACGTGATGTCGACGTCGGTCTTGGATTCTCGCTGTGTTTTCAGGATGCGCCGAATTTTTCTTCTCTCCTGATCGGTGCAGGAGTTAAGGAGATGGATAAGCATAAGTGTTCTTTTTCCCTCCAAGATGTCTCCGTTGATCTCCTTCCCATACACCTTCTGCGTTGAGGTTAGGTTCAAGGTATCGTCAGTTATCTGAAACGCCAACCCTAGGTTTAGGGCAAACCTTGTAATCGTGTCAAGCTGTTCAGGCGTAGCGTAATCACTACCGATAATGATGCCTGTTCTACACGGGGTGATTACGGTGTACCAGCAGGTCTTATTTTCACAGATAGCGTAGTAATCCTTTGGTTTTAAATCGACCCTGTTGTTTCTCACGTAGGTTAGCTCCATAATTTGTCCTTCAATGCTTCTTCTAGCCATGTCCTGTATCTCTAAGATTATCTGCAGCGACTTTCTGACCCCTATTACTGAGAGATTGTCAATCATCGGAGACATGCTTAGGATCTTAACAGCGTCTCCTGCGTTTGCCGCCAAGGCGAGCCCGTATTTTCTGTTCAAAGTTAGATCGCCTCTTCGGTAAAGAGATTGATCTACGATGTCATCTTTGATTAGAAATGCGTTGTGCAGCAGTTCGATAGCGGCTCCTGTGTTAACCGCGTTGTTGTAGTCTCCTCCTACTGATGCTGCCGCTGCGAGGCAGAAAGCTGGTCGGATCCCCTTTCCAGGCCTAGTCGGGTAGTCTGACAGCAGACGGTATGCAAGGCTGTTTGGCCTGAAGTTCTTCTTGAGGTAATACTGCATCCGTTGAGCGACTTTTCTTCTCAATACGGCTGGGGGTTGCTCGCTCAAACAATTGATATCCCTTTATATACGCATATTTATAGATAATCTTCGTAACTCATGAAGATTGCAGTAGTCGGAATGGGTGTTTCTGGCTCCTATCTGAGCAATCAGCTCAGCGGCAACAGCGGTAGTGGTGCCCACCAAGTTACAAGTTTTGAAAGATACCCGAAGAAGAAGTATCAATGTGTCTGCGCATGGGGGACAAGTAAGCACTACATTTCCAGATATGCGGAGAAGTGCGGTCTTAACTTCGATCAGTATATTCTGCATGAAGGCGGCAGGATGCTGGTTTCGATAGGCGGGACAGAGGTTGAGGCGCCGCTCTGCGGGCTCGTAACCTTCGATAAGCATCGGTTTCTTCATGATATGCAGCGTGGGCAGAAGATTCGGTTCGGTTCCTTTATCAGAAGCGAGGAAGATTTGAACGGTCGTTACGATCTGATAATTGACGCTACTGGGCTTAGAACTCTGCTTCCACGGATACAGCAGCGTGAGGTGATGATACCTTGCGTCCAGTATACTGTGAAGTATCAGGATCCGCCGTTCGACGACTTCTATGTTGAGATCCTAGAGGATATGAGCGGATACCTGTGGTACTTCCCTTTGGGCAACGGTCGAGCTCACGTAGGCGCTGGGGACCTGAACCATGGTCATCAAGCTATTCTGCAGCGGTTCTTCGATCGGTATGGGGGCGAGAAGGAGGAGTTTGGAGGCAAGCCGGTGCGGATATGTCCTCCGAGATACTGTCAGCCATTCCGGTTAGGCAAGGTTGTTGGTGTGGGTGAGAGTATTGGCACAGTGTTTCCTCTCTTGGGGGAGGGGATAATTCCGACGCTTCAATGCTCAGATCTACTCTTGAGCCATCTGGATGACCTTGACAGATACTGCAGTGAGGTGCTCAGCCAATTCTCGTTTTACGGAACCGCGTACAACTTTCTGGAACCTTTGCTGCGCGGCGAAATTAATCTCTTAGATCATGCCAGCTTATCGCTTGCCGTGCTGATGCATATGAGGGCGAATGAAACTCGCTACGGCTTCAGAATGGGGTTATCCGGCCTGTCAATAGAGCCTCTCTCATTCATTAATCAGATGATGAGGACGGCCAACAAGGTCAGAATATAGATAGGTAAAACAGCGCCAGCTGGAAGGTAAAGACGATTAACTATTATGTAGCTAAATAGTTCAGATTACTCTTCGAGAGTGACTGCTCTTTTCTGTTAAACAATTTATATGGCGCTTACTAAAGTAGGCTCTGGTGTTCGTCGGGACTAGGTGGAATGAGTTGAAACGTAACTTTGTAATCGATCTTGGATCTGAACAGATACCTGTGGACGGCTATGAACATAAGAGCGTGGCTGTAAAGTATCTAATGAAGCGTCGACGCAGTCTTCTTGTAACGAAGGATAAGGAGAAGGTTGAGAAGCTCTTCCAAGACTTACCCCAATTAGTAACTGTCAAGGGCAGCCAGCTGGACAAGACCTTCAAGATTAACTGGGAGCGAGTGGGAAAGACCGAGTTTGAAGGCGCCCGCTTCGTCTTCACACTCGAAGAAGCATCAATGTAATCTGGTCAGTCATCGTTCACCCATAAACTGAATGAACTGCTCTTTTGTTCGCGGCTTCAAAACGTAGTTGCGCCGCTTCTCATATCCTATTGTTGAGTAGGGTTCCTGACCGTAGTCGTGCCCCGGATATACTTCGATGTCGTTGTCTAGTGTAGCGATTTTGTTGAAGAGGCTGTCGTAAAGCTCCTCAGCGCTGCCGCCTGAGAGATCAACCCGTCCACACTCGCCTACGAACAGTGTGTCTCCTGTGATGAGCTTCTTGTCGATCAGCAGACAGATGCCTCCCGGTGAGTGACCCGGGGTGTGGATGACTTTTATCTCCAGTTCTCCGAGCTTCAAGACGTCTCCATCCTTCACAGAAATATCTGCGCTGATCGGAGTATCTTCATGCGCCACAATCTTTGCTCCAGTCTGCATAGCTAGACTTTTGTTTTCTCCGGTGTGGTCAAAATGCTCGTGTGTGTCGATTATGTAGCTGATTTGCAGCTCCTGCTCATTTACGGTCTTCAAGATTTTCTCCATTTCATAGCCTGGATCCACTACTGCTGCTTGTCTAGTGTCATCGTCTCCGATGATGTAGCTGAAGTTCTGCATTTGGCCTACAGGTAACTGGATGAATATCATCTCCTTACTCCTCCAACAACGCTCCTTCTTCAGCTTCGGGCGGTATCCCGATCGGGGCAAGTATAACTTCGCCGGTCAAATCACTGCGTCGCAGCAAACCTGTCTTGATGCGGTGGAAGGTGACGGTCGCGTCAGCCGCTACAGCACGGTCATGAACCTCTCCTGTCAAAGGATCGAGGCCGGACGGGATGTCAACAGCTACCGTATAGGCCTTGGACTGGTTTATCAGATCTATCGCGGTGGATTGAGGTGGCTTCAGCATTCCCTTGATGCCTGTGCCGAAGATAGCGTCAATAACAAAGTCTGCGTCAAGAATGTTTCTCTCCAACTCCTTATCGAAACCCGTGTCGCTTCTGGTGATCAGCCTGACTGTCTTGTTCATGTTTCTGAGTCCACGCCAGTTGGTCGCTGCTTCGCTGGTCTTTACGTCGAGGCCCAGTAGAATAACTGTGGTTTTCGCGCCGTATCCGGCTAAGTGTCTGGCTGCTACGAAGCCGTCTCCGCCGTTGTTTCCTGTTCCCGCGACCACTACGGCTTTTTTTCCTGTGAGGTCTTTGAAGTGGTTCTTAAGATGCTCTGCAATGGCTTTGCCGGCGTTCTCCATGAGGAGGATGCGTGGGACTCCTAGCTTCTCGCTGTTGGCGTCGATTCGCTCCATCTGCTCTGGAGTTATAGGAGTTTGCATACACATGTTTAGTGGTGTATCATAGATATCTTTATGTTTTGCAGACCATTTTTTAGTTGAGTTGAGTTGTGTTGGGTCGTCTATCTAAGCCTGTTTCCGCCTCTGAGGTTGTTTCGTACCGGTTGATGATGCCTAGTGACGTTAACCCTGCAGGTAACATTCACGGAGGCATCGTTTTGAAGATGATTGATGAGGTTGGTGGGATTGTGGCGTATAGACATGCGAGGATGAACGTTGTAACTGCATCTATTGATCGGGTTGACTTTTTTCACCCGGTTAAGGTGGGTGATCTGCTGATTTTGAAGTCGGCTGTGAATTACGTGGGGCGAACCTCGATGGAGGTTGGTGTCAGGGTTGAGTCTGAGAACCTTACAACCGGTGCCGTTAAACATGTGGGCTCCTCATACATGACCTTCGTTGCTATGGATAAATCCGGGAGACCCGCTGAGATTCCTGACATACAGCCTGTGACGGACAAGGAGATTAGTCGATACGATGAGGGTGCAGCCCGTCGAAGAGCTCGCCTAGGACTTCTGAGAAGACGCTCCTGAACAGCATCCTTCTCAATTAACTAGCTAGGTTGCTGTTGTTTCTTGAGTGGTACTCTCTTCGTACTTCTAGGATTTCGTCGGCGAAGTTTTTTCTTATCTTTTTCAGGCGTTGCAGACCGAGCTGCATGTGAAGCTCGTTCAGCACAGCCTCTCTAAGCACGTTTGCACCTATGCCAAACATGTTCTCCAGCTCCTTTTCATATCGGTGCGGATTCTCAGCCAGCATCGATGAGTCGCAGTAAAAGTCTATAGTGGCTGCAGGTGAATCTCCCAGCAGTTTTCTCAATCCGCTTCTCGCTGAGTTAACTAAGATGTTCTCGAAGTTGTTCATTGTTATCCTACTGCATTAAGGTGACTGTTCGGCAAGCAACCCCTGTCGATTAGTTTAATTCGAGTTCTACTTTTTAATTTATAAGTATTATTCAGAGATTCGAAAGTGGTTGAAGACGCTTCATTCTTCTGGGACGGTTTGCTTAGGTTGAGTTACTAGTAGGGTGCGGTGTGTCTCAGCCATCTTCAAGGGTTCTGCTTTGAATCTGGGCTTCAACCGGATTCTCACTGCATCAATCTGGGATTCTCTGAGCTTATCGGTGAAGAGGCTCTGCTTGTCAACTCTCAGGTATAGCGCTCCATGTTCATCCATGTAGTTAGGTATGTTTCGCAGCATGGTTTCCTTATCAATTTCGTCGAAGAGGAGGGCGAGCCCCTTTGCGAAACGATCTGCATCTGCGCCAGTTACGTGTGCTTTGAAACTGGTAATCGGGTTTCTGAAGTGGCCTTCCAGACTCTCTTTCTCAAACTGCTCCTGAGGAACCCGCAGCCTCTCAGAGACGGTTTTCACTAACCTTTCTTCGTCCTCGGTGGCTTGGGCGAAGAACCTGATCTCGGCGGAGGCCAGAATCGGCTTCAAGACGAAGAGTCGAGCAGACCTCGTGGTAATAATGATTTCTAACAATTCTATTATAAGCTGCAACAGGATAGGCTATGGACATAATTGGCTGTTCGTCGTAGTCGTGGTCCAGGTCGATCTGTAGGCCAGAGAGCCGTTGTCAGCGTTAGGGATTTGCTGATTGAAGAGCTTAGAAGAGAGATTGTTGTACCTGCCTCTCGAGTTCCTCAGCCTTTGAATGTAGATTGGGGTAGACTTCTCCGCAGGGCTGCCTCTGAACCGGATTTTCATCCGAAACGAGTTGTTGAGATGCAGCTGTTGAAGGAGGTTATCCGTACTCTTCTTCACCGACGGTTTGAGGATGTTCGGCGAAGCGAGGCGAGGCGGCACCCGGCGAAGAAGAGCTGGCACACCCTATACAGCATTGTCTTCAGAGACGGCGAGGCGGTTTCAGGCTACGCGGCTATGATCAATATTCCTGAGACGAGCAGCGAGGTTGAGAATAGCCCGGGAACAATCCATGCTGCCCGCGTCACGGTTAACTCTAATGGTGAAGAGACTGTTGAGTTTGAAGATGCTCAGTTTAGCAATTACTCGGCGGAGGTGAAGCCCAATATCGAAATCCTCGGAAACCTATACCAGCGAACCAGAAAGCTCTAACCGCGGCTCCGTCTGCTTGGGAGTCGAATCTACCGCTCACACCTTCGGCGTCTCGGTCGTATCCACCCGAAGCGGCGCACCTACGATTCTCTCCGATGTCCGTGACATCTATCGACCAGAGAAGGGGGAGGGTATCCATCCACGTGAAGCCTCGAGGCACCATACTCAGGTGGCTGCTCCGGTGCTGTCTAAGGCGTTGAAGGATGCCGGGGTAAAGATTAGCGATGTTGATGCAGTCGCCTTCTCACAGGGACCGGGGCTTGGACCCTGTCTCAGAGTCGGCGCTGTTGTCGCCAGATCTGTCAGCGCCTACTATGGGAAACCGCTGATACCGGTTAACCACGCAATTGCTCATATTGAGTTGGCTGCGATGCTTACAGATGCTTCAGACCCGCTTGTTCTTCTTGTCTCGGGCGGGCACACCGTCATTACGGCCTTCGCGGCGCGACGTTGGAGAGTGTTTGGGGAGACTTTGGATTTGACTGTTGGGCAGATGATTGATCAGTTCGGCAGAGCTGCTGGTTACGCTTCGCCTTTCGGGCGGGAGTTTGAGGCGCTCTCCAACAAGTCGAATGTGCTTCTGGATCTTCCGTACACTGTGAAGGGTAATGATGTGTCCTTCTCAGGATTGCTTACTGCTTCGAAGCGGTTGCTTGCGGAGAGAAGGGGTTTGGAGGATGTGTGCTTCTCGCTGCGGGAGACTGGTTTCGCTATGTTGGCTGAGGTGGTGGAGCGTGCCTTGGCCTTTACGGAGAAGAAGGAGGTTCTCATAGCTGGGGGTGTGGCTGCGAACCTGCGGCTTCGAGAGATGCTCACCCAGATATGTGGGGTTCACGGCGCTAAGCTTTTCGCTGTTCCCCGAGAGTACAGCGGGGACTGCGGGGCTCAGATTGCGTGGAACGGTCTCCAAGGGCTTGAGGCTGGTGTCCGGATAGATGTTGAGAAGAGTTCGGTGAAGCAGTCTTGGCGGCTTGATCAGGTGGACATAGCTTGGAGAAGATGAAGAAGGTGGAAATGAAGCTGCTGACACGCGGTGCAGAGGCCGCGGTCTACCTTGGGGATTGGTTTGGTCAAGAGGCTGTGTTCAAGATCAGGGAGCCGAAGCAGTATAGGCATCCTGTACTAGACTCGAAGATTCGCAGGTTGAGGACGCTTCACGAGGCTTCGTTTATCGCTGAGGCGCGTAGGCTAGGTGTGGCTACTCCTCTGATTTACTTTGTGGATCAGGAGCGGGGTGAGATTGTGATGCAGTTTCTTCACGGTCGCCGGTTGAAAGAGATCGTTAACGGTGACGTCGGCGGTGCTGAGGCTGTTGAGGGGTGGTGTCGTGAAGTTGGTCGTTATGTTGCGCGTCTTCATCTTGGACGAATTATTCACGGTGACCTGACTACTTCGAACTTTATTGTTGTTGGGGATCGTCTCGCCTTGATTGATTTTGGTCTCGCCTTCTACTCGACTAGGTTGGAGGATCGGGCTGTTGATCTTCATCTTTTAGATACGGTGGCTGAGAGCGCGCATCACAGGTCTGCCGAACGTGTTACTGGGGCTGTTTTGGAGGGTTATAGGGAGGTTATGGGTGAGGCTGAGGCTGAGAAGGTGTTGAGGCAGCTTAAAGAGGTTGAGCGGAGAGGGAGGTACAAGAAGCAGGTTGACTAACAGAGGTCGGGTAGTCAAGTTCGCCACCGGGAACCTCCACAAGTTTAAGGAGGCTCAGGCGATACTGTTCAACACCGGTATTCAGCTGGAGATGGTTTCAGCGAAGACTATGGAGATACAGTCAGATGATTTAACCGAGGTTGCGGTGGCCTCTTTACGGGATGCGCGGAGCCGTGAGCACGGCCCACTTATTGTGGAGGACGCTGGTCTCTTCGTGGAGTCGCTGAACGGTTTTCCAGGCCCGTACTCAGCCTATGTTAACCGGACATTGGGTTGCGACGGTATCCTGAGGCTTCTCGCCGACTCACGGGGCCGAAGTGCAGAGTTCCGGTCAGCCATCGCATATACAGATGATGATCTTAGGCTGAGGGTGAAGACCTTCCTAGGGGTTGTGAAAGGGCGGATCTCAGACGAGATGCGTGGTCAACGTGGCTTCGGCTTCGATCCGATATTCATACCCACAGGTTACGACATGACGTTCGCCGAGATGGGTGTCGAGGAGAAAAGCCAGCTTTCGCACAGGGCGAGAGCTTTAGAGGCCTTTGCGTCTTGGTACCTTTCGTAATCTTTATGTCAACGGGTACTGTTAAGTTATTTGGGATGACCTGAGGCGGATACTGCATAGTCTTTTGCACGGCCGTCGTGATGCATACGAGGCAGCGGCGATGAAAGAACTTATGGATGAGATATCCAAATACATCGCAAGGGGATTCAATGAATGAGGAACGATGAATGTATAATCTACGTCTACAATAACAAGGGTCGAATGATGCAATCATATCGCAAGATAGGAGATATGTGGACTCAAACAACTCATTCTAATGGCAGAATCAGAACTATGACGGCGGAACAGTTGCTGTCACACCTATTACCACCACTTGCTGGAGTAAGTGTAGCTAAACTCAAAGTAGTAAAGTTATCACCCGAGGTGTCATCCCAAAAGACTTCGGTACCTATCAAGATTAGCCGCAGTTTATCTCGATTATAGGTGGTTTGGTCTGTAACAGAATGATCGGGGTATTAAACTGCGCTACTCCGATTGTTACCCTCGCCGATTGAGGGAAGAGATTTTTCACGAATTCGATGTCGTCGTCTTGCGTGAGCGAGGCGTAACTAAGCAGGACAGGCCATTGGTTGAAATCCACTTTTCTAGTATTAATGCCAACCTCGATTAGCTGATACCCAAACTGCTCCTTCAAAGAAGATCTTAGAGTATCATAATCTAACGCAGCGCCTGACCGATTTCCCGCACCCTCCCAGTAATTACTGCATGGAGTTGCAGTTGTAGCGGTCGTGGTATCTATTACTGTCGAAGTTACTTCTTTAGTTGGATTTAGCGGAATCTCAATAAATAAGCTTAGGAATAATCCAGCAACTATACCACCTAGCAACGATATAGCAAGATACTGTAAGTCTCGCTTCAACTGATACGCTAGAAGTTACCACAACTTATTATTCTTAATCGAACCGAGCCCATCCCAAATAACTTAACAGTACCATGTCAACGCAATGTTTATGTTGTTACTCTATCGGAGACAGGGTGAGCAAGCATGGCGCGAATGTATTCTCGTAGTCGGGGCAAATCCCACTCGATGAGGCCTACGTTTAAGCGGGCTCCGTCGTGGATTACTTATAGTCCTGATGAGGTTGAGGCTTTGATTGTTAACTTGGCGAAGGACGAGGTTCCGCCTAGCGTGATCGGTATCAAGTTGAGGGATGAGTACGGTATTCCTCTTGTGAAGCCGGTTCTAGGCAAGCCTATGCAGGATGTTCTGAAGGCGCATAATTTGGCCAAGGAGATTCCTGAGGATCTTGGTTTGCTGGTGAAGCGTGCTCAGAAGCTGCATGCTCATTTGAAGGAGCATCATGGTGACCGTAAGAATGTTCATTCGCTTGAGCTGATTGAGGCTAAGATTCACCGTTTAACGAAGCGGTACAAGCGGCTCGGGCTGATGGCTCAGCACTGGAAGTACGCGTCCAAGATAGCGAAGTTCACCTAGACTTAGGTATCAGAGAATGAGGCATGAGCGGGTTCGAGGAGCTCCAGAAGCGAGCTAAAGAAATCGGTAACCAGATACTTCATTTAATCAAGGAAGGAAAAACGATTCTCGTCGTCGGCCACCTCGACGCCGACGGCATCACCTCAGCCAGCTTAATCGGCAGAGCGATTCAGCGAAAGAAAGGTCGCTACATCATCCGCATCTACAGCGAAATGAACCCAGAGGTCATAGAGGAGCTTAAAGCAGGCGAATACGACTTCCACATCCTCTGTGAACTCGGCGCCGGCCTCGCTAAAGAGATTGAGACCGCCCTCGCCAACAAATGGATTCTTCTAGATCACCACCAGATTCCTGCTGAAGAGGTGGATATGCCGCAGGTGTTTAACGCTTGGCAGTTCGGCTTCGACGGCGGCCGCGAAATATCCGCGGCCGGCATGGCTTATTTTATCGTTAAAGAGATGGATAAGGAGAATGTTGATCTCTCGTGGCTTCCTGTGGTGGCGATGGTTGCGGACAGGCAGGATCAAGGTGATCGACGCTCTGTCCTCAGCTTGAACCGGAAGATTCTTGATGATGCGATTGGTTTGGGTTTGGTGAAGGTGGTTAACGATCTTCTCTTCTATGGTCGTGAAACGAAGCCTTTGCATGAGGCGCTTGCTTCCACCACCACACCGTTCATTCCCGGGTTAAGCGGTAACCGTGATGCTTGCCTCGCCACTTTGGCTTCGATTGGTATTCAGTTGAAGCAGAACGGCCGGTGGCGTACATTGGCTGATTTTAGTGAGGATGAGAAAAAGAAGGTGGTTGAATCTATTATTCCGTATTTGACTCAGGTGGCGACTGCGAGTGAGGCGGTTGACTCCTTGATTGGGGAGGTGTATATTTTGGAGAAGGAGGATGAGCATAGCTCGATGCGTGATGCTAGGGAGTTCGGGACGCTTCTCAACGCCTGCGGCAGGATGAAGCAGGCCAGCGTCGGAGTAGCGCTCTGCCTTGGTGACAGGAATCAGATTTTGCAGGAGGGTGAGCGGGTTCTCTCTGAGTACAGGCGTAGTTTGAACCGGTTGATTCAGACTTTGCTGGAGGATGAGGGTCGGATTGTGGAGAAGTCGGGTTTCAGCATGATTGTCGGTGATGGTGTGGTTGATGAGGATATGCTGGGCTCCCTCACCTCAATTCTCAGCGGAGTAGCAAGGTTCGAGAAGAAGGTGCTTCTTGCTAGAACCACTACAGCCAGCGGTCACTACAGGCTTTCGCTGCGAAGACCTCCTCGGGCTGATAGCAATGTCAACTTAGGGGTGCTTGTGCAGGAGCTGTGCGAGGCTAACGGAGGCACGGGCGGCGGACATGAAGGGGCGGCTGGAGGCAAGATTCCTACGGCTAACCTTAAAGCCTTCCTGCGTGACCTTAGCAAGAGTCTGCAGAAGGGTGGCAATGCGGGTGAAGCTGAGTAAGTAGATGAAGGCTGAGTTTACTTTGAGCTTCAGGGATGCACAGGCAGCTGAGGCTGTTTACAGGAGTCTTGAGCCAGATAACATCGGTTTCCCGAAAGGCATGTCCTTCGAGAGCAAGAGGTCAGGTTCGAGAATGACTTTTACAATTGTTTCTAGTGAAGGTGACCCGTTGTCTTTTATGTCGACGCTTGATGATATTATAGAGTCAGCTAGGCTTTCGCTGGATACGTTGCAGCAGTTGGAGGATGAGTGATTAAGAAATATGGTGCTAGAATTGGCGTTTGTGCGAAGCAACCCTGAGGTCATAAGGGATATGCTGCGGAAGCGTCACATGGAGTATCCGTTGGATCAGCTTCTTTCGCTTGACGAGAAGCGGAGGGGTCTCATCACAAAGGTTCAGGAGCTTAAGCAGAGGCGAAACAATGTTTCAAACGAGATCGCGGAGGCTAAGAAGAAAGGACTGGACGCTGAGTCGAAGATTTCGGAGATGCGGTTAATCTCGCAGCAAATCACTAACAGCGACGCTGAGATAAGAGAGGCTGAGCAGCAGGTCGCGTCGCTATTAGCCGATCTTCCGAATATTCCGGACAAGTCTGTTCCTGAAGGCGCTGGGGATGCGGATGATGTTGAGATTCACCGGTGGGGTGAGCCTCCGAGGTTCAGCTTCGAGCCTAAAGATCACATCGAACTCGCGTCAAAGCTTGACCTGATAGATATTGAACGGGCTGCTAAGGTGGCTGGTGCCCGCTTCTATTTTTTGAAGAGAGAGTTGGTTAGGCTGAACTATGCTTTAATCAGGTTCGGGCTTGATCTTCTCGCGGATCGAGGTTTCGTGCTGATTCAGCCGCCTTACATGTTGAATCGAGCGGCTATCGGAGGTTCAATTATTCTTCACGACTTTGAGGATGTGATTTACAAGATTGAGGGTGAGGATCTTCACCTGATTGGGACCTCGGAGCACGCGATTGCTGCGATGCATTTGAATGAGATTCTCGATGGTGATGTTTTGCCGCTGCGTTACGCGGGTGTTAGTCCGTGTTTCAGGAAGGAGGCTGGTGCCCATGGCCGTGATATGAAGGGGATTTTCAGGGTGCATCAGTTTGAGAAGATTGAGCAGTTCATCTTTTCCCGTCCTGAAGACTCTTGGAACCATTTGGAGGAGATGATCCGGAATGCTCAGGATTTCTTCCAAGCCCTCGAGATTCCGTTCAGAGTCGTTGCGCTGTGCGGTGGTGAGCTCGGCAAGGTTTCTGCGAAGACCTATGATATGGAGGCTTGGTTTCCCGGTCAAAACAAGTACCGTGAAGTAGTTTCCTGCAGCAACTGCACCGACTATCAGGCTAGAGGTCTCTTAGTGAAGTATCGGGCAAAGCCTCATGAGCCGTCGCAGTTTGTGCACACCCTGAACAGCACGCTTACAGCGACTGAGCGGACGCTTGTCGCCCTGATGGAGAATCATCAGCAGGAGGATGGCTCCATAGTTATCCCGAAGGCTCTGAGACCATACGCATCGGGGCTTGAAGCTATTCGACCGGTAAAGCGTGGCTAGCTCACAAGTTGTTTTGGGGCAAATGATTAGGCTAGAGTGATTCTTGTGGAGAAGGTTCTGGTTTGCTGGAGCGGCGGTAAAGATAGTGCTCTCGCCCTGCACGAGATTCAGAGGGCTGGTTGCTATGAAGTTGTGTCACTGCTGACTACGGTGACTGAGGATTACGATCGTGTCAGTATGCATGGTGTTCGTAGGTGTTTGCTTGAGCAGCAGGCCGCTTCTCTAGGTTTGCCTCTTGAGGTTGTCTTTATTCCGAAGGATTGTTCAAATGATGTTTACGAGTCGAGGATGCGTGAAGCTCTTCTTTGGATGAAGAGTCAAGGTGTCTCTGCCGTGGTTTTCGGAGATATATTTCTGGAGGATTTACGGCAGTATCGTGAAGATAATCTCGCGCGGATCGGGTTAAAAGCATTGTTTCCGCTCTGGAAGCAGAATACAGTTGACGTGGCTTACCAATTTATCTCTCTAGGTTTCAAGGCGGTTACTACATGTGTTGATAATCATTGTTTGGATCGTTCATTCGTGGGTCAATTCTTCGATGATAAGTTTCTGTCTCAGCTGCCGTCCTCAGCTGATCCGTGTGGAGAAAACGGGGAGTTCCACACCTTCGTCTTTGACGGCCCTATTTTTCAGCGACCTATAATCTTCAGTGTCGGGAAGACAGTTTTGAGGGATGACCGGTTCTATTACTCTGACTTGGTTCCGCCTCTCCCTGTGGGTCGCGAGCCGCTGCATTTGTAGATTTATTCGTTCTAGTTTCATTTCGCTTCGTTTCTAAGCATGTACCGGTCGGTATTATCTTCAATGACATAAATGTGTTCAGGGAAAATACGATAAATATGAATTAGATCCAAACGGTCTTTTCAGCTCATAAGCTTTATATAGAAAGCCCGTAGCATTTAAACCGAAAATACATATGTCGAATAGTAATAAATCTAGACTAACATTATTACTGTCTGTACTATCTATCCTTTCATTCAGCACATTCGCAGCGACATTCGCGTACGCAGCGCCACAGGCGAACACTGCAAAGGATTGGCAGTTCCCAGACGGTAACAGTTGGGCTTGGAATTATAGCCCCGAAACCTCGATTAATAAGAATACGGCGGGCAACCTTGAGGTCAAGTGGATATTCCCACTTGAAGGCAAGGCTGCAGCCGGATCAAGTATGGCGTATATCCAGTCTCAAGCTGGCGGTGAAGGCTCAACCACACCACCAATCGTGGTGGGTGGAAACGTCTTCGTCACAACCAACTACATGAGGACATACTCCATTAACGCCCAGACAGGTAAGCTGAACTGGAAGTACGATTACTCAGTCAACCTGACTGATGTCCAGAAACGCCTACCAGTTACACTCAGTACTCCACCTCACATGCACGGCTTCAGATACTGGGCAGCAGGTAATGCACTGGTAATCAACGGTCTCGACTGCGGTATCTACGGAATAGATGCCACAACAGGCAAGCAGAGCTTCGCAGTCACCGACCTCTGCAAGGACATTCCTGGAAACCTCTACAACTATTATCGCAACGCAGGCTACTCAGCTGTAACTAGCCAAGCCAGCGTCGGAATCTGGGACAAGGGCAACCAATTCATCGTTGTCCTGCCCGGTGGTATGCACTCAACAATCTACGCGGGTGACGCACGTCACGTGACCCTCGGAGTCGACATCACTACCAAACAGATCCAATGGAGAGTCTTCAGCTATCCACCTCAAGATGTACCCACTAAGGATTGGGCACTACAGGAGTGCGACATTGGCTTCTTCAAAGGCACCATCCCATGCGCCGATGTAGCAACGAACGCTCCTTCAAACCTTGAATGGGACTGGGCTCAGGTTGGAGAGAAACCCAACATCTACGGAGGAGTCACAGCCAACTGGGGACAATCAATTGTGGATGAAGACACAGGCATCCTCTACACACAGACAGGTAACCAAGGACCCTACACCTATGTAGGAACCACCCCTGGACCAAGACTCTACGGCAGCACCATCATGGCTATCGATATGAAGGCAGGTAATCGCATATGGTGGAGTCAGCCTTTCCCACGTGATCCATACGACTATGACTGTAACTGGAGCGGCATCCTCGCGGAAGTTCCAACTCTAGGTAAGGTCTACATGAAGGGATGCAAGGAAGGACGCCTGAACGTAATGGATGCAAAGACAGGCAAATCCCTCTACATGAAGGACGTAACCGAAGACATGGTTAACGCGGGTTCCGTAACCTCAGCGGCTCTCAAGGAGCCTAGTCAGGGCGGTATTCGATACCACTGGACCGATGTATACAGCACATACGACATGAGGGAAATGAAGTCACCTGACAACAGCAACTACTGTGGAAGACCATGTCCGGTATTCCCAGCTTGGAGTAACGGCATCTTCGGCACAGACATGACATACAACCCAGACTCTAACACCTTGTTCCACTACGCAATCGCGCTTCAGACCACTATTCTGAACTCTCCTGCACCAGTAGTAGGCCAAAGTGTCAGCCAGACCAAAGGCTTTCCAGTGTTGAACGCCACAATTATGGCTAGAGATGCATCTACTGGCAAGATAAAGTGGACTTACTTCTACGGAGACCAGCAGCGCGCCGCAATGGTTACAACACCAGATCTGCTAATCGTAGGCTTCTCAGATGGTCATATGAGGGTCTTAGACCAAGGCACAGGCAAAGTACTGAATGACGTGAACGTCGGCTCAGACATGCACGTAGGTCTCACAACCGGTCAAGACGCAGCAGGCAACCAGCTAATCTTCACAATACTTGGAGCAGGACCAGGTCAAACATCAATTAGACCAGTCACTTCAGGAACAGTCGTCGCCATTGGCTTATCTAAAGCCGCATCACAAACAACACAAGTATCCACAGTCACCACTACACAAGTTAGCACCCAGAGCACAACCGTCGTCAGCACCGCCACAACCACTGCAACCACAACCGCACCTGGATCAACACAGACCACAACAGTAGTACAAACACAAACAGAAACCTCAGGTCTACCCGCAGAAGTCACCTATGCAGCAATTGGAGTAGCAGTAATAGCTCTGATTGCAGCAGCGGTACTGGTAATGCGAAAGAAGTAGCAACAGTAGCATTAGCGATGCGGAAGCGAGCCTAAACAAATGGGCTCGTTTCCCACCTTTTCTTTTTCCGGTAAACTATGTGTTTCTATATCCAAGTTCTTTTTGTTTCGTCTATTGTATCAAAGTGTGGGTCGTCGGAGAGAATCCTTGCTTGGTTCGCTATAGCTGTTGCGGCAATTATGCAGTCGCCCATTGGAACGTTGCGGTGTTTGCTTCTGAGGAGACCGGCGTGTTTGGCTATTGGTGCAGTTAGGTTTTGGACGTGTAGCCCACTTTTTGTGAGGGTTGCGTAGCAGATTTCAGCTTCTTCTTTTCCAACTCTTTGACAGATTATTTGGGTGGTTTCACAGATAACGATTGTTGGAAGTATGCCTTCTTTGCGCTGGATGAGTTCTTTTAGCTTTCTCAAGGTCTTTTGCTTTGTTTCGGTTTTGTCTGAGTAGAAGTATTCTATGAGGAATCGGCTGTCCAGCACCTCTTTCAAGCCTAGTATTCCTCTCTTAGTTTGTCTATTTGTTTCTTGATTTCTTCAGGCTTTCCGTATTTTGAGTAGATGCCTGCGCAGTCTTCCAGCTTTCTAATGGGCTTGAAGAGTATTTGTCCTTGCTCTGTAGCTTCGACTAAAAGTTCGTCTCCTTCCTTGATTCCCAGCTTTTGCCTAAGTTCCGCCGGAATAGTGGTTTGACCCTTTCGAGTAACCTTAACAACATTAGTCGACATTCTTGTTACAACATGGCAGGTGACAGTGCTACCATAAAAATATTGTCCTACATTCTCAAGAACGTAGCACTTGCTGGTACAGTCAGGACTTTCATTACTTTTTTAGCGCTATTGATTGTGTAACAGACTTTCGCATAAAAGAACAATTAACTAACGTTCGTTCTACGATTGGTAATAGATAAACTCACAAAGTGAGGATTGAAAGCTGAAGAGCTTTCGGTAGAGCGTGTTCTGGGACATAAAAGAATAGTCCAAGTCGAAGAACTGTCGTTCATACGAGAGGTAAGTGTAAATGCCAAGGTGGATGCGGACACAAATAGGCGTGTAGGCTCTCTTAACGGTTGTCTTGTAGTAGTGTTGGTTCGAGGTCTTCGAGGTCGAAGATTAAATGTCCTTGTTTTGTTAGTTGTTCTTTATCGGTGATGTGTTTTGCGATGATTGCGTAGTTTTCTTTTTTGCGATCCCATCTGAAGTTCGTTGCTTTGGTTTTTAGGTCTTGGAGGATTCTTTGGCAATCTAATGCGTTGAGGTTGCTCCATTTTGCTTCGATAAATGTTGCGGTTTGTTTTTCTTCGTCAAGTGCGATCAGGTCTATTTCGTTGTTTTTGAACCACCATTTTCCTATGGATGTGAAGGTGAAAGGTAGTTTATGGTTTGTTTTCATTTTTGTTATGAGTTCGGCTGCGGTTTGCTCGAATGCGTGGCCTAAGTAGGTGTTGTAGTCTTGTTTGATTTTGTTTAGGACGATTTCGCTGTTGCCTGCTTCAAGTTCGGTTTTGTTGGGGAAGACGTATTTGAACCAGAAGTTCAAGTAGTTGTCTGCTATGGTGTATCGGCTTTTTCTTGGTTTAGGTGTTATGCCTATTGGGTGAGTTCTTTTTATGAAGCCCAAGTCCTCTAATACACTTGCGTATTTTGAGAGCATGCTCTTGTCTACGCTGGTTTTGTTGAGGATTTCTCCGTAGGTTTGGGCTTCTTGGGCGATTGCTTTTAATATTGTGGCATAGTTGCGTGGTTCTCGGAGTTCTTCACGGAGGAGAAATTCGGCTTCTTCGTATAGGAATTCGCCTTTAGTTAGGATTTTTTGTTGTACGTTTTGCCAGAAGCTGTTTTGAGGGTTGAATTTTTGCAGGTATGCAGGTACGCCGCCTATGCAGGCATAAACATGTATTAGGGTTTCGAGATTGTATTGTGGGACGAATGGTCTTAGATGGTGTATTTTGAGTGGTTCGATTTTCCATTGGGCGGTTCTTCTTCCGTATAGTGGGCTTTTGTAGTTTAGAACCTCGGTTTCCATCATTGTGATTGATGAGCCGAGTAGGATGAGCATGGTGAGTGTGTTTTTGAGGTTTTGATCCCATATTTTTTGGAAGATTGAGGGTATGGCGCGGTTGGTTTCGATGAGAGTGGGGAATTCGTCGATTATTATGATTGTGTGAGTGTTTTTGTTCCATTTTGTGAATTCGTTAAAGAGTTCGATCCAGTCTTTGATGGCGAGTTTGGCGAAGCTTTCGTTTTGGAGGTAGAGGCTCATTCGCTGTTTTAATTCTTGAATCAGTTCTGCTTCTGGGCGCTGGTCAGCGAGGAAGTAAATGTGAGGTTTGTTCTTTGAGAAGTGTATTGTGAATTCTGTTTTTCCAACTCTTCTTCTACCGTATATGACGACTAGTTCGGCCGCTTTTGTCTTGTAGTGCTCTTCTAGGAATTGGAGTTCTTGCTGCCTGTTAACGAATAGTTGAAGCATAAGTATCCTACTCATGTTTCAACTATTTAAGCCTTAAACAAGCCACCAGGTTGTGCTTCATTATCGGGTGATTGTGCAGAATGATTGAGCATATATCACCCGAAGATGAAACAGAGGTGTCGAGCAGGAGCGAGGTCATAAGAGAAGCCGTGAGGAAGTTTTTGGGTGATAGTGTATGAACGACGTCCCATCGCATGAGGTTGTTGACGAGTTCTGTAAGATTTTGGATCGTTTATATTACAATGTACTCGAGTTAAGACGCGGAAAAAGTGATAGTATTGGTAAATTCATAACAGCAAGTGGATTGTTGGGAAAAACAACAGAGGATATAGATGGAGAATATGATTTTAGCTATAACAAATATGGGAACAATATAGTAAAAGCAAAACAACAGTTTGTAAATATATCAAGGACATATCCGCACCTTAAGATAATTCCAGAAACCCTAGACGGATATATAGCGCCTACCGAAGAACCTGACGAAACGGGGTATTATAATGTCACGAAAGCTCTGCAACTTATTGGTTACTTGAATTCTGCAATTAGCGATTTGAAGAAAGGTGGGAATATGTATTCGTCATTTAAATGGTGGAGAACAGTTGCTAAAGGATACTGGGAAGATACACTTCTTGGCAAAGAGGGAGGACCACACGTTATCAAAGAAGCAGTGTGCATAATTACTGGGATATATGGCCAAGGATGGGGACTGAAACCTAAGGTGGAACAAAAATGATAAAACGCAACAATAGCGCAATAGACCAGAGTGAGGAATAGAAGAGGCTATATCCTCTTAACAGGGCTCAAATCATCCCGGTTGCAGAAGGGCACAAGTTAAGCTCCACTTTCAGCGAGGACTATGCAAACGTGGCCGAAGTTCTTGGAAAGTTATCATTATACCATCTCTAGGATGGCAGGTCTGCTCCACAAACTATCTATCATGTCTCGTACTGCATGACTGCTCCTGACTGGGTATTGAAATCTGAAGAATTACCGCCCGACTCACCACATCGTCGCAAAATCATGGACCTGTTCCATGGATATCCCGAATGCTGCATAGAGCACCATATAAATAATCCGCGAGCAAGCCTTTCAATCCTCACTTTGTGAGAATTGAGTTTACAGTTAGCGATTTTCCAAAAAGATGTGAACTATTTGGATTTGAGAACACATACTTGCCAATGCGTACTACTCGCTGAATCTCGACGCTTCCATTATTACTAGGCCTGCTATTTCTTTACTAGAATCGAGTGATGCTGCGACTAGGCCCTTTTTGTCTAGGGGTTCTGTGTCTACTATCTTAGAATGGCTGAATTTAACATATAGGATGTCTGCATCTTCATCGAAATTGATAGCAATTATTTTTCTAGCGCCTAATTTCTTCCCGCTGTATGAGATATCTTTCTTAATGACCTTTAAGGGATCAATTGGCATAGTTACTTCAGTCTTTGCCATTTCTTGTACCTCCTTCTCATTCTTTTCAATCGAGATTGGAAAGACCGTTAATATAAAGCCACCTTAGCTATAAGTTTCTCTGTAATTAACTGCTAAACATTCTGCGAGCCCGTAACTGGCAAGTTCATCAATCGAGATTTGCTTCTGTATAAATGGAGATTATTTCGAGAGCGAATTGGTTCTACTACTGTACGTTCGGGTGTTAACTGAATATTTCATCTTTGCCTTTGATTACCGTGTTCTCTTCATTTTCGATAAGCTTTATGATTTGCTTTGCCTCTTCTCTTGAGATTACTTCTCCAAGGATTGCAAGTCTTAGGATGCGAGGAAGTGTGAGGTAGCTTACCCCATCTTTTTTGCATAATGCGTGGACAATTTTTTCGTTGCTTGTTAAAGGAATATCTCTGTTCTTTGCAACTGTGAAGCATTCCCTTTCTCCCATTCCGAGCCTAGCACCACTTCCTTTCAAGGCTTTTAGCTCCTCTTTCTTTAGAACTGTTAAAGTTGGGTTTAGTGGCTTTATGTTAATGTTGCCTTTCTTTAACTCGGATTGAACTGCTTGAGTGATGAGAATGGAGGTGAATAGTTTCTTTAGGATGTCGAGTCTATCTATTTTTGCGAAGATGCTTAGTATGTCTGTGTCCGCGACTATCTTCATCGCTCATTCATGCTTCCTCTTCATCTTCGCAATCTCTCTATCCATCTTTCCTGCGCTCTCAACCTTTATCTCTCTCTTAATACCGGACTCCTTTAATCTCTCTTTGAACTCCTCTATGCTGATGTCCGCTATTTCAGCGGCTTTACCTAGAGTTACTTCACCTTCTTTGTAGAGCTGGATTGCGGCGGCGATCCTCAGATTCTTCTTCTCGTAGAGGAATGTTCTTAATGCGTCTTTTACAACGTCAGATTTGCTTGAATAGTATCCTGCCTTGACCAGCGCGTCTATCTCCTTCTTCACGAGTTCCGGCAGATTGTAGCTCGAAGGCATAACTAAATTACCAACAAATACTATGATAACAGTTATCATAAATAGTTAGCGTTCACCCCAGCTTACTGCAGCTGAGTGAGAGCCGAATTTTCAAATTCTATAATTAGATGATCCTCTTCATCCCATTTAGGATTCGTCTGCCAAGGAACAAACTCGCTTGGCAATATATCTGACATATTCCATCGATGAAGGTTCTACGCGTTTATTTTTGTGTTCCAGCCCCGAGTTGTATGTCTGGAGGTTCTTACGCCCTTTTTCGTTCAATCTCTTTGACATTTCTAATCAGGGTTGCGTAATCACGTTCGAGTCGTCCTAATTCATTCGCCATCTGTTTGTCTCTTGTTTCTAAGTCTTTGATTTGGGCTTCTAATTTACTGATATGGGCTACTAAACCGGTGTTATCGATTTCTCCTAAGTATTCTAGTGTAAGCCTCTTTGCTACTCCTGGGATGCTTAAACCCTGTTCTTTAGCAATAACCTTCAATTTTTCGTATTGTTCTTTAGTCAAGTAGAACTTAATCTGCGGTAATTTTTCTTGTGGCATTCGGCTCAATAGTACTCAATAGTACTGAAATATATGCTTATCGTACTATATAGGTACAAAGTAGTACTGCGAATGCGTTCTCTTGTACTATTAAGTACCTTTTTGGTACCTGTACTATCCAGACTAGTACCCCAAAAAGTACTTGTTAGTACTTTCCATAGATTTTGAGGTGACAGGCTGATTGAAGATTTAGTCGAACGTCGCTCCTGTGCTCGATGCGCAGCTTGGTCGCGGAAGCGCGTACGGCCGGGTATGTTTAGTTCATTGAGTTCAGGTCAAGGTTGTGTTATCACTACATTCAATATTAAAACCCAAATTTTGTCAATGTGTAGTGATAACTTTTGATGGAAACGAAGAGTCTTACTTTTTATAACTGCTGCTTTGTTTCTGTTTTGAGATGAGCGGGGAAGATTCCTCTGATGAAGGGAAGAAGAAGCCTTCTGCTGCCGGTAGTAATGGTAAGGGTAGGAGGCATCCGAGGAATGTTTTGAATGATTTGTCTGGTGAGGAGTGGCTTTATTTTACTAGGTCTGTTTTGAGGACTTCGTATCCTCATGAGTTTTCGCAGGATTTGAGGAGGGCTCATGGGGCGAATAAGCCTCCTCGTTTGATGATGGAGTTGATCCGGTTTTTCACGAAGAGCGGTCAGTCTGTGCTGGATCCGTTCGCAGGTGTTGGTGGTACGCTGCTGGGGGCTTCTCTGTGCGGCAGAAAAGCTACTGGTATAGAGATTAACCGTGAGTGGATTGATGTTTACCTGAAGGTCTGCGAGCAGGAGAAGCTTGAGGCGCAGGAGATGATACAGGGCGACTGCCTCGAAGTACTACCGAAGCTTGCTGATGCTAGAGACCCGTTTGACTTTGTAGTGTTTGATCCTCCCTATAATGTGGATATGAAGGTGACGATGTGCAACAACACCTACGGCCGGCAGAACCGGAAGAAAAGCTACCACCCCTTCTCAGATGACTCAAGAGATATCAGCAAAGTCAACAGCTATGAGGAATACCTAGACAAAATGGAGGAAGCGTTCAAACATCTTTACCCAATATTGCATCACAACAGGTACATGGCCATAATCGTTAGAGACGCCTATCAGGACGGACAATACATCTTCGCTGGCTACGACGTAACAAAACGAGCTGAACGATCGGGCTTCATACCTAAGGGTGATACAGTCTGGTATCAAAGCGGGACTCGGCTTCGACCTTACGGGTATCCGTACGCGTATGTTCCTAACATAGTGCATCAACATATCCTTGTCCTGAGAAAGGAGTAGTAGGTTGTTACTGGTTATTCGAGGAAGGGGATGAGGGTGTCAATATACTATACTGTGGAGGCTGTGATGTTGGTGGTTATTCGGTGCACCGCTGGTAATTCATTGGTTAGGTTGAGGATACGTAGAAGGTGACTCGCCACTTCTCGTCCTTTGCAAGTTGACCCAGATGTCTGAGGAGAAGGTAGGATGCATCAGACAATGCCTTGCCTTTGATTGAGAATGTTTTTCCGTATTCGAAGAACTCATCTATGAACTTGTCATCTCCGTTTGTAAGGTGAAAGTTTTCGGAGCATGCTAATGCTATATCTTCGATGAAGAAGTCACGTATTATGCTTTTATTTCCGGCTTTCTTGAGTTCGTTAACGCCTAACCGGAGTGTTTCGAGAGACTTTTCTGAATGCTTGTTGCGTGCATATGATGTTGATAGAAGCATACATAGTTTGAACCTGTTTTGCCCAGGTACTGGATATTTCTCGATCATGTCGCGAGCCTGCTTCAGATAGTATTCTTGGTCGCTACTATGCTTGCTGTATCTTCCTGCTACCATAAATGGCGTGGTTATTGTTTCGCAGTAAGAGTCAATCATTTCAATGTAACTGTCTGTCATCGACCTGAGCTGTTTTGGGAACTTGCCGCCAAAAATAGCCCTTTGCTGCATGACGATTCTGAACATCTCTGCGGCGGATTTTGATGCTTCATCGAACTGTTGACGCAGCTCCTGAGCGACTTCTTTAGCTTCTGAGCTGAAACCAGCTTGAGCGTATGCTCTGAGGAGCACTGTGTCGCGCGCATACTTGATTCGATCGCTTGATCTGCTGTTGAACAGCGATTTGCAGTAGTCAAACTGTTTCTTAGCTAACTTCGCGTCGCCCCTTAAAGCGCTCGCCACACCGATCTGCGAGGTTGTGAAGAGCCTTTCAAGCTTATCCGAAAGTCTTGGGAGAAACTCCTTCTTTGCGATGTCGACCAAGCCGTCGCTCTCAGAGGGAATCGCGTCGGATCTCATACAAAGTTTTCTCGCAACGAGTCCGTAGCAGTCTTCTCTTTCGCTCTTCCTCCGTATCCGTTCTATCGAGCGTTGTATCAATTCCTTATGCTTCGCGTAACGCTGCTCTGAAATATGCATGCAATCCACTATAGTCATAGCTAAGCTGCGATATCCTTCTATCAGCTCAGGGAAGCGGTTGGGGAATTCGGAAAGGAATGCGTAGTCTTGTTCTAACGCGGTTGCGTCGAGCCCTAGCTTCGCCTGAAAAAGCGCGGTTTGATTCAGGATTAAGCTTGGATTCGAGGCTACTATATATGCGGCGGAGGTGTTGCTCTGCACCGCCTTTCGGAAGCAGTTCTCTGCCTCTGACTTCTCCCCTAATGATAGGTAAATCTCCCCGAGATCAAGTAGTAGCGATGGAAGCGGTAAATCGCTCCTATTTGTAGAGCTCTCCAAGATTCTCTGAATTTCAGGTAGTCTCTCATTGCTACCATCTTCATCTTTCCTGCGCCGCGCAGCCTGCCTACTCGAAGGCCTGGGTGTAACAATCTCGTACACAAGCAGATTAAGTTCTGAAATCCGTCTATATGCACCACCAGTAATGGTTGCAAGAACCCTGTCAAGGTCATCATAACTATTCATTGTTCATCACTTTCTCCCAAACTGCTCACTAATAGCATGCTACGAACAGATTTTTCTGAACCACCGCTTAAAGATTTATCTTTACGATTGTGGTTAGTTGGTAAAGTAAGTTGCGCAGAACTGATTACTCTGCTATGCGAATGAAAAGGCTGACCGTATATCTGCAACGAATATTTGATGTAGATGCGCAGACAGCTGATCAACTAGTGCCGCTCGTAATCAGTGGAGAGCGAAACTATCTCTTTTGGCTGTATAATTACGATAAGCTGGAAAGACTTGGTGTAGATGAGCGTGATCTCCTTCAAAGACTGAAGAGACCATTCCCCTTCGGCTTCGTCATCAAAGAGATACTGGATAGCGATCTTGGAGATGACGTGAAGCTAAAGGCCGCTGTGAAAAGCTGGAAAATCATCGACCTCGAAGCGGAGGAAGGCATTCCATCTTACATTCTAAAAGCGATCAAGTTCCTCATAGACAATGCCGGATTCAACCAAGACTACATTGACTTCATCTTAGGTGCAGCGCTGATATTGAATGAGCATAGCCTAGTTGCAGGAGACGATCTTCGAAGTTTGGAAGACCTTTTCGACTACGTGATGGAGAGTTCGAGACTTGACGTGGGGGATAAGGTGGTCTTCTTGCTTGCTGCGCTCAGTCTCTCGAGACGCGGCAGCACAGTTCAGTTGAAGCTTTACGAGAAATTCTTGAAAGATAATCACATTCCGTTCAGCGTTAGACAGGACTTTGCGCAACATGCCGCTAGTCTTGATACTATGAAGTACTTGATTGGTAAGCTCGGAGAATATTTCAGAGAAGACGCGGAAGAATTACCTAGTTCACCTTTAGATTACATCGCCCTCTACCACATACCTTTCCTTCAAAGGAAGAGTATTTCTTGGCTAGCCCAGGTTAAGCCAGATAACAGAAACATAAAACAACTTGTGAACATGTATTTCAAAGTGAACATCAGCAGAGACGGCGAAGTCTACCAAACTCTCGGCGCCTTAGACCTCTGCAATCTCTATTACGATCAGCTCGATCAAGATTACGTTCTCGACATTATGAGAAAGGCTTTGAAATCCAATAGAATCGAGGTTCGAAGAACCGCTGAGAAGTACCACAAAGCAGCATCCGCTTAACGAACCGGCCGGCGAAGAAAAAGCGAGCAAAACCTCTCTTCAACCTTTCGCAGGCATCATTATTAATTGAAGGGGCACAGGGTCCCACTGCGGAGCACATTTAGAGGTGGTGTTTCACCAAAGGCGTGCATCGGGCTTTCATCCGCTACACCCGGTATTTCCTTCGGGCTCACTGTACCCCAAGTCCTAGAGGGCCTATCACCTTTAAGAATCTTATCTTTCAGGTTGAAAGCTACCTGTAATCAGTTCAATGGTTAAAGGGTCATGTAAGCTTAAGCGGATTTTAACGGCTGTGCCTTGACAGTCAGCTTTGGACACGCTTTATTCATGTGTTCTTGAGAAATGGTTATTTTTGAGTGTGTCCTATCTTTTCGCTACTGTTAATCGAGATGATTGTTGATGGGTAATCTGTATCGATTCAAGGTTGCTTTGAAGTATAGGAAGGGGCTTTGGCGTGTCATAGAAATCAAGGGTGGTCAGACCCTCGGAGAGTTTGACCGTAGCATACGGGAGGCGTTTGATCACGACATGGGAGATCATTTGAGCGAGTTTTACCGCGGAAGAGTGTGGAGATCGCAGGGATACGGCGAGATATATCCGGGTGGGCGTGGTGAAGGGGGTCGATTAAAGATAGATGCGCTTGGTCTCAGTGAAGGGGACAAATTTGAGTACGTGTATGATTTCGGAGACGATGTTCAGCACATAATCACCCTTGAGAAGGTTTTGGGGGAAGAAGATACGCAGGGAAAATATCCTCGCGTCATATCCAAGAACCGCCCCAGACACAAGTACTGCGTGAATTGCGAGAGCCTAGGGAAGAAAACTATAGCAACCCTGGTATGCGTAGACTGTTCAGACCGGACATCGAAACCTGTGTTTTTATGCGAAGAGTGCATGGAGAAAAAGCATGAAGAGCACAACATCGACGATATGGTGTATTAAGAATGCGTCAAAGTGAAGAGAGACAACCGGAACAGGAAGAAGCCGAAGGATTCATCCGAAGTGGAAAACGGTTTCGTAGCCGAATCTCGCATAGGTATCTCTCCCGATCAAAGAATACGCGTGTGATTCTCAAAGTAAAAGATTAGGCGGAGAACTCAGAAAGAGACTATCCAAAATAGTCAGGATAGATATGTAGGTGGGTGGGTAGGTAGGTAGGTAGGTGATGGATCGATAGCGGCAAAATGCCCTTGAAATTCAGGCATTAGAGTGGCCTCTAGGAGCCGATTGAAGCGGCAGAGAAAAGGGAATATATGTATGCGAATGTGAGAATGTTCATAGGTTGGTGGACCATAGTTATGGTTGCATCCGGTAGAGCGGGAAATGATTCGGATGTGTGGCTTGACAGGCCTTACGATGATGCTGTATGGTGTTTTGAGTTCTCTGAACGTATGCAGGATGTTCAAGACAGGTTGTGTGACATTATGGATTCCATTTACGACTCGCCTGCGAAGGCTGAAAGAAAGCTGGTTAAGATAATTGAGAGCTCGCCTCACGCATTTGATGCTTACAGTCAACTGGCGTATATATTGTGGGAGTGCAAGCAGACGAAGGAGGCGATTGAACTCCTGAAAGAGGGTTTCTCCAAGGCGAAGGAGCTTTTTCCCAAGGGCTTCGTTCTCGGTGCCAGTAAGCTTCCATGGGGTGTGCTTGAGAACAGGCCGTTCCTCCGAATGTACGGATCGCTTGGGGTAAGATATTGGGATCTCGGAGATTTTACGGCGGCCAAGAAGATATTTGAGGACATTGTGGAGATGAATCCGGATGATAATCAAGGAGTAAGAGAGCTACTGTGTTCCTGTTACTTTGAACTTGGAGATAAAGAATCGGTGCTGAAGCTTTGTGAGATGTATGAGGATGATGCCATGCCAGCGATAATGTTTGGAAGGGTGCTCGTACTTTTCAGATTCGGAAGACTGGATGAGGCGAGAAGGGCACTCCTTGAGGCGGCCAAGTATAGCGGGAATGTCGCCATGGAGATAATGAAGAATAAGCACAAGGCGGTAAAGACGAGCAAGCCCGCTTACATCGTTTCGGGAAGCCCTTACGAAGCCCAGCTCTACTGGCATGAGTTTGGAAGACACTGGCAGGAAACCCTAGGCGCAGTAGAGTTTGTGAGAAGGGAGGCACGTAGATAGATGAAGGAGGAGGAATCTTCTTGGCTGAACGAATGTGTGAAGGTTATGCCGATTGTTAGAAGAGGAAGAAAGGTCACTATCTCATACGCCAGAACTCCGAAGAATGTACTTGCGAGGGTGAAGGGAAAGGTGTTGGTGAGCCGTGAGGTAGATGCGGCAAGGCTGCTTCTTCGAGGAGAGGTCAGTACGAAAATGAGGAGACGAATGCCGAAGGAGTACGTGATACAGATTAACGAGAACATATCCAGGATCCCGGAAACAGCGTTGAGGCAGCAGGTTGTCCAGTACCTGATAATACACGAGTTACTTCACATCTTAAACAAGGATCTGCTGACACTGTCAAAGAAATATGGAATGCGCAAGGAAAAGAAAATCCACACCAGCCAGTTCGACAAAGAGTTACTGTCGAGATACAACCAGGTCAGAATTAACAGCGGGATGAAACCGATAAAAAATCACAGGATCCTCGAAGAAGCAGTGAATCAGATCGTCAGCAAGGTCATTCCAAGCTAACGCGATAAATGATGCTGCTGCATCGAAGCTGGCTTGGCTTATGGAAAGTTTTTCGGGTTATCTCTTAGAGAATGCCCTTTCAAGCCTCACTTTGTGGATGAGTCTAGCTGTTGCGATATGACTATTCGTTCAAGGAGTTCGGAGGCAGCCTTTCTTTGACTTTGCCGACTATGCGCTCAGCCCATTTCACCGACTTTTCAGCATCATCTTCGTTCATCAGGTCGGGCTGGTATTCCGACGCGTTCTTCATGCTCAGAAGCGAGGTGAACTGCTTGTGCATCTCTTCATACTCGACTGGACTAAAGATGCCCTTAACCAGCGCCAGCGCATCGGTGTGAGCGCCGGAGGCGCGCTTGTTGAGGTACGACACTGTCAGGGCGTCAAGCGCGTTTATTGCGCTGTGCACTGCGCTCATTACAGCATTGTCGTACGCCTTCTCTCTGATTGCAATCCTAGCCATTCGGAGCGAGTTCTCGGCCTTTGCGAGGTAGTTCCTGCTCTTTCCAGCGTCAACGATCCTTCTTGTCATTTCTTCTCGATCATCCCGCGAGGATCCTTGCCTGCAATGACGATGTAATCGTCAATAATGGAGCGCAGCAGCCTGTCGTTTCTCTTTGTCACGAAATCCTTTTCGCTCAATATTATGGGGGACAGGCGGTTGCCAAAGGTCAGGGACACCTCCTCCTGCGCCCGGGAGATCAGCGCACTGGCACGGTCAAAATGGTTTGAAACTACCAGCAGGTCTACGTCGCTGTCCTCCCTTTCTTCGCCCCTTGCTACGCTCCCAAAAACAGCTGCTGAAATGACGTTTTCGTGGCCCAGATGCTTTTTCAGGGTCGAGGCGAGCTCTGCCATTGTTTCCTGCTCCGCCTTCAGCATCGGCCTTATGATGCTGTTCACCGCATAGCTTTTTTCGTTAAGCGATACTAGATATGACCTGCCCACGGGCTGGATTTTTACAATGTTGTATTTCTCGAGCTGTCCGACTACCACTGCGGCCTCGCTGCTGGAGACACGTGCAGTATTTGCAAGTCCTCGAACAGTAAAGACCTTGCCCTTGTAATTGACAAGAGCCCTGATTAGGCTTATGGCCACCTTGCTTCCGAACAGCTGCTCAAGATACTCGTGGAACTTCATATCAATTATGTCCGTTTTCCAAGACATATGTATGGTTAACAGGACATATAAACATACTGGCACGCGGCACTGTTAACTCTTCGGGACATGCGTGCTTAACATCTCTCGGCCATGTCCCGATAACTTAACACCGCCGATTAACGTATTGCTTATATGTTGATTATCTTTGGGTGTAGTGAGCGTCTGATCAGGTATGGCTCGTGCAAAGCGTGCAAAGATTAAGGATAAGTGGCGTGCTAAGAAGTGGCTGGTTGTTAAGGCTCCCACTGCGTTTGGAGGGAACCCTGTAGCCTATATTCCAAGTACTGATGATAAGACTACGATCGGAAGAGTTGTTGAGACTACTCTGTTCGATATTTTGAGGCAGGATCCTCAGCACTACTCGATTAAGCTCTATTTCCAAGTGGATTCTATTGAGGGCGATATTGCGCAAACCGTGTTAGCAATGCATGAGTATTCTCGTGAGTATCTGCGAAGCATGGTTCGCAGAGGCTCCTCATACATCCGACTGATCAAAAACTACAATACAAGAGATCAAGCAGTCGTCAGAGTCCACACCGTCATATTCACCCACAGCCGCGTAAACACCTCAAAGAAACACGCAATCCGACACCTCACCGACGAAGTAATAACAAAGAAGATGTCAGAACTCACATACAACCAGTTCGTCCAAGAAGCAGTCCTAGGCAAAATCGCCTCAGACATATACAACGCCGCCAAGAAAATCCACCACCTAAGACACGTCGGCATAAGCAAAACCCTGCTAATCAAGAAACCATCCATCATAATCGAAGAAACAACAACACCATTCAGAGCCGAACCTGAAACACCAGAACCAACAGAAACAGCAGTCGAAGAAGAAGTAGAGGAAATCGAAGAAGTACCAGCTGAAGCCGAAGAAGAACAGGAAGAAGAAGTAGAAGAAATAGAAACATTAGAGGCCGAGGCTGAAGAACCAGCAGCCGCCTAGCATCCACCGCTACTTACCCATCAATTACTCCACTTAACGATCCTTCGCAGCTACAAGCCTAGCCGCGAATGTTTCTCATAGATGCGCTCTCTTAGTTGTACTCGCTCTCAACGTGCGACTCGGTCAACTCAACCGGCTCAGAAAAAATGGCTTAATAGTATGACAACGCCTTACTCACCATCAAGATAAGGTTTGAGGATAAGTCGTCCAGTAATTTATCTGCTCCTTGGCGTTGTTGTTCTTGTCGCTTCAGCCTCAATCCTAAGCTATAATCTGGGGCGCTCTTCAACCATAAGCGAAGTGGAAGTCGTCACAACCACTTCAGTATCAACCGTTTCAACCACTAAAACAGTAACAACCAGCCTAACCCAGTCCAGCACTACTATTACTACTTCTACCACCACAGCCATAATCGCAGGTAACGCCACCGCCACAACCACAACCACAACTATAACGATAACTTCAACCACCACTACTACAACAACAGCCAAAATATCGAATACGACGAGTATCACTAAGACCTCTACGATTACCACAACTACTACTTACACTACCACAACAACACTCTCTACCACTATTCCTGCTGCTTCTACATTCAGATTTGTTGTTTTGGGTGACAGTAGAGGAAATGATTCTAGCAAGCCTGTTAACACAGCTGTTCTGTCTAAGCTCGCAAACACAGCTAACCGCTTTAACCCAGCCTTCGCCCTTTTCACCGGAGACCTATGCATCGGCCTCAGTCAGGGCGGTTGCCCCGGAGTCTGGAAAAGCGCAGTGGACAGCCGCCTGCTCGCCAAGACAATTCCCGTTCGCGGAAACCACGATGGAAGTAATGACGCTCTTTGGCTGAGCACCTTCAATATTGCTTCAATTGTCTCGTCATTCGGCGGAACCCGATATAACTACCGTCCGGGACAAGACAGCATAGACTTCTCATTCGACTACGGCAACAGCCACTTTATCGGACTGTCTGTAATAGATGATCTCAGCTCAACAAGACCTAGCGCACAGCAACTGAACTGGCTGGACGCAGATCTTACCGAAGCAGAGAAGAGTGGATGCGGAGGCACAGGATGCACACTCACATTCATCGAGTGGCATGCCCCGGTATACTGTGTTTCACCTAACGGTGGGCACTGCTCTACACCACCGGTTCCTCCAGCTCAATGGACCAAGATTACTAACGCGCACCCATCTATAGTCGCAATCTTCCAAGGTCATGAGCATGTCCTATCCTACGCGCACATCAACAGCAGTAGAGTATCAGGAGTGAGTTCAAACCGAGAATACGAGGAGTTCATAATGGGCGGCGGAGGTGCACCGTTATACAACTGTGGCCCCCGTGCAGACTGGTGCAGCAGCAAATACGGGTTTGCAACAGTAGATGTCTTCGGGCCCATCGTAATAGTTCAGGTCTACGACCTAAACGGTCAACCCCTCAGCCCAGCGTGGATCTTCAGAAACAACTGAAACACTACACAATCTCGGTAAAGAAGCGAGCACAGATTAGGCTATCTGCAGCGTTCAATCTACTGCCACACAGGCTTTAGCGGCTACTGATCTGGAGGCTTGACTTAATCTGGGTTGGAATGAGAAATTCCTTTGCGGGCTTATGCGCCATATGTGATAGGGTCTTCTCAGGCACAGGCAGTTAGCATAATCAAATTCATGACTCTTGACAGTTTAATCGACTGAACTTAGTTGAATGTTTTTTCGCAAATCCTTAAATAATTAATATTATACATTTTGTTAACTATGGGCATGTCGGAAACCGCGTCAATCCTCAAGGCTATTGGGAACCTCAACAGGGCCAGAATCATAGCTCATTTGAGCAAGCATCGAGGTGAAACCGCTGAGGATCTCGCCAAACATCTTGGTTACCCGCTTCCAACTGTCTACAAGTATCTCAGAGAACTCGAGGTTGCGAAGATAGTTGAGAGTGAAGCTAAGGAAAGAAAGGTTAAGCTCTACTATCCACGCGACTTCAAGCTCGAAGTCTCACCGGAAAAGTTGATGGAGCTATTCGAGCAACCGAGCACCCTGAATCTTTACAAGGCGAAGTCAGGCGACAACGATGCAAAGCGGCTTAACGAGGTAATCAGGAAAGCGAAGTCAGGTGGAATGACCTATCGGCAGGCTGCTTCAACACTCGGAATAAGCTACTACGAGTTTATCCTACTCTTAGAAGAGATAGACGCCGCCGATTAGCTGCCCCGTTGACAACAGAGCTAATCGAATAGCCTTTGGTATAAGTCCAGCTCAAGATATCTGTAGCATTCGGTCTATTGCTACGCGGGCTTTGGTGGCTACTGCTTTGGGTACTTTGACTTCGTAGACGTTGTCTATTAGTGAGCGGTAGATTTTGTCGAGTGTGGTGCCTTTCATGTATTCGCAGACCGCGTCTGGGTTCACTGGCAGGAAGGTTTTGCCGGGGTTGTCTTTCATCATTCGGTGTAGGATGCCGACTTCGGTGGCAACGAGAAAGCAGCTAGAGCAGGACTCCTTAGCGTACTTGAGCATCCCCTCAGTGGAAAGCACGTGAGCCCCATTCTTTGACACGTCACCGTTGGACATGTAGTAGAGGCTGGGTGTGAGGCATCCGCACTCAGGGTGAACAAGGAACTCAGCTTCAGGATGCTGTTGCCGAATAGCGTTAACCATGTCCGGCCTAATGCCTGCGTGAACATGGCATTCACCGGGCCATAGCTGCAGCTTCCTGCCGGTCTCCTGCTCAACATAGGTGCCTAGGAATACGTCAGGCAGGAATAGGATTTCACGATCAGCTGGAATAGCGTTAACAACCTTGATTGCGTTAGCGGAGGTGCAGCAGTAATCACTCTCAGCCTTAACCTCTGCACTCGTATTAACGTAAGACACTACAACCGCGCCGGGATGCTTTCTCTTCCACGTCCTCAACTGACGCACGTTAATCGTGTCAGCTAGGGAGCATCCTGCCTCAGGATCAGGGATAAGCACCGTCTTATCGGGGCATAGGATTGAGGCGGTTTCAGCCATGAAGTTGACTCCGCAGAAAACAATCAGGTCAGCATCGGTTTCAGCAGCTTGTCTCGAAAGCTTCAGCGAGTCCCCTGTGTAGTCAGCGAGATCCTGAATCTCACCCACTTGATAGTTGTGGGCAAGAATCACTGCGTTACGCTGCTCTTTGAGGCGCTTGATCTCCTCGATCATCTGCTCTGCCTGTGTAGTTTGAAGTCGCTGCATCAGACGATTATACCCCGGGGGCTTAATATAGCCTGTTCAACAGGCAAAGAATCCGACGGAACCCTAAAACAACTGCAAAAACTGCCCTGAAAATAGGCATAACTCTCTTCTGGATTATTAGTCTTTGACCAATTACCGCCATTTCTCCAGCTTGCATAGCCGAATCAGGCTGAGACATCGAACTAACCCTAGGGTTTCAATACGTAACTATAGGTGGCCAAGTATCTATAACCGTAGCCACCGCAAGAATATGCTCTTCCTCCACAGGAGTATAAGCAACCTTGCCAAACAACTTATCCTCAGTCTTCGCATGTTTTACTAGCTGGGAGAACAGTTCACCCAGTGATTTTGTTGAGCTCTCATAATCCTGACTGGCTTCAAACTGGCGGAGCTTCTCAGCCAAATAGGCGTGTTCCACAACGAGGTTGAAGACCGTCAAACCGTTGTTAGGAGGCTTC
Organism: Nitrososphaerota archaeon; assembly: GCA_016190055.1. Classification (GTDB taxonomy): domain Archaea; phylum Thermoproteota; class Nitrososphaeria; order Nitrososphaerales; family JACPRH01; genus JACPRH01. The sequence goes on along the minus strand of JACPRH010000054.1, from coordinate 21,928 downwards.
CGCATAAGTACCGGGAACAGAGCAAGCTCCTCTGTCTTAAAGTGGCTTAGCAACCCTGTTTTGAACTGCTCTCTGTTCGGCAGGATAACATCAAGATACTCTTCACGAGTAAGCCTACCGCTCTTCCCTACCAGCTTAAGCATCTCATGCTCAATAGTTTGCGATAGGGCGAATACGCTTTCATGGTACTGTCGAAGCTTCTTTACGTAGCACATTATCCCTTGGACGGAATTGGGGCGGCACCCAAATATTTAAGCAAAACGCATCTATCACGCTGCTCTTGTTATGAGCCAAGCGGCTGAGTGGGCTGTAGAAGCGCTCGACCTTGTGAAGGTCTACAAGGAAGGAAATATTCTCGCCGTAGATAGGCTCAACCTAAAAATAGGCAGAGGCGAGATTTATGCTCTCATCGGCGCCAACGGCTCAGGCAAGACAACCTGCATCAACATACTAACCGGTATCCTTGCACCAACAACTGGGGTGGTGAAGGTTCTTGGAATGGAGATGCCGCGAGACCGCAAAACCATTTCAAAATACGTGGGCGTAGCACCGCAGGAGTACTCTGTCTATCATGATCTTACCGTGGAGCAGAATGTGCGGTTCTTCGGCAGGCTCTACGGCATGTCAAATAATGAGCTTGAACGCAGAATGGAGGAGCTTCTGCAAATCCTAAGACTAGATGAGCGACGGAGAAGCGTTGTAGCTAACCTTTCAGGCGGCATGCGGCGGCGGGTCAGCATCGCTTGCGCCCTGATCCACAACCCTCAGCTCGTCTTTTTCGACGAGGCCACAGTGGGCATAGATCCTGTGCTTCGCGCCTTCTTCTGGGAATACTTTAGATCATTGAAGAAGCAGGGATTAACCATTATCCTCACCTCTCACGTAATGGACGAGGCTGAGAAAGCAGATAGAATAGGGCTTATCCGAGCAGGCAAACTCATCGAAGAAGGCACACCAAAGCAGCTCAAACACAAGCACGGCGCAGACACAATCGAAGAGGTCTTCATCAAACTAAGCGAGGGAAAAATCGTCGATGAATAACAACAAGCAGCAGCGGCGATCCAGCAGATTCTCATTCAGCCGAACATACATGGTGGCTCGACGTATACTGCAGCAAATCCGGCGAGACCGACGCACCTTGGGCATGATGCTGATGATGCCAACCATCATTATGCTCATCTTCGGCTTCTCACTCAGCGGCGAAGTCAAAAACATCCCAATACTCGTCGACAACCAAGACACCGGATACACAGCACACCCCGCTCCGAATGTCGAGATCAGCATCACTGCAGGCAGCAAAATTGCCGCAGCCCTACAAAACGACAGCCGAGTAAAATACAACACCGGCAGCTTCGACAAAAACCGAGCAAGCGTCGACAACGGAACATACTTCGCAGTAATCAAAATCCCCGCTAACTTCTCCGAAACCATCTTCCAAAGACAGCGAGGACAAAACAAGACCGCAGAAATCCAAATCTACATTGACGCCACTAAACCAGCTATCAGAGCAAGCATACAGGGCGCCTTGCAGAGCGCTCTCCAATCAATACAGGGCGGCTCAGCCTTCAAATTCAACGAAGAACTAGCCTTCGGTGGAGCCCAATACACCGGGCTAGACGTAGGAATCCCATCAGTTATCGGCTTCGTACTAACCTTCCTAGTCCTACTCATCTCTCTCATAACAATAACACGTGAAACCATCTCAGGCACACTGCAAAGACTCTACGCAACACCTCTAACCGCCCTAGAACGACTAGTAGGCTACGCGGTAGCGCTGCTCCTCCTCAGCATGATGCTAGCAGGCGTCATCCTAGGAATAGGAATACTAGTCTTCGGAGCCGCAGTAAAAGGAAACCTCGCAGTCTTAATCTTCGCCGCAGTACTTTACGCCCTAACCCATGTGCTAATAGCCGTCTTTCTCTCCAACTTCGCAAAAAACGAGCTACAAGCCGTGCAAATGGCCCCCTTGATTGCTCTACCAAGCCTCGCACTAAGCGGAATGCTAGTTCCAGTGAATAGCCTACCAGAATTCGTCCAGCCAATCGCCAGACTAGTCCCACTATACTACGGAAACCGAGTCTTTGAAGGAATAATGCTCAAAGGCTATGGCCTACTTGAACTCGCACCAGAATTCCTAGTGATAGGTGTAATCGCCTTCCTATCTCTGATACTTGCGTTGGCAACAGTGAAAGACAGGATTAACGCATAAGACGTCTCACTATTTTCGCCGCTTACGAAGAACCACGACCAAGACGCCAACAATCGCCACCGCAAAAGCAGCAATTGCCCCGATGACGCTGAAATCCATCACTTGAGAAGCGGCCGTCGTCCCAGTGCTCTCTGCTTGAGTACTTGTAGAGGCAAAGGTCGTGATTGAAGATGAAGTCGAAGACGTTGTAGTTGTTGTAGATTGGAAATTTGTAGTTGTTGTCATCGTAGTGTTAGCTGACGAAGTGATAGTTGTCGAGGTGGTTGAAGAGGATGTTTTCGTGGAGTTAGTTGTTATTGATGTAGTGGTTGTGCTCGTGGTCGTCGAAGTGGTTGTTCTGTTTTCCTGCAGCCACCACTGTTCTATGTTCTTCGGGTCTATGCTTGAAACGCTGTCTGAGATAGATTGGCCACCAGCGGCTTGCTGAATTTCAGCAGTAAGCTGTTGTGTAGCGTTTACTAATCTCACGTTTTGAGTCGAAAGTTGAGTGTATAGGACTGAGCCGTCGATCATCGTTAGGATTGTGTTTCCGTTACTGTCAAGCTTGAGGGTGAACTCAGTTCCTTTGGGAATTATTACAGCGTCAGGCGCTAAGATTATGAGGTTCCCTATCTCTATGTCCTGAAGCCTCTTTTCTTTGGATAAATCAAAGACATGGACTTCTCCATGATCCACATACACAACATCATAGTTTAGGCAGCTCCTTGCAATCTCAGGATCGAATACGAACATGCACGCGAGCACGTCAATGAGGTCCTTTTGAGCCGCTGCCCTTTGTCTGTCCTTCTCAGCCTCCTCAAGGATCTTAAGCGATTTTCCTCTCAACTCATCCATAATTTCTTTGTCCAATTCTGGATCCAAAATCTCATTTATCAGCGATCCTGTAGTCCTATTCGGCTGTTCAGCGGTTCTGTTTGGACGGATGATGTTTACCTTTGTATTGTTGCCAATATCGATGGTTCCATTTGTAATCGCTACCTTCATCTTCCCATCGTTCTGGGTCTCGATTTGCTTCCCCTGCACAGCCACCTTCCCCTGCTGGTTGATGACCTGTATCGGCCTTATTATTAGAGGAAAATCTTGAGGACGCGACTCACCGACAACCAGAGTGACGGTGGTCGGAGTGGTGGTCGAGCAGCTAAGGGGCAACTCTGGGTCATTTACCGTAGCAGTTACGGTAATCGGATGGTTTCCCTTGCCTGCATTAATCGTAGTAACTTCCATTATGATGTTTACTTTACTATTGAGCAGCTGGACTGGGTTGAAGGCAAAACTGGGCTGTACCACACCCCCACCAGCCGCCACAGCGTTCAATCCAACTGATATGGGGAGTTTACCGTTCCACTCGATGTCAAATCTGAAGCTTGCCTTACCGTTCGGAGATGCAAATTCCCTTGGATCGTTAGCTGCTGGCATTGTCGGCGTTACTGTGAATCTGGGGCAATCCTCTACAACTAACGTGACTACATTAGATGTTTTAGACGCGTCCCCAGCAGTTCCCGTGATTTGGAAGGTGTATTTGCCTGGTTTTGCTTCACCTGCAGATACTGTGAGTTTGGCGTTAAAAGGAGGAGTGCTGGTGGTTCTATCCAGTGCAGGACGGCCTAGCCCTTCGATATTGGGTGCTGAAAGAGTAACTTGCGATGCCTTCCCCTTAATTGTAGAGACTGACACGTCATAGGTAGCAGTACTTCCCTTGAAGACTTTGACTTCTGGAGGCGTGACATCTACAGAAAAATCAAACGATTCTGCTTTCTTCGAGTCCACCAAAGTTAGCGTGGCAGTACCACTTATTGACTTGTAATCCGTGGATGAACCTTTTGCGAGTGTCTGTGTTCCACCCTCGATGGGGAACTTATCCCAACCTCGATTCGTAACTGTTTGCGTTGTTGAAGAACTGAAAGAGGAAATTAGAATATTGTTAAGGGTACCCTCAAAGCCTCCTCCAAAGCAACCATAACCATCCTGTATTACGGGAGAAGTAGTCCCGACATAATTCCTAACTCCACCACCAGATAAATCTACCGTGCCTGTCTGAAATGACGTTACGGCAGAAATGGTTGTAGTGTAAGTGCCTGTAACTTGATACGATCCAGAACAACCAGTAAAGGGGCGGGCATCGGTAGTGGTTCCAGAAAGGGTACCTTGTACAGTCACAGTTCCACTAAGCTCATTAGAGCCAAATGGCCGATCAAGTGTGAGGGTAAAAGTGAGCTGAGCTTTTCCCGGCACTGTATAACCGGCCTTTGACCAATCTTCCTCAAATGATAAATTGATTTGGCCATTATATGTAAGAGATGTATACCGCTCCTGAGCACTTACAGTAGGTATCGCAATAAACCCCGCCATCTGTAGAAGTAAGATGCTAACTAGTCCTATTGCAGCAGCCTTGCTAGGCAAGTTCAGTCGCGTATAGGTTTAGGCTAGATACTTTTAATGATTGTCTCGGCCAGTCACGTGGCCTCTCTCATTGAAGCATCGATAGACACAACCTACCTAGCTGGCTCATCCTCCACTAGATTGGGGCTTCCAGTTGGGGGAACAGCCGGCTATAGAGCGAAGCCTATGTCCCTATCCTAATATCTCTGGAGGTAATCGAACGTAGAGTCTCGATGGCTGAGAGAACCGCCAGATAACTCGTCCTAGGATTCTCTGGATGCGGAATATTTTCGAGACGCACCGTCAACCGGCCGAACTCCCCCTCAGCCTCAATCTCATGAATATTTCTGGTGGCGGACGGATCGGCAACTATGCGCACAACGGTTTTTGCTCCTCCAATGCCGGCGAGGCTTAGAACCGCAGAGACATTCACGTTGGCCGGGAACGCTTTAACTGCCTCTTCAGCTGCTCCTTCAAACACCACTACTGGCCCCTTCATCTTACTCGGGTCTTTCACAACCTTCTGGAAATATGGGGAGTACTTCAGTGAGTCAGGGTTCTTCCGCGTCGTCAAGGTGACCCGCTCCAACCCTCCGAGTCTTGCGGCCTTTATCACGTCTATTCCTCCGATTGCTCCTGAAGGAACGATAACTCTGCACCCCGCCTTTTTAGCCGCGGCTTCAATTCTGCTTCTGAGCGCTTCGTTCAGCAGCGCCCCGACGCTCATAATCATGATGCTCTTCCCGGCTTTGGCAACCTGCTCAGCGTAGAGCTTCACAGCCTCTTGAGAAGCAGCTTCAACAATGATGTCAGCCTCGGACTCCTTCAGAAACTGCTCAAAATCCAAGTAACCTTTAGGCCGATGATGCTTCAAATGCTTCACAAGCCTCTCCACGCTCTTAGGCACAACGTCGAAAACCGCTACAAGACTCGTCTCCCCGGCACGACCGCTGTCAACAGCCTCAGCCAGCACTGTGCCGATGGCTCCGCAACCGATCAACGCAACCTTCGTCAAACTCTTAGCCATACCTTTAGACTACCTTCTCCATCCAAGCGATCTTCAAAGTAAAATCAATGTTCTTAGCTGAATGCGTAATACTGCCTGCGGACACAACGTTGATGCCGGTCTTGCAGTATTTTCCAATATTCTCGGCTGTGATGTTTCCAGAGGCTTCTAGCAGCACCTTCTCTCTCAACCCTTTCTTCTTGAGCGCAGTAACCACCTGAGACACATCCTCTGGATTCATGTTGTCAAGCATAACGATATCTGCACCAGCCTCAACCGCCTCCAAAGCCTCCTTTAACGACGAAGCCTCAGCCTCAATCTTCTTCGTAAAACTCACAGATCTACGAGCCGCTTCCACAGCAGCACCAATCGAGCCTGCAACCCTGATGTGGTTATCCTTAATCAAAACCTCATCATCCAACCTGAACCGATGCGTATCGCCCCCACCGCACTGAACCGCCCTCTTATCGAAAACCCCGAAGCCCGGCAAAGTCTTCCGAGTCGCAGCCACCCTAACCTTCGAATCAACCTTAGCGGCCTCATCAACAAGCCGCCTCGTAGCAGTAGCCACCCCAGACATCCTTCCAAGCAAGTTCAAAACAGTCCTCTCACCCTTCAAAATAGCAGAAGCCCGGCCACCAACCTCCATAACCGTCCTACCACTCTTAACCCGCTCCCCATCCTTCACCAAACTATGAACCGAACAGTCAAGCAAACCAAAAGTCAAAACAGCCTCCTCAACACCAGCAACAACCGCATCCTCCCGACAAATAATCCGAGCATCAGCCCGAATCTCAGGATTAATCACCGCACCGGTAGTAATATCCCCAAAACCTAGATCCTCCTCAAGAAACTCCCGGATCCTGCGAGTCAATATGATGCTGTCTAAGTCTGGCCGGCTCAATTCTCCCTATCACTCTCAATTAGCCAGCAAAGATAAGGCTTTAGCCTCAATTAATAGTACACGTTTACCGTTTTGAAGTTGGTTGGCCTAGGTATTTCATTGCATAGTTGAAGAAGTTCTTCTTCCTCAGACCGCAGGTCTCCCTGATCGACATCAGGACGGCGTGGGTTCTCGCACCCTCGTCCGACTGGTTGCCATACGTGATCTTCCTGATTACGACGCTTGATCTGAGCGCCCTCTCCGCGGCATTGTTGTTCCAGTCCACCCCCTCCTCATCTAGGAAGGTGAAGAGCATTCCCCTTTCTCGTCTGAGGCGCTTGAAGAACCTCGTGCAGTTCCTCTCATCAACACAGGAGGAGTATGAGGCGATGAGCATGTCTATCCGCGCTTCAAGCCTTCCCTTCACCCTTAGACGCTCGACTGGGTCTTTAACCCTCTCGCCAGCCCTTATCGAGTCCCGAAGTATCCTCCTGAGTTTCTTCGCGAACGGAGCGAACTCCGCGCCCGGGCTCTTGTACTTCAGGGTGTCCTCTATCTGCCTCAGGTAGTGGATGAGGCAGCGCTGGTGCTCTTTGCCAACATGGTTCCATGCAGGCCAAGAGTCGCTGATTACGGTCCCTTCGTAATCGCCGAGTACCTTCTGGGGGACATCCTTGCCTCTCGATCTGTCCACTTCGTAGACCACGGACCACCTTCCCAGGAAGGCCCAGAGCCAGTGGTTCTTCCCCTTGATGCGCCAGCTCGTCTCATCCCCGTGGAGGCTCGCCTCCTTCCTGAGTTCATCTTTCAGCTCCTCATATCTCGGGCCGAAGGCATCGGCTACGGTCATCACACAGTGAAACATCGCAGCCTCAGTCAGATCAAGATCGAAGAGCAGCTTCAGGTGGGCACCTATCTTCTCATAGGATAAGCCGAGAAGTTTCAGGGAGACGATGAGAAGCATGAGCCTCAGGCCGAACCGCTCGTTGCTTCCTCCGTCGTTGATGACGTTGGGTATCGGGGGAGAGACCTGCTTTCTGCACCTGCAGCAGTACCTTCTCTTTACGACGTACTCGGTGACGACGATCCTTGCGGGCACGATGTCCTCGACTATTCTGGTGTATGAGTCGGTGTGATTCTCCGAGAGGACGCCGCCGCATCTGGGGTAGGTTGATTGGTCAAGTTCGATGGTCTCGTCAATATGTTCTGGCCTGCTCCTGCTCGCGCCCTGATGTCCATTCCTCCTCCCGGATTTCTTGTAGCGCCTCCTCCCTCCAGCATCTGCCTTCGCGTCTATGCTTCTCGCCACCACGGCGCTCACAGTGGTCTTGAGAGCGAGAAGCTCCTCCCTCATCTTGGCGTTCTCCGCTCTCAGCCTCACATTCTCTTCCTCAAGCCTTCTGCAGAGTTCCTTGTAACGCTGCAGCTCTCCAACGAACTCCTCATTAGATATAGCAGGGCCGTCTTCGGACAAGACAAAGAACTGACGTATCCCAGACAAAAATATGATAGCGTCGGAAAGAAATTACCAACAGCTCAAATAACAAACTTCAGAACGGTAAACATGTACAATTAATAAAACATCGAAGTATACGTGTATGAAAAAATATAGATATAATTTGAGTCAATATACCCTCATACCTCGATTAAGACTGAATGTTCGGATGATGTTTTATTGGCTTTCGAAGTCGGTTGATATCGATGGGTCGTCAAGTCTTTGAAGCGGCTAACTCGAAATGCCGAATCGCTGGTTCTTTCAGCCTCTGCGTCAGGAACGGAGGACGTATTCCTGAATTATTGGTTGCCATTTGTTCTCTCCATTCTTAATCACCACTACCCTTGGAAGATGCGAACTGAAAACCCGAAGCGTTATCAGAGCCGCGAAGAGCAAAAGGCAAATAGCTTAAGGTATGAACGTTACAGGGGAAAAATACGGCTTCAAACACAGTTTGGTTCTCTGTTAAAGAAAAGAAATGGGCGGTCGGCTACTTTGGTAATTTTTCTTGGACTGGCAAGGATGAACTTTGGGACTCGGATAATTGCACGGTTGAACTAGAAAGAACTTTCATTGATAAGTTACTAGTTGTCGTCCGGCGCAGTCAAACAAAATACAGCAGGTTCATGGGAAAAGAGGTTGCGATCCGGTATATGCTAGGCTTCGAGATCTTCGGAAAACCTAGCGAACCCAAAACCGAGACGTACGTTGCCAGAAAGAATATTCCAAAGAAGAGCGAGGGTCCCAAGAACCGTTGGGTCCTTCAGCTCGATGACAATCATTGGATCTGGGAGTGGGCGCAGGAAGGGGCTGACATCACCAATTCAACGATCTACCGGCTGTATCAAGATATAGCGAATGAGATCGAACATCCTTCGAAGAAGGCGAATAACCTCTTCGACGTTCAGGTGGATATGCAAGACGATAGAGTGATCCCGGTGATATATCAGCCGAGCGTTGACGCCCTAAAGAACTTTGTTCGTGAGGTTCATTGCGCGAAAGGTCCTACCAATCAAGATGGATCTTTTGAAATGGAGGTCTCAATTCTCTACAACAACGAGCGACTTCGGCAACACGGAATCTTGAATTCTATCTATGCGTCCTTCCGCCGATTGAGATACGGTAGAGTGATGGATCTAGAGTCATTTAAAATTCTGGTCAATAAGGATCCAGAAAGTAACAGATTCACTTTCTCGGGGATATACAGTAACGATTATGGAATGAATGCGGATTCAGTTCACGGAGACACCCCCCCTCCGCCCGCACCGAAACATCTCATTAAGTACTATTTTGTAAATCATAAACATCCGGTCGTATTCGTAAATACGTCAAACCATGCAATGGCTGAGCATGACAATAATCATATGATTTGGAAGTTTGAATATATCCCATGGTTGGAGGACACGCCGGTTAAGATGGGGCAAGAGCGTAAGGACCAAATTGATAAGCGGTTCAGGGTAGCATGAAAAATGTCTTATCCAGGATAAGTGCTCTTTGTGTCCTATGTCACCCTCCACTACTAGATCTGTCTAGCGCTCGATCAGTGATGTGCCAGTCTGGATTTGAACCTAGGAACCCTCTCTCTTTTTATCTGAAATCTACCCTGGTGGATAGAAGATTTCTGGTCACTGATTAGTCGGCTATTCTCTACGTTGGATGCCGAGGTAATCTAGGGTGAAGATGAGAGCGGTCATTCCAATTACCATGTAGAGTGGAACATCAAACACGCTGGGTCCTAGGATGCGGAAGGTGAGGAGCCCGGTTGCACTGGTGATTTTGGCTGCGACGAGGGCGGCGGGAACTGTGAGGAGCTTAACCAGGTTCTTGTAATGGGGCGCGATAATCTCAGTTACTCTTAGGGCCGTTGCCATAATTAAACCGATGATAGGCCATGCGACCATGGCGGCGGCGAATAGGATTATCTTCGGGTCAGCGAGGGTCCAGAGGAATGTCTCGCCGATGGTTTCCCAGATGCCTCCGATGAGGAGGCCTAGGATAGCGCTTAGAAGCGCCGCTTTCAGGTGCAGAATCAACGTTTACTCCTCGGAGAATTCCTGTAGTGCTGTGAGCGGGAATAGATAGATGGCAGCGTATCCGATTGACGCTGCGGCCTGCAGGATATCGATGGGCGAGGCACCGAAGTAGTATATCTGGAGACCAGCTCTAAAGATGAAGTAGACTCCGAGGGCGATACTGTAGTTGGCTGCGACCCGTTTTCCTTTCTTTATGTAAGATGCGAGCATGATGGAGATGACGCCGAGAAGGATATCGTAGAGCAGGAGGTCAGAGTTGAAGAGATAGATGAATGCACGGTTCGAAATAGTAATCCCGAAGATATCCGTCGAAGTCACACTGCTTAAAGCTGTATCCCATTTGAGAACGGAAGGGAAGAACAGGTGGCTTAGCCCGAACGTGATCCATGAGACGCCCCCCAATATCATAAAGAGGCTGGCAAGCGTTCGTCGTAATGAGGTAATTATCGGTGTTTCGTCTCCTTTCGCTTCTGACATTATCCGAGCATCCTCCCTAGCTTCACGCCGAAGAGCCTAGCCTGCTCAATCGCATTATCATCCAGCCCGTAGGTGCCTAACTGTTTTCCGAAGAAACTTTCTCCCGTCAACTTTCCTCTCCAGAGGTAGAGCATCATACTTATGAACCTATAAGGTTCTTGTCCCCCGTGTTGCAGAGCTATTGAGTCCACGAACTTAGCGTCGGATTCGAGAATCTTTTGCTTCATCGTTTGGATGTTACTTTTCCACAGCGCACGGCAGACCACTAGCACGGCAACGTTCCTCCCCTTCAAGAGCTGACGGTATTCAGGCGTTGCGAAGATGGAGCGGGTGATCGGGTTACTTGTAGTCCACCATGTGGGTGATCCAATTACGATTAGGTCGTAATCTGCGTTCAGGTCAAATGCGGGTGTTTTGAGCGGGACGTTTATCCCTGAAACGGACTGAAAGATCGTTTTTACGAGCGTGACAAAATTGAATGGAAATGGAATAGATTCTTTTGTCTCAATAGGGGCGTAGACCACCTCACATCCTTCCTGCTTCAACCCTTCAGACAACGCCTCTACCGCTCGTTGAGTCTGCTTTGTGAGCGAGAAGTATGTGACCAACACCCGTTTAACGCCTGTTTGAGATCTCTTCAAAAGCTCAGGCTGAGGCGGCAGAGCAGAGTCCATCACGTGCAAGTACACACGAAGCAAGCCGATTACCTGTGCGCTGGCAATCACCGCGAGGCCGGCGAAGAAGATAGGTAGGCTTCCAGATGAAACCTGTAGCGCAAGAAAGATCGCTTCGGCCGACATGATTAGAGCCCCCATCACGATTGCAGTTTCATTTCCGCAAGGATCTTCAGACGCCATGAGGATGCCGATGCCCAGCACCGCCGTGAAGACGAGGAGAATCTCAATAGCGATCTTCACCGGTACCGCAGAGGCCCCCATCAGACTTAGAAGAGGCTCTAAGCCGAGGATCAGTCCCACAGACGAGGCTAAGCTCCATCCTCCGATCAGCCGCAGAGTCAGAGTAGGCCACGCGGGTAGATTGACTGTTTGCGGAGACGGTATCGGAAGAATTTTTGAAAGCCGGGTTCGACGGGTTGATGAGCCTAGATCCGCACCTAGGATAAGAGACAACCCGTGCACCGCCCACACGTTGAGAGCCCAGGCTACAGGTAGAAACAGCGGGATCACCGTTGAGAACGGATACATCCACAGGCCACTGATAGATCCAGACGCCTCCATAGATGCCGCCGTAATGATGCTGCTAAGAAGCAGGGCGATATTCCACCTCGAAGGCTGATGAATAACGTAGTAAAGGCTCAGTAACAGTAGCAGACTGTAGATTAAGATTGCACGTAAGCTCAGTAGTGCAAGATAACCTTCAACCTGCATTAGAACAATGGATAAAGCTGCGACCGCTATGGGCACAAGAACCATTGATACTATTCGTTCACGGTACCGCTTCAAAATCTCATCTAAAACTTTGGCTAATAGCAGCATTAGAAGCAGTAGCACACTGTAGCTAAAAATCGGATAAAGCAAAGCTATCTCTCCTGAAAAGGCGTACTTCCAAAGACCTACAGCCGTCATAGTAGGCTCGACAGCCACGGCAATCGCAAAGGAGGATATGGCGAAGATTATCAGCCCTTTCGCAGGGAGTTTAGCCGAGAACCAGATAGCCAGCCCCAGTGAAACTAGGTATATTGCCGTGTAGAGCGGAGTGGCTTGCGATACGTATCCTCCCGCGAGAAAACTTAGGATGGATGCACCGGCGATTATAATGGGCACTAGAAGAGATTTCAATATCTTCGCAGTTTGAAGAGTAAATGCCGTTAGGATAAAGCCTTTGCTTACTTGACGCTCTTTAGATGAGCACTCATAAGCTTTTTATGGTGAAGTCTCTGCTTAATCTCGGAGTGTAGTATACTCTGAGTTTCTTCCTTGATCCACCGGCTCTTTTCATTATTGGCATACTGCTTTATCCAGTCTCAAAGAGGCTTGGATGGAATGCGCCTATCACTATGATGGTGGGAGCGTTTGTATCTTTTGTCCTCTTCATTTCAGTCAGCAGCCTGCTTTACCTAGATATCTTGAGATGGAGTATCCCCGGAATTATGGATCAGCCAGGGTCGACATGGATGTTCCACACTGATATCACAGGCGTCGCAAAGTCTCAAGTACCGCTACCTCTAGTGATCGGGTTGTTCGCGTTTTACCCCCTCTGGATTCATCTCGGGTACCATTCATCCAGACATATCTTTACGAAGCAAATGCTCCTCACACCGCTGGTGTTTAACGCAGATGATATGCGCAGCAGGAGCCGCCGCCAACCTCTCGACTACGCGGTAACGCGAGATAAGGATGAGCGTCGAGCGGTTCGAGACGCAGTCGATCAGCTAGGCGGAATGAGCAAGTTCGTCAAGAAAGGGGATCGCGTGATGATCAAAGTGAACATCTCCGGCGGGAATCCACAGATAGCCGGCTCGTTTACGAACATTAACGTGACGGATGAGGTTTTGAAGATGGTTCGGGAAGCAGGAGGAGATCCCTTTATCTGCGACTCAGACATGATTTGGACCGAATTTGACAATGTAGCACGGGATGAAGGCTACATTGAGTGGGCGAAGAAGGTCAATGTTCCGCTTATCAACCTTGCACGAACCCGTTGCGCATACTTTGAGTTCCCTGAAGATAGCTTGATCGGCTCTACTATTGTCTCGCTTGAGACGATCAATGCTGATGTCATCATCTCAATTCCTACGATGAAGACGCATCTGCTCACAACCGTCACACTAGGGATGAAGAACATGTACGGTGCCTTTCCAGAGAAGGATAAAGCGAAGTATCACACTGCTGGAATCGAAGATGTTGTCTTCGAGGTTGCACGGGCATTTACCCCAACCCTCACGATTGTTGATGGTAGTATCGGCGGAGAAGCCTACGGCCCACTTTCATCGAGCCCAGTTAATTTCCAGACCATCGTAGCCTCAACAGATGTAGTGGCAGCAGACTCGATAAGCACACAGCTCATGGGATACAATCCTCTTGAGATAGTTCACATAAGGAAGGCGCACGAAGCGGGAGTCGGAAGGGCAGATGTGAAACTCGACTTCTCCAAGCTTCCCTACACACATCCAAAGGATGGAAAATGGGAGAAACCGAGTCCAGAAGCATCACTCTTCTACGACCAACTTCTCGAAGCCGGTCTCATGTTCCCTGGGATTGAAGACTTCTTCAACCTTGTAGCAGATTTCTTCCTCTTCGGAACTGCCACGCTCCCTGCGCTGGAGCATCTAACTCCTCAAGCGGAGCGAGTGATAAACGATATCGCTACAGCGCTCGTCAGAAGTAATAAGATCACTCTAGGTGCCACGGGAAAGATCATCAGCGACCTGCAGAAAGCCGGGGCTAAACTCCGAGTGGCTTGATTACCTTAGCCGGTGTAAGATGCGCTCTTCACGGTAGGATGATAAGAAGAAAGCTAAAATCAAGACTACCACTCCTAATATAGCGATCATGAAGCCGGATAATTCTTGGTTTTCCATCAAAATCTTCCTGGATCCTGGCATTATGTAGAAGCCTAGCGCAAGGAGAACTGCGCCGAGAAGCATAGTCGGTGCGCTTAGTTTTTTCCGTTTAGCTACGGCTGTCTCTCCAGACGCATGCGGGTGTGATGCGGATATGTTTGGATGCGTTGTTGGCATTGGGGGAATCATTCTATTTATCCTCCGACGGCTGGGTTTTTAGCTTTTCCCCTTCCCTTGAGAACTTTAGATACAGGTACGCCAATGGCCCTAGATCTGTGAAGGCGGCGACTAGATTCGAGTAAAAGAGCAGGGATGCGAAAAGCCATTCGCCCTTGCCTTGAGTCCACTGCTCGAAGGGGGCTATGAAGAAGGATCGATCGTAGAGGCCGAAGATGATGGAGCCGAATATTATTACTGCAGCTACCATCGATATTAGTACACTTTGCTCCTTGCTCTTCCTGATCTGCTTGTGTGCAAAGATGAAGCTGAAGAGAAAGGTCAGGATAAGCGCCATGGCGTCAAGTCTGATTACTACTGAGCTAAGAAGCATGTTTTGGGCGGAGTCGAAGGCATACATGACGTTCCAATCGGTCCACCCGTGAAAGAAGAACATCGCCGAAGGCACATAGATGAATGTGATCCAGAGCAGCGAGTAAAACAACGGTTTGTTAAAGAATAGCGACTCTTCCCTTCGTAGCTGCTCCCTCGCCCCCAGCGCGAGCAGAGCCCCACCAAGATATGCAACCATCAGGTCGAAAGGAATCATAAATCTAACGCCGGTGCACTCTTATTTAAGAGTGTAAACACTTCAATCTGTATCAAGGTAACGAATCTATGTGCCATAGTTGAGGTAACGCTTTTAAGACGCAAGCAGCTGGATTCGTCAGTTGAAGCCTTCGGTTTTTCTAGCGGGGATGAATGTGGAGGGAAACGATGTACGGGAGTTCCCTGAAACTATCGTGGAAATTCTGAAACCGACGCCGATACAATGGCTCAGAGTTCACCAGCTGCGGAACAGGTTTTTAGACGAGAAGGGGCCCAATGGCTTGACCTATCTTGACGGGATTGAGTATCTCTGCAAGAACGGGTATAACATCGTGACGCCCATTGAAGTTGGCTCCACTACGAATGTAGGCGTCGTGACGCTTGACAAGCTCGACCAGTTTGTCGAAGAGTCGTATCACGAATCATTTAAAGCTTGTAAGAAGGTATCGGAAGTAGTTAACAGGCACGGTCGAGAGCTGATCTTCGGTATAGAGAACGAAATCGATCCTAAAGCATGGATACTACAGTCTTTGCCTGGGGTTCAGTGGAGATCTCAATTTGAAGTGTGGGTCGAGCAGGCGTTGAATCCCAAGCTAAAGTATCAACGATTGAATAACATCCTCAAAGGCGCACGCGACGCGTATCCTGAAGCGGAAACTATGGCGAATATCGTTGCAGAAGATATGAGGGTCTTCTTCAATGGCTTTGAACGCGAGCTAGCGAAACACAAAGAGCTGTTGAAGGAGTGCACAGTCTCAATCGACGAAAACATAGATGAACAGATTGACTGGAAGACGGAGCTGAAGTATCTCCGGGACAATCTGGATGTAGACTATGTCGGGCTTGATAACTATGCTAACTGGATTCTGAAGTACCCCGTATACGGTCAGGAGACGGGAAGTAAGATTAAGGAGGCGGCGAACCTCACAGGCAAAAAGATCTTCAACGCCGAGTTCGGCTACACCACATACAGAACCTTCATTGAAAAAATACTCTTCACCATCCTCAGAAGACCTAGTGCCGGCCAGATGCAGCTCCAATTCTTCCTGAACACCCTTAAATCCATAGAAGGCTTCCAGAGCATCGGAACCTTCCCTTGGGTTCTAATCTCTCATCCGCAGAGACCCGCGACACCCGAGCAGGAGAGCTACTTCGGACTCATCAAGATGGACAGCAAAGGCCAGCTAAAGAAAGAACCCGCCTTCGACTACTACAATAAATGGCTCGGTGAAAAGATAGGCAAGAGCCCATCTACTTAACGGAATCAAGTCGTGCGCTACGACATAGAGAAGCACCTACACTTGAGGTCTTCCTACAAGATACGCCTACTGAATAGAACATAGCCGGTGGACGGATTAATTTAATAAATCCTGAGGATCTGTTGATTTCTTATTTTGACCGCGAATCTACAATAACTGATTGGCAGTCAATTTTTAGGGCTTTAGATATGGTTGGTATCTGCTACATCAGAGAATATCTTAGTTACTTTCTATATGTCGAAGTATGTTTAGGGTGTTGCCGTAACCCATTCTTTAGCAAGGTTAACCGCTTCTACTGCGTCTTTTCCGAAGCCGTCGGCACCCTCAATTCTCGTAACTGTGCTTTCTATACCGCGGCTGAAGACCCCTCCTCCGATCATAATCTTGATGTCTAACCCCGACTCCCTTATCACCGATACTGTTTTACGCATAGATCCAAGCGTCGACGTCAAGAGACAAGAGAGTCCAACTATATCCGCGTCAACCTCTCTAATCTTTTCTACGAACTGTTCAGGAGGCTTATCCACCCCGATGTCGTGAACCTCAAAGCCAGATCCTCTCAACATAGCGGCAACAATATTCTTACCCAAATCATGTACATCACCTTTCACCGTCCCGATGACTACTCGACCTCGAGTAGAAACGCCGTTCTTCTCAAGACTAGGCTCAATCATATCCATACACTCCCTGAAGATCTCAGCACCCATCATCAGCTCAGCCAACGAGTATTCACCGTCAGCGAAGCGTTGACCGAGAATCTCCATCCCACCTCTAAGCTCCTCCAAGACTCCCGATGAACTCTCGCCATTTTTGACCCCCTCTGCTATAGTCTTGAGAACCACCTCCTCGTTAAGATCAGCCATCTGCTCACTGAGAAGCGGCAACTGGGACAGACACCTCAGCACAGGCCAACTGGGAGAAGCCAATTATCCTGATGCAAGCGCGCTAGGACCAGCCGTACTTTTTCCCCGCGTCAACGATCGCCTTGACATTCTCGTACGATGCGTCGTGCGGCATCATGTCGTCGTTGGCGAGTATGAACCCGTCTTTCCCCACATCCTCTATCCGTTTCTTAACGTAGCTCTCAACATCCGTGGGGGTTCCTAGAGAGAGAATGTCTGGAGGAACATCACCGAAGAGGCACATGTGACCACCTAAAATCTTCTTAGCTTTCACCATATCGGTCATTGGCTCCAGCTCCAAGATGCATTTTCTTTTGGGGAGTTCAAGGAAGTACTGCAGGAACGGTGTCCAGTCGGCGTCAGCGTGGATTCTGGGTGTGAAGCCGTCCTTCACTAATTGCTCAATTATCTCTTTGAAGGTCGGGAAGAAGAATTTGTGGAAAAGCCTTTCAGACATGAAGGTGCTTGCAGCTCTACTGATTGGTACAAAGACATAGTTGCATCCCACGAGTCTGCTTTGTGTTTCACCCATCTGAATACACTCCTTGTAGGTGGCATTAACGGCTTCTAGGACCTTGTCCGGTCTTCTGAAATAGTCCTTCGAAACCTCTTCAAACGTCCTGAGAAGAGTGAATGCGATAACAGGGGGTCGAGTCATTCCGCCCCGGATCACAGGAACACCCTTTTTCTCCTCCCAATAACGGTAAATCGGTGCGAAGCCGAGGAACAACTCCTCCTCTGTCCGGCGGTTAAACTTCCGACCCCGTCTTGCAATGAGTTCAGAGTAAAGCCCATAGTATCCTTGCTTTATGGCCACATCGTAATCGTCAGCCGTCATAGAGGGCTCACTGCTGAATTCCATTGGTACATCGTCAGGTAGATCAACACCCGGGATCATCGGCTTCTGAGGCTCAAGATGAGTGAACCTTACGCCCTGTGTCCAAGTGTTATCGACTCCATCCCACCCCCCAATCTTGTCGAACGCAGCCTCAATAACATCTGAAGCCTTATGCGGGTAACAGCAGAAGTCCCGGCAGCTCATCCCAGCCCAGAGGGCCGCAGAGTATTCAACCCTCAACGCGATAGGAACTCTATCCGGGGTCTGACAGTCAATAGCCTTCTGAAGCCTTTCTCTAGGTGAAAATGTCTCTGACATTACGCTAACGCCGCCTCCTGCTTCTTAACCACACTTTTCGCCAAATCCACGGCTTCTCTGACCCTGTTCCAAGCCGCGTCGGCACCCACCATCTGACGCATCTTGTCATCCACAACTATTTGGCAACCACATGATATCCCGGGTCCAACCAGTATCTTGGCTGTAGCTCCTGATGCCCTAATCTCTGAGACCGCGCTTCTAGCAGCCTCTACATTTGTGCTCTGCAGGCCACAGATAGCTACTACATCAGCGTTCACCTCTCTCGCCTTAGCTGCGAACCGCTCTCCCGACACATCTTCTCCCAAGTCGTATACTTCAAACCCAGAAGCCTTCAGCACTCCAGCAACCGCCTCCCTGCCGTAATCCTTCAGACGCGCTGCTGCTTGCCCGAGGACAATCTTCCCCAAAACCGGCGGGGCTTTGAACTTGGACTCCACGATCTTAACTGACTCATTGTAGATCTCAGAAGCCATATGCAGCTCAGCCAAGCCGTACTCCTCCCTCTCGAAGCGGTCAGCAACAGTCTGCATACCTGAGCTCAACGCCTCTATAATGCTCTCAGGCTCTTCTCCCGCCTCGATTCTCTCCTTCACGAGGCTGAGCGCTACCTCCTCGTTAAGCTCCACAATGGCGTTCTGCAGGTTCCCCGACATCACCTATCAGCCTCCTTAGCTAACGGTACCGTTACCTGCATAAGCCCGGAGATACTTCTACCCGGGTCGTCTATGTTGCGATCTTTGTAGACACCTATCTCCTTCAAGACCTGATCTATAAATTGCGTATTAACCCAGCTGGACGGAGTTACCTTCGGCACATCCTTGAACTCAGGCAGCTGATACCATGAGTCAAACGCCTTATTGTAATCGTCAAGGTTTATTCCGCCGTTCACAGCCCATCCGGGCCTGACGAAATCATACACCTTCGACACGTTCTCCCGAGTCAAGTCAGGGCGGCGCTTAAGCACCGCGTCTATCCAAGCGTCCTTGTTCTCTGCGAAGTATCTGCTCGCCTTAATTATAGCTCGCGTATACTTCTGAATTGCCTCTGGGTTCTTTTTCATGAAATCTACTGTAGTAATTGTGCCGCCTACACTGGGTAGAATCTTGCTGTACTCTTCTCCGTTAATTATGATTTTCAAGTTCGGATCGCCCGAAATAGGTATCCAGGTCATTATGCTTGTGGTGACGGCATCAATCTGTCCTGACATGAGCGCAGTTATTCGGGCTGCCGGTGAGCCTATGGCTATCCACTGTATGTCTTTATCCGGATCTAACCCATATGCTCGTAGAATAGGTATCGTTGTAACCTGATCTGCTCCACCTATTGCACCGACGCCTATCTTTTTGCCTTTGAGATCTTGAATCGACGCTATGTCCTTCTTACCTACAACGACTGACACTGAAGGAGACCCGTGACCAGTGTAGCTCACAAAAACTACCGTCGCCATATCTCCAGTGGCATCCAGTTTGAGCGCTGTGCTCCCACTCATACCCGAAATATCGACCTGACCCGCCTTCAAAGCATTCAGCACCAGAGGCGTGGAGGCTAGACCCGTTATCTCAAAGTCAAGCCCCTCTTTCTCATAGAAACCTAAGTCTTTGGCCAAAAAATCAACTGAGTTAGTCAAATAAGGCATATCAGTTCCGAACGTCGCTTCTCTCAGTTTAATCATTTTACTTGGAGGAGACGGCATATTAGCGTAATATAATGCCGCTGAGGCGCCTACCGCTACAATTATTACAATAACCGCAGTTACTATACTGAGTTTCATTCATTTCCAGTAATAGCTAAATAGATATATAACAATTTTTAGACACAAACCAAATTAGTTAAATAAGCAAAAACGCCCAGCTGCCCAAATCATGTTGCAGTATCTCTAAAATTATTTATAATATTCTTTCCCCGTTCCAGCAATGGGTTCAGACAATCTCTTGTACAAGGTCGAGGTCGACAGCGTAAACAAAAGCTTCTACAGAAGAGATGGCGATAAATTCAAACTTCTCAAAATAGTGGAGGACCTTTCATTCACAGTCAGCGATAAAGAGTTCGTCGTAATAGTTGGACCATCGGGATGCGGCAAAACCACGTTACTGAGATTAATTGACGGTTTAATTCAACCGGACGCAGGACGGATATCCATTAACGGCAGAAGTCCCTCAGCACCTGGACCCGATAAAGGAGTCGTCTTTCAGTCATTCCGACTACTACCTTGGAAGAACGTATTAGAGAATATCGCGTTCCCTCTGGCTATTCAAGGTTTACACAAAGAGAAGCGTATGGCGAGAGCCTTAGAGTATGCAAAACTGGTAGGATTGACGGGCTTTGAACATAGCTACCCGCATGAGCTCTCCGGAGGCATGCAGCAACGTGTAGGCCTCGCACGCGCATTAGCTATGGATCCTGAGATACTTCTGATGGATGAGCCCTTCGCATCACTAGACGCCCAGATAAGGGAAATTATGCAGCTGGAGCTCCTTAAAATCTGGTCTCAGAAGAAAACCACCGTAATATTCGTCACTCACAGCCTCGACGAAGCAGTCTTGCTAGCTGACAGAATTGTACTTCTAGGTCCTAGGCCTTCAACCGTAAAAGAGGTGATAGACATCTCCTTACCGCGTCCAAGATGGACTTACGATGTCAAGTCACACCCTGACTACATATCGATACGAGCATACTTGTGGAGACGAATAAAAGAGATGGTCGCAACTCCAGAAAGTATCCCTGAAATGTACACGGAACCCCAAATCCAACCCCTAATCAAAGAAAGCCGGCCGACTACCAGCCAACCAACAACTGACTAACTAGGGATGAATTGTCCCTGTCTTCCAAGGCGCAATAAGCTTCTCCACACGCTTCACCGACTCAGCTAGAACTCCGCCTATAACGGTCAGAACCGTTACTGCCACGAAAAGCTTCTCCATCTGAAAGGTGCTCCCATATGTTACGATTAGACCGCCCAACCCTTTGGCCGTCATGAAAAACTCGGCCATTATAATGCCCATAATGCCTCTTGCAACACCGAGTCTCAACCCCGTCATAAGGAACGGCACACTTGCCGGTAGCATTATTCTCAGAAATAGATCCTTGTCTTTTGCCCCGAATGATCTGCTGGCCTCCAGAAGATCCTTATCGACATTCAAGACACCGGTATAGGTGTTTATTACTATGGGGAAAAAAGCGGATATGAGCACAATTACTACCTTAGCCTGAAAATCCAGCCCAAACCATATCATAATGAGTGGAATAAGCGCGATGCGCGGCATTGCGTTGAACGCATTGATGTAGACATCCAGCGCTTCACCTACCTTCTTGAACCCACCCATCATCAAACCCATCGGAATAGCCAGCGCCACCGCGAGCAGGTAACCCGTGGCGAAGGTTGCTAGGCTAATTAGGGTCGCCTCTATTATAGTACCGTTTGCAAAGAGCTCAACCGCTGCTGTAGCCACACCTGACGGTGTTGGAAGGAACATGCGGCCTAGAGACATGCTTATGATCTGCCAAACGATGATGAGTATTGTAAACAGAATTAGGCGGTATGTGTTGGCACCCAGTCTCCGAACGCCCTTCGACTCACCGTTAGACATCTATGAAAGATGCACCTAACCCATTAAAGTAATTTTCTCAACATCTTAACCTGACCATTCAATAAGGAGATAGTCAAATCAAAAGAGGCGAATTATTCGCCGGCGAAAAATTAGGTGCTCCCCCCTTTGACAGTTGATAACTCGGACGATTGCAAGACTCCCTGCAAAGATATGATTTAGTCTGATTTAGTCCATCTGGTATGGATGCGTGTTGCAAGAGGATAGCGGAGTTGCTCTGTCAGGATGGTCAGCCC